>CADCVI010000025.1 GCA_902806105.1 uncultured Rubrobacteraceae bacterium
CGCCACCGACGAGCACGAGCGCAGGATGGAGTGGGGCGCCGAGTCGGAGCGGGACTACTCCGGCTGGCTCACCGTCGGAAACCGCGGCGAGGGCGGCAGCGAGGTAGTGGTCCACCTCTCTTTTGGCGAGCGCTCCGTGGAGGACGACATCCAGGAAGGGGCTCCGGCCGATCGTGACCCGGTGGAGGAGGGAATCGACGCGACCCTCGAATCCATCAGGCGACAGATAGAAGAGGGCGCGGGCAAGGTCCAGCCCCCGACCCCGCCCGAAGGTTCGCAGCCGCCTCAGAACTGACACACGCCCCCGGAGAGGGGCGAGTCTGCCGGCGCCCGTACAGGGTTCGATCCCTACCGACGATGGGGCAAACTCAGCCGGGGAGGGCTAAGGAGCAGGACCGTAGTGCGTCCCTCCAACTTGCGGAGCGCGCTACGGGCTCGCCCGGTTTCCTCTTGCCTTCCAGGTGTGGAGGATGTGGCTCGATGTTCCCACGAGGTCTCACGTCTACGGCTGTCGTAGCCCTTCCACGGGAGAAGGACCCGTGTCTGGCTACCTTTTTATCTCCACGAGGCCATGACGGACCGCGAAGACCAGGACCTGGAGCCGCGACTGGACCTGGAGCTTGAGGAGGAGGCTTCTCAGGTGGCTGCGGACGGTCCCGACGCCGACGTAGAGCCTCTCGGCGATCTCCTGGTCGCTCAACCCTTCGGCGAGGGCCTGCAAGACCTCACGTTCCCGCGAGGTGAGGCGTTCGATAGCGAGGCGGGCCTCCTGATCCTCCTGGCGTTCGCGGCTCACCAGCCGTATGGCAGCCGTGAACTCTTGCAGAGAGAGGAGTTTCTCCCCCGCGTACAGGCGGCGCAGGGACTCGACGACCTCCAGCGGGCTCGTAGACTTGTGCGCGATGCCCATCGCGCCCGCCTCTATCGCGCGCGCAAGCTGGCTCGGGTCGGAGTGGGCGCTCAGGACGAGCGCGGCGGCGTTCGGCCGCGCGACGCGGAGGTCGGCTATAAGGTCCACCCCCGACCCGTCGGGCAGGTTCAGATCCACGAGCACCACGTCAACCGCCGGTTCCTTGCCCCGCAACATCTCGCGCGCCTCCGCCAGAGATCCCGCCTGGGCGACCACCTCGAGGTCCGGTTCGCGCTCCAACACTATCGCCAGGGGCAGGCGGAAGGAGGTGTGGTCGTCCACGAGCATGACCCGTACCGGACCGGGGTCGTCCGCCCGGATCGCCTCCTCGTTCATCGCGCCGCTGCCATCAGGTCGAACCCGAAGACGGACCCTTCCCCGGGCCGGGTGTCCACCGTCAGCTCTCCGCCGTGCGCCCGGACTATCCGCCGGGAGAGGTAGAGGCCGAGGCCCGCCCCAGGTACCTGCTTGTCGCGCGCGTCGCGGCCCCGCCCGAACTTCTCGAAGATCAGGGGCACGTCCCCCGGATGGATGCCCGAACCCTGGTCGGCGACCTCGATGCGGACGCGGCCCGACCCATCACTCGCTGCCCGCAGCTCTATGAGTCCGCCGTCCGGGGAGTACTTGGCGGCGTTGGAGAGCAGGTTTCGGAGAACCTGGCCGATGCGCTTTGCATCAGCCAGCACCCGCTCGCTCGTCTCGAAGCCGCCCCCGGATACCACGCACACCGGGTGGTGGCCGGGGAGGGAGTCCGCGTACGCCTTCGCGTCGGCAAGCAGGGCTTTCAGGGGCAGCGGCTCCAGCTCGACCTCGAAGTCGTCGCGCTCGACCGCGGCGGCGGTCCGCACGTCGGCGACGAGCGCGTTGAGGTTGGAGATCTCCTTGTCTATCGCCGCGGTGGCGTATTCGCGGATATCGGGGTCCTTCCCCTCGACCCCGAGCACCTCGTTCAGCCAGCGTATAGCCGTGATCGGACGGTCCAGCTCGTGGGCGACCATCGCGCTGAAGTCGGCCCTCAGGGTGACGAGCTCGGCAAGATGCCGGTTCCGGTCACGCTCGGTGGCGAGCAGCGCGCTCCGCTCCGCCGCGAGCGCCGTCCGCTCGGAGGCGATCCGCCGCAACTCGACGATGCCACCGACGGCCACCACGAGCGCGAACCCGAAACGCAGGAGATCCGAGGTAGAAAGCACCCCGAGGCCGTAGACCGTCGGCCACATGTACTCGTGCAGGATCGAACCGGCCAAAAGGATCATCGCGAAGAGCACCCAGCTCCGCAGGAGCCCGCGCTGGTTGTGCCGGAAGGTTCCTACCACGGCCGCTATCGCCAGCACCAGCGGCAGCGTCGAGAGCGCCCAGTGCCAGGGCGTGAGCCAGCCGAAGTACATGCCGAGCTCCACGACCTCCTCCGCGCCCTCGGCCCGGGTCAACGGCGGCATCCAGGACTCCCCGTCGAGCATCTCGAAGACCAGGAGGTACCCCACGACCGGCACGGCGGCGAGGGCGCCCAGCGCTACCCGCGCGGGTCTTCGCGGCTGGGCCTCGGGGAGCAGCCCGATCGCGAAGAGCGCGCACGCGACGGTCCGGGTGGTCAAGCTCTCGTAGAGAGACTCGTTCAGCTCGGGTGGGTCGTCCTGTAGCATCGGCTCGACGTAACCGAAGGTCAGGTGCCCGAGGCCCAGGACCACGAGCCCGGCCGCTACCCAACCCATGCGCCAGCCCTCCCGCTCCGCGAGGAACAGGGCGAGCACCAGCGCGGCGAAGAGCCGGGTCAGCGCCGAGGCCGCCTCCTCGCTGCTGTGAAGCTTGTCCGGTACGAGCACCGCGAGCCCGGCCCCTCCCGTGAACAGGCTCACCACGGCCGACAAAACGATAAATCCCACGAGCACCGCCAGGACCACGACGCCGCGACGGCCCCCGGGGAACCCCCCGAACCGTGGGCGTCGGCCCGTCGCTACCGTCCCTGCACGCTCGCCCGCATCGGGCCGAGCGGGGCCCGTTCCATCGACGTAGTCGCTCCTCAGTGGTTGCGCGAAGCTATCTACCCACCGTCCCATCTGGCCTCGCATAATATCCTACGCTGCGTGAAGTCTCAGCGGCACCCCGTTCAGCGTGGGGTCTTGGCGACGGCCGTGCAGTAGTCCACTACCGAGAGCAGATCTGCTAACTCGACCGCTTCCACCTCGGAGCAGCGGCCTTCGAGGATGATCCTCGCCTCCGGTCTCTCGTAGGGTCGGTACTCGACCCATCCAAACCTCCCGTATCCGGCCTCCGTAGTTTCGGGCACGCTGCAGATCACCAGCGCCGGCTCCAGGCGTGAGATCTCCCCCAAAAGGTCGACGGGTTCGACGACGGTTACCTCCACGCATGGCCGAAGAATCTGCAGGGCGTCGCCGATGGTCTCCCTGTACGCGCGAGGTTCGACGGATATCAGGATCCTCGGTCGCTTCGCCGTAGGACGGCCCTGCGTATCTGATTCGGCAATCGCGGCCATTTGAGCCTTCCTTCTCTGCCTGGCGCGTTTTCGTGCCGCCTTGAGGGTAAGCATTTCCGCCTCCGGTCTCGCCCCAGATCGTTGCGTATGTAACAACCAATCATGAGGGACGTGCGCCGTCGACGCTTCTTCAATTTTGAAGAACTTTTCCTTACTCCAGATGGGCTAGAAGATGAACTAGGAGCAGGGCAACGGGGCCGAAAGGAAGACGCGAAGACGGGTTTCCGGCGCCGGAGGATTCGTCCGGCAACCCCTTGCTCCATCACGGATTGCGGCAACTCCCGGGATGGTGAAGCGGTTCGTGCCCAGATCGACGCGTGTCCGCTGCTCGTTGTTGGCACAGTATTCGTGCCGGAGGAGGGCGTGCCTGGCATCTGCGCGTCGAGGTGGCATGAGTACGTGGCCTACGCCACGCGGGTGCTACACCGTCGCGCTGGCGAACGGGGGAGGACGGTGCATCTATAATGCGGGCATGGATTCGACCGGTCGTCCCGTCGCAGGAACCAGTTTCGCCGCCTCCGCCGGCACCCCCTATGCCGCCGCGGCGGCAGCCGAAATCTTCAGCGCCGGTGGAAACGCCGCCGATGCCGCGGTGGCGGCGGCGGCGGCGGTCGGCGTGACGGAGCCCCTCATGAGCAGCATCGGGGGGGGAGGCTTCGCCCTCGTCAGGGCGCCCGGCGAGGATGCGGAGCTTATCGACTACTACGACTGCATGCCCGGGAAGGGCCTCCCCGCCTCCGCCTTCGGTGCCGGCGGCAGCCCGACCACCATGATCCTCAAGTACGGTGCGGGCGTGAGGTCCATCGTCGGTGCCGCGTCGTGCGCCGTGCCGGGCTCCTTGCGCGGGTGGGAGGCCCTGCTCCGTCGTCACGGCAGGCTAACCCTGCGCGAGACGCTCGCCCCGGCGGTCCGGCTCGCCCGCGACGGCTTCCTCCTGTGCAAGACCAGCGGCATGTGGTTCGAGGTCGCCTCGGAGGTGCTCCAGCTGACCGAAGAGACGCGGAAGAACTTCTTTATAGGAGACCGCGTGTATCGCACGGGCGAGGAGGTGCGCTTCCCCGACCTCGCCGACACCCTCGAAGCGGTAGGGGAGGCCGGCGCGGGCCTCTTCTACGAGGGGGAGCTCGCGCGCCGCCTCTCCTCTTACATCCTGTCGATGGGCGGGATCATCACGGAGGAGGACCTCGCGACCTACGAGGCGGTAGTCCGTCGCCCGCTCTCCTTCGACTACCACGGTCGGGCCATACACACGAACGGACCGCCGTCGGCCGGCGGTCCTACGCTCGCCCAGATCCTGCGCGTCATCTCCGCCTACGACCTCGCCAACCTCCCCCGGGAGGAGCACGCGCACGTCCTCGCCAGCGCCATGAAGTACGCCCTGGAGGACCGGGAACGGGCCTACACCGAGCTCTCCGAAAACGCCCGCGTCGCCGAGAAGCTGACGGGCGAGGAGTACGCCGGGTCGCAGCGGGCGCGCATCTTTGGTCCGTCGGGGCCCGTCGGGACCGCGTTCGGCCATCCGCACACCACCCACCTCTCCTGCGTCGACGAGTCGGGCCTCGCCGTCTCCATAACCGCCAGCATGGGCTACGGCTCCGGCATCGTCGTCCCGGGCACCGGCATCCCGATGGGGAACACCCTGGGCGAGCCCGAGCTCAACCCCAGGGGCTTCCACGCCCTCCAGCCCGGTGAGCGTCTGATCTCCAGCATGAGCCCGACGATAGTCTCGGATGGGGGAGGGGACGTGATCTCCCTCGGCTCCCCCGGCGCCTCCCGCATCCCCACCGCCATCGCTCAGGCTCTCGTAAACGTCGTGGACCTCGGGATGCCGCTCCAGAGCGCCGTGCTCGCCCCGCGCCTGCACGCCGAGGGCGACCTTTTCGCCTACGAGGCCGGCGCCAGAAAGCCCGACCTCTCCCTCTACGGCCGCGTCCTCGGCTACGACGAGCCCTCCATGTTCTTCGGCGCCGTCAATGCCGTTCGCCGGACCGAAGACGGCCTCTTCGAGGCCTCCGCCGACCCCCGCCGCTCCGGGGGCGTGGCCTTTGCTTAGGGGCCTTCCGCCGGGCGAGGGCCCGCGCCGCCCCGTCGGCATCCTCGGCGTGCCCATGGACCTCGGCCAGGGAAGGCGCGGCGTGGACATGGGTCCGTCTGCTCTGCGCTACGCCCGCCTCGCCGGAGCTTTGGAGGATCTCGGCTACCCCGTGGCGGACCTCGGCAACGTCGAGACCCCCATCCCGGAGATCGTCGAGGAGGCGAGGGGGACGAAACACGTCGGCGCCGTGCGGGCCGTCTGCGAGAAGGTCGCCGCCCGCGCCCGCGACATGGTCTCCGGCGGGCTGTTCCCGATCTTCCTGGGCGGGGATCACTCGGTCTCCATCGGCACCGTCGCCGGGGTGGCGGGCGCCTCCGGTGAGCGGACCGGCGTCCTCTGGGTCGACGCCCACGCCGACTTCAACATCCCCGAGACCAGCCCTTCGGGGAACGTCCACGGCATGCCGCTCGCGGTGCTCACCGGCCGCGGCCACCCCGACCTCGTCGGCGTCGGGGGGGACGGGGCGAGCATCCGCCCGGGCGACGCGGCGATCGTGGGCCTCCGCTCCGTCGACACCGAAGAGCGGCAGCTCCTCAAGGAGGCCGGGGTAAACGTCTACACGATGAAGGACGTCGACGCGTACGGCGCTGCCACGGTGATCCGTCGCGCCCTCCAGGACCTCTCGCACCTCGACCGCATCCACCTCTCCCTCGACCTCGACGTCGTGGACCCGGACGTCGCCCCCGGCGTCGGCACCCCGGTGAGGGGCGGCCTGACCTACCGGGAGGCGCACCTGATCATGGAGCTCGTGAACGAGGCGGGTATCGTGACCTCCCTCGACGTCGTGGAGATAAACCCCATCCTCGACGTAAGGAACGGCACCGCGGAGCTCGCCGTCGAGCTCGTCGGCAGCCTCATGGGACGCCAGATCATCAACTTCCCCCGCTGATCAACGGGCGTGAGGGGAGCCCCTAGCGGTAGCAGGCCCCGGACTTCATCCGTGGATATTCCGAAGGACAGGTACCGTCCGGCATCATGGGTAGGGGACCGGCCTCGGGGCCGCCGGACTCCATCAGGCCGCCGCTGCTCGTGGAGAGTCCGCAGTCCTGAACCTCGTAGGTGTACTCGGCGCTGTCGGAGAGGATGCCGATGCGGTACGTGCCCGGGCCGGGCTCGTAGGTCGCGGTGGTCTGGTAAGACTGCGGGTCCTCGCCCCCGAATCCCCCGCCGTCGGTGGAGGTGGGCTGGATGGGCTCGCCGCTCTCATCCAGCGGGGCATAGGCGGTAGACCCCTCGGCCGTGGCCCCCTCGACCGATTCGAGAACCCGGAAGGTCTGGCCCGTGATCTGAAAGGGCTCGCTCTCTTGTGTGCCGCGGCCGTTGATCCTGGTGACCGTCGTACAATCCCCACCGTCTTCTTGTGCGATGGCGGCGCCACCGCCCGCCTCCCAGAACATCCAGAGCACCCCCGCGCCCGAGATCAGAAACACGAGGACCAACACCCTGCGCTCCGAGCTTCCCCACAGCATCCTAGCCCCAACCCCTCCCCGAACCACCCGGAAGATCCACCCGCGCGCCGCCAACGTCGCCACCACGCCCCGGAAACGCGGAAGCCCGGCGCGGTCGAACGACCCGCGCCGGGCTTCCGTCTCCTGCCTCTACCCTGAGCTTATCGAGCGTAGCAGGCGTCGTCCTTGTCTACGGGGAACTCGTCCGGGCACCCGCCGCTCGGCAGTTGCGGCACGGGACCGTCCTCCGGACCGCCGGACTCCATCAGCGGGGTCGTTTTGTACTGGGTAGTCTCGTACTGCGTCGTGCCGCCGCTGTCGTCGCTAGAAGTATTCTCGTACTGCTGCTGGTCCTGGGTTGTCGTCTCCTCCGTCGAGTACTGGGTATCCTCGGTGGAGTCCTGGCTCGTGGTCCGGTCGAAGTCGGTGCTTTCTTCCATGGTGGTAGCTTCCGTTGGGTCGTCCTGGGCGAAGGCCGGGCTCTGACCGAAGAAACCACCCCCATCACCCACGAGCGCCATGGTCAGCCGCGCCGAGAACGCACCCAGCGCTAGCAGGATCACTATCGCGATTGTTATCGTAGTCTTGTTGAGTATCAACAGGTTCCCCCCTGGTTGTTACTTAGCGCGATCATGCTACACCGGAGGGGGGGCGAAATCTACCGACATATTGCGTAGCGCTTTCGTCATCCGGGCCGGGTCGGCTCAGCCTCCGACGTGGATGGCGGGCCGGCGTTCGGGGTCCTTCTCGGCCTCGCGCAGGACCTCGCGGGTCACGGGGGCCGTGTCCCCCTCGCCAAACAGGAGGTATCGGATCAGGTACACGATAGGGTTGCCTTCCGTCCAGCCAAAGTAGCAGTGGGGCTTCTTGTCAGTGGTATCGCGCACGTGGAGCATGAAAGCCGCGATGGCGTTCGGGACCGTCGAGCTCTTGAGGCGCAGCACCTTGTAGCCCCCGATCTCGACCCCCTTGACCTCCAGAACGTCGGCGAACTCGGAGGCATCCTCCACGTTTACCTCCAGAAACAGGATCGGCTCCTTTGGCGGGATGTGGTTGTCCTCCCTCTGCTCTCTCTCCTTCGCCGCGTACTCCTCGGCGTTGCCGGACCGGCGCCGGTTGGCGACGAGGTGGATCTCCCCCCGCTCCGCGGCCTCGTCGATGAAGCGCTGGGCCGTCTCGTCGACCTCGACCCTCTCGGTCCTGAGCTCGGTCGAGCGCTGCACCCGCGAGATCAACGAGGTCAGCACGATAGCCCCTATAAAGAACGCGGCGATCATGAGCCCATCGGGCCGCTGTATCTCGTTCGCCACGAGCGCGTAGACGAACACGGCGAGGACGACCCCGAACGCGAGCGCCGCCTTCCTGGATCCCCCTCTCCAGGCGGTGAGGGTCACAGCGAAGGCCGCCGAGGTCATCATCGCGAGGACGCCCGTCGCGTACGCGCCGCTCTGCGCGTCCACGCTGGCCTGGAAGTAAACGGTTATGACGATGGCGACGAAGGTGTAGACGAGGACCAGCGGCCTCAAAGCGCGCGTCCAGTCGGGCGCCATCCCGTAGCGGGGCAGGTAGCGGGGCACGATGTTCAAGAGCCCGGCCATAGCCGAGGCACCGGCGAACCACAGGATGGAGATCGTGCTGAGATCGTAGGCGGTACCGAAGATCTCCCCGAGGTACTGATGGGCGACGAAGGACATCGCGCGGTCGCTGGCGCTCCCGTCCGGACCGAACTCCGACGGCGGGATGAGCATGGTCGTGACGAGGCTGGTCGTTATGAGGAAGAAGCTCATGATGAGGGCGGCGGTGAGGAGCATCCTGCCCGTGTTTTTGATGCGGCCGGCAGGCTTCTCGGGATCGTCATCCTCGTTGCCCCTCACCAGCGGCATCATGCCCACGCCAGTCTCGAAGCCCGAGAGACCCAGCGCCAGACGTGGGAAGACCAGCAGCGCTATCCCGAGGACCGCCAACGGGTTGCCGCCGGAACTGTCCAATACCCTGCCCTGCCATTCGGCGAGGATACCGGGGTTCGTCCATATCTCGTAGAAACCGAACCCGACCACGACGAGGTTCAGGAGCAGGAAGGCCACGACCAGCACGACCGCGAGCCAGATGGCCTCCCCGAAGCCCCTCAGAAAGACCGCGCCGAGCGCCGCCAGCAGCCCCAGCGTGATCAGCACCTCGTGGCCGTGCAGGAACTCCGGGGCCAGGGGGTTCTCGACGATGTGGGCCGTGGCGTCCGCGGCGGAGAGCGTAATGGTGACGAGCCACGCCGTCGCCACGAAGCCGAGCAGGCAGAGGACGAAGATCTTGCCCTTCCAGAACGAGAGCAGGTTCTCCAGCATCGCGACGGAGCCCTGCCCGTGCGGGCTGGCCTCCGTGACGCGCCTGTACATCGGCAGCATCCCGAAGAGGGTCAGCAGCACTATCAGTAGGGTCGCGATGGGGGAGAGCGCCCCCGCCGCCACGATGGCGATGCCCGGTATGTAGCCGAGCGTGGAGAAGTAGTCCACCCCCGTCAGGCACACGACCTGCCACCAGGAGTGCTGGTCTTTGCTCTCCTGGACCTGCGGACCCTCGATCCCCTCGACGCGCTCGGCGAGCAGCCAGCGTCCCAGAGAGCTTCTCGGGCGTTTCTGCGGTCCCGACAAAGAAGCCACGGTCAGACCGAGCCGTGTCGGACGACCGTCAACAGAGCGAGATTCCCGACCACAAGGCATCTCCGGCGCAGCCGAACAGCAGCGGAGCCGTCGGGAACACAAACCAACCGGCGCATATTTCGTCCCTTCCTCTGGCGCCTGCGGGGTTAGCTGTCGGGTTCGGGCCGAAAGGACTCGCCCTACGCCGGCCGGGCTGAGCCCTCCGGCGATTCACCCCTAGGCCACGAGGCCTAAGTTCCTGGTTCCCCCGCCCCCCGATGCTAATCGGGGGTTCGGCGCTGCGGTTGTTGCTAGGATCGCGGTATACACCCGCGCCCATCGGCTGTCAACTTCGCATCTATCCCGCCGGAGCCCTGCCTTGACCGGACGGGAACTGAGGCTAGCCCTTCCAGAATGCCGGGGTTAGGAGGACGAGGACCGTGAAGAGCTCCAGGCGGCCGAGGAGCATGAAGAGGGTAAGGAGAACCTTCGCCGAGCCGGGCAGGTCCGCGTAGAAGGCGGGATCCCCGGCCGGGCCCAGGGCCGTACCCGTGATGTTCAGGCACGCGAAGACCGACCCGAAGGCCTCGCCGACGGGTACGCCGTGCAGGGCGATGAGCAGGGTCCCGGCTATCAGGAGCGCCACGTAAACGAAGAAGAAGCCCAGGAAAGCTCCGCGCATCCGCTCGGGGATCACGCGGTTGCCGAGCTTCAGGGGGGTGACCGCCTGCGGATGGATGATGCGGAAGACTTCCTGCCAGGCGTGCCGCACCAGGAGGACGGCCCGTATCACCTTCAGTCCCCCGCCCGTCGAACCCGCGCAGGGCCCGACGGCCATGAGGAGCATCAAGAAAATCTGGGCGAACGGACCCCACGTGCCCCACGCCGCCGTAGTGAAAGCGGTCCCGGTGGCGAGGCTCGCGGTCTGGAAGGACGCCTCCCGAAAGGCGGTCAATGGCGAGCTTCCGTAATCGGAGGCGTAGAGGACCGCCGTCAGGAGGACCGTGCTCCCGGCCACGATGCCCAGGTAGGCCAGAAACTCGCGGTTACCCAGGGCACGCCCCGGTCTCCCCTGGGCGAAGTAGAAATAGAGGACGAAGTTTACCCCCGACAGCAGCATCCCCGTTATGATCGCCAGCTCGATGGCCCAGGAGTCGAAGGCGGCGATGGAGTCCGAGCGCGTCGAGAACCCGCCGGTGGAGACGGTCGCCAGGGAATGGTTGACGGCGTCGAAGGGTCCCATACCGGCCAGTAGCAGCGCGACGATGCCCCCTGCGGTGAGCCCGCCGTAGACGTAGGCCAGAACCTTCGCCGTCTCCCGGATGCGTGGCGTCACCCGCTCCGGCATCGGGTTCGCGACCTCGGCCGAGTACAGTTGCGCCGCCCCGAAGCCGACCAGCGGGGCCACGGCCACGAAGAGCACCACGATACCTATGCCCCCGGCCCACTGGGTCAGGCTCCGCCACAGGAGCAGCGACGGGGCAACCTCCTCAGGCGTCAGGACCGTCGAGGCCCCGGTCGTGGTGAAGCCTGCCATGGACTCGAAGAAAGCGTTCACCGGCCCCATGAGCCCGGAGAGGACGAACGGCACCGCGCCGATCGCCGCGACCCCGACCCACCCGAGGACCACGATCAGGAAGACGTCCCGCCCGGAGACGTAGCTGTCGGGGGCCCGGGTCAGAAAGAAGACCGCGGTCCCGAGGGCCACCGTCACCGACGCCGGGAGACCGAAGGAGAGCGCGTTCCCGTCGCCGCTAAAAAGCGCGTAGATCGCCGGGAGAAACATCGCGGCGCCCCCGGCGGAGATCACGGCCGCGAGCGCGTTCGCTACGACCCTAGGGTGCAAAGACGCGCTCTACCTTGTCGACGGCGCTCCTCAACGTGAAAACCACGGCATGGTCTCCCGCTTCGAGCTTGTCCCCTCCTTTGGGGATGATCACGTCGTCCCCCCTCAGCACCGCCCCCACGATGGCACCCTTGGGGAACCCCACGTCCGCGAGCGGGCGCCCGGAGATCCTGCAGCTCTCGGGGACCGTCAGCTCTATCATCTGCGCTCCGCTCTCCAAGAGGGTGACTGCCGATATCTCCCCGCGCCGCACGAAACGGAGGATGGCCCCGCCAGCCAGCAAACGTGGAGAGATGGTGATGTCCACCCCGAGGGCATCGGCGAGCGGGGCAAACTCGCCCCGGCTTATCCCGGCCACGGTCAGGCCCGCCCCGAGCTGGCTGGCGTACATCGCCGCCAGGAGGTTCGCCCGGTCGTCGCCCGTGACCGCCACGAAGGCGTCCGTCCGGTCCACCCGCTCCTGGAGCAGGAAATCCCGCGAGATCCCCTCGTCGTGGAGCACGAGGCCCCTTCCGAGCTGCGTAGCCGCATACCGGGCCCTGGCCTCGTCCCGCTCGACGACCTTCACGGCGATGCCGCTCTTCTCCAAAGACAGGGCCAGCCGCAGCCCGATGCGACCGCCGCCGAAGATCATCACGTCGCGCACGGGTTTCGTGTCGGTGGCGATGGCCCCGACGATCCGGGAGATGCGCTGCCGCTCGCCGATGAGGAATACCCTGTCGCGGGCCTCCAGCACCGTATCCCCCCGGGGCACGAGCGCCTCCCCACGCCGGACCACCCCGACTACGAGGCTTCGCTCGGGCAACCGCACGTCCTGAACCCGGCACCCCACGGCCGGCGTGTCGTCCTTGAGGATAACCTCGGCGATGGTTATGCGCCCACCGGCGAAGGTATCCGCGTTGACAGCTCCGGGGAGCGAGAGGGCGCCCTGGATCTCCTCGGTCGCCATCTGTTCGGTGTGGATCACGAAGTCGATGCCCAGCGCTTCCTGGACGAAGGGCTCGTTGGGGTCGTAGTAGTCCTCGTTGTGGATGCGGGCCACGGTCCGTAGCGCCCCCTGCGACTTGGCCGCCAGACACGCGATGATGTTCGCCTCATCCGAGTTCGTCGCGGCCACCAGCAGGTCCGACCTCTTCACGCCGGCCTCCCGGAGCACCCTGGGACTAGCCCCGTTCCCCTGCGTCACGAGAGCGTCCAGCCCCTCGGCCGCCCTCTCGGCCACCGCCTCGTCCTGTTCCACGACGACCACGTCGTGCCCCTCGGCGGAGAGCACCTGGGCCGCGTTGAAACCGACCTCCCCGGCTCCGATGATCACTATCCGCATGCCACCGCCCTCTCAGTCCTCACGGTGAGCAAAGTACACTGAGTATAGCCTCCCGGCTGGAGGGTCCCCGAGCCTGAAAACCGAAGGGGGGCGGGGAGGGACACAGAAGCTCGCCCCTCCCCGCCCCCTTCGAGAGCTGTGTGCCGTATAGCCCCGCCGGAGACGGGGCCTGTGTTACCTCAGGTCGTAGATGATGAGGGCCAGAAAGCCGACCACGGCGAGCACGAAGAGGCCGAGAACGAGGAACAAGGTCCGGTTCGACCCCGGCTGTGGGGCGGGGCGCCGGCGGTAGCTCTTCTCGAGGCGCCTGCGCGTCGCGCGGTTGCGCGGTACCCGGCGGTTACGGCCCATCTTTCGCTAGCCCTCCCCGATCGCCTCCGCGACGAGCTCGGCCACCTCGGAAGGGTTCGTCGCCGCGCGAATGCCGGCGGCTCTCAGGGCCTCGCTCTTCGCCTGGGCCGTGGTATCGCCACCCGAGACGATGGCGCCCGCGTGTCCCATCGTCTTGCCCTCCGGCGCGGTGAACCCCGCGATGTACGCCACGACGGGCGTCTTCATCTCGGACTTGATGTACTCCGCTGCGAGCTGCTCGGCGTTGCCGCCGATCTCACCGATCATCACGGCGCACTCCGTCTCCGGGTCCGCCTCGAACTTCTTCAGGATCTCGATAAAGTCCGTCCCGATGATCGGGTCGCCCCCGATACCGACGGCCGTGGACTGGCCGATGCCGCGCTGCGTCAGCTCGTTGACGATCTGGTACGTGAGCGTCCCGCTGCGGCTTACGACGCCGACCTTGCCGGGCAGGAAGATGTCCTGCGGCATGATCGAGACGTTGGACTTGCCCGGCGAGATGACGCCCGGGCAGTTCGGGCCGATAAGCGTCGCGTCGAGCATCCGCATGTAATCCGAGACCTTGAGCATGTCGTGTACCGGCACGCCCTCGGTGATGCAGCAGACCGTCCTCATCCCGGAATCCAGGGCTTCGAAGATCGCGTCGGCCGAGAACGAGGCAGGGACGAAGATCACGCTCGTGTTCGCCCCGGTCTCGCGCACGGCCTGCTCGACGGTGTCGAAGACCGGCACCCCCTCGAAGTCCTGCCCGCCCTTGCCGGGGGTGACCCCGGCGACGACGTTGGTGTTGCCCTGGAGCATCCTCCCGGTGTGGAAGCCGCCCTCCCGGCCCGTGATCCCCTGCACCACGAGCCGCGTGTCGTTGTCTACGAGTATCGCCATGTTTTTGTTCCGCCCCCTCGCTCTAGCCGCGACCCAGCTCGACGGCCCGCTTGGCGGCCCCGAGCATGGTCTCCTCGGTGTGTACGTTCTTCGGGGTGTTCTCCGCGAGGATGCGGCGCCCCTCCTCGGCGTTCGTCCCGTCGAGGCGCACCACGATCGGCAGCTCGATGTTGGAGCGCTCTATCGCCGTCATCAGGCCGCGGGCTACCTCGTCGCCGCGCGTGATGCCGCCGAAGATGTTGAACAGGACGCTCTTGACCTCCGGGTTCGAGGTGACGATGTCGAGCGCCGAGGAGATCTTCTCGGCGTCCGCACCACCCCCGACGTCCAGGAAGTTGGCGGGCGTCCCGCCGGCCTGGGCTACCACGTCGAGCGTGCTCATCACGAGCCCCGCGCCGTTCCCGAGGATGCCCACGTCCCCGTCGAGCTTGACGTACTGGAGCCCCGCCTCCTGCGCCCGCTGCTCCTGCGGGTCGGCCGCCTCGACGTCGTGAAGGTCCGCGATGTCCTTGTGCCGGTACAAGCTGGAGTTGTCGACCGTGACCTTGGCGTCGAGCGCCAGGACTCGCCCGTCCTCCGTGGCGACGAGCGGGTTGATCTCAACGAGGCTCGCATCCGCCCCGACGAACGCCTCGTACAGCTTGCTCAGGACCTTGCCGACGCCCTTCGCCACGTCGCCCTCGAGGCCGGCAGAGAAGCGTAGCTCTCGGGCCTGGTAGGGGAGGAGCCCCACGAGCGGGTCGATGTGCAGCTTCACTATCGACTCAGGGCTGTTCTCGGCGACCTCCTCGATATCCACGCCGCCCTCGGTCGAGAACAGGATCAGGGGCTTCTTCGCCGTCCGGTCCACCGTGATGGAGAGGTACATCTCGCTCGCGATGGAGGCCCCGGCCTCGATGAGCACGCGCCGTACCGTGTGTCCTCGTATATCCATGCCCAGGATGGCTTCGGCAGCCTCGCGCGCCTCGTCCGGGCTGCTCACGACCTTGATGCCGCCCGCCTTGCCGCGTCCGCCGGTCAGGACTTGAGCCTTGACCGCCACCGTGCCCCCGAGCTTCTCGGCCGCGTCCCGGGCCTCTTCGGGCGTCTTGGCGACGACGCCTTCGAGCGTTTCTATGCCGTACTGCCGCAGCAGTTCCTTACCTTGATGCTCGTAGAGATCCAAGATCAACTCCCCGCGAAACCCACTATAACGGACGGCATTATACAGATGGTCAGCGGCGGTTTTTTGGCCACTCCCCAGCGTCGAAGCTTCTTGCCAGCCCCGAAAACAGCGGATACGGTCGCGGGGAGGCGAACTGCCTCCTCTGGCCGGGAAGGGTTATCGGAGGTGCTGAGATGAAGATATTGCGCTGGGCTTTTGTAGCGGGAGCGGCGCTCCTGGTAGGACTCGGGTTCGCCGTGCTCTCGGAAAACCTCGTCCTGGCGGTCATCCCCGTCGCGGCGATTCTCGTTCTCGCCGGATACCTCTCGCTGGAGAGGCGGGTGCTAGGCCCCCCCACGCCTCGCAGAAAGCGACGTCGTCGCGCCGGCAGCGTTGGCTCCGCTACATACTTCGGATCCACGGACGGGGGATCTTCCGCGGGCGGTGATTGTGGTTTCGGGGGGGATGGCGGCGGCTTCGGCGGAGATGGGGGAGGAGGCGGCGGTTGCTGACGCCGGAGCGTTGCACACAGCGCTAGCCTTGGAGCTTCGGCTCTGGCCGTCCCGGCAGCGTCCTCAGGACTGAGTGGGGCCGATCCGTGGAGTAGCGCCTGTGCAGCTTCATGGATCGGCCCGGGCCTCCCTGCTCTGCCGGTGGCGTCGACTTCCTCTCGAAAGCATCGCATCACCGTCTCGGACGGCCCTTCGGGAGGGCGGGCCAGCAGCCTGGTTTCTTCGGGCCTCGTATAGAGTCCGGGGGCGCGCGTGCGGCGGTTGGCCTATACTCCGGCCCGATTTGGGACTCGGTACCGTTATCAACGTCGTTGCCGTGCTGGTCGGTGGTGGGATAGGGGTGCTCGTCGGGGCACAGCTCCCCGAGAAGATGCGCCAGACCGCCATGCAGGCCATCGGGATCGTCACGCTTCTCGTCGGCATCCAGAGCTTCGTCGGGTTCGACAACCCTCTCGTGCCGCTCGTTGCCGTGGTCTCGGGTCTCGTGGTCGGGGAGCTTGCGGACATCGACGGCGCCGTGAAGCGCTTCGGCGACGGGCTGGAGAGGCGCTTCTCGAAGGGCGAGAGCCCGGTGAGCCGGGCCTTCGTTACGACCAGCCTGCTGTTCTGCGTCGGTCCGCTTACCATCCTCGGCAGCCTGGAAGACGGGCTCTCCGGCGATTACAGCCTGCTCGCCCTGAAGAGCGCGCTCGATTTCGTCGCCGCGCTCTCCTTCGCCTCGGTGCTCGGTTGGGGGGTCCTGCTCTCCGCCGGGACCGTGCTCGTCGTGCAGGGATCGCTCACGCTCTCGGCCGGTCTCCTGGAAGGGGTGGTGACGGAGCCCATGATCTCGGCCACGACCGCCACCGGGGGGGTCTTGATCCTGGGACTCGGCCTGATCCTGCTGGAGATCAAGGAGGTCCGCGTGGCGAACATGCTCCCCGCCTTGCTCGTGGCCCCCCTGCTCGTGGCCGCCGCGCCCCTGTGGCCTTTCTGATAGCCCTAGGGCCTCGCGCTCGGGTATAGTTGGAGCCGTTCGACGACAGGCGAGGCAGGAGGGAGCTAGATGTCCGAGGAGGCAAAGAGGGCCGGGGAGTGGAGGGGCAGCCCCCTGATGATGGGGAGCGGCCTCGATCCTTACGGGATCACGGAGATAGTGATGCAGCTCGACACCGGCGATACGGAGACCCTGTCGCCCCGCATCCGCGACCGGTTCGGGGCGTACGAGCTCAGCCAGGCCGCAACGTACCTG
>CADCVI010000026.1 GCA_902806105.1 uncultured Rubrobacteraceae bacterium
CCCACCGGGAGCGCAGGCCGTCGGGATGGGGCCTTCTCGAGCTCTCGGGGGGCGGGTTGGAGGGGGTTCTGGAAGCGGCGCGCGGGCACGGGGCCGTGCTCTTCGACGCGCTCACGCTCTGGGTCTCCGCCCGGATGTACGAGGGGGCCGACGAGGGTACGCTCGCGGAGTTCGAAGCCTTTCTGCGGGGTGCCGTGGCGCTCACCGAGCCCGTGGTGATCGTCAGCGACGAGGTAGGGCTCGGCCTCGTGCCGGAGAGCGCGGAGGGGCGCAGGTTCCGCGACCTGCTCGGCGCCGCAAACCAGCGCGCCGCCGCCGCGGCCGACGAGGTATACCTGTGCGTCGCGGGGATGCCGGTCAGGATCAAGTAAGGTGCGCGCCCTCTTCTCTTTCTTCACGCTACTGCCCCTGAAGGTCGGCGCCACCCTGGAAGACGCCGCCCGCAGCTCGTACCTCCTGCCCCTGATCGGGCTTGCGACCGGCCTGCCCGGTGCCGCCCTGCTCCTCGCGGAAATCTTCCCGCCCGGCGTCGGCGCTTCCCTCGCGCTCGCCGCCGCCCTGATCGCCGCCGGCCTCCACCACACGGACGGCGTCCTGGACGTCGGGGACGCCCTCATGGTCCGCGGCACCCCCGCGCGCAGGCGCGAGGTCCTTAAGGACGCCCGCGTCGGCGTCGGCGGGCTGGGCGCGCTGTTCATCGCTTACGCCCCGACGCTCTTCGCTCTCGCGTCCCTCGCGGGCGTCTCGGCCTACCTCGCGGCGGTCTCGCTCCTCGCCGCCGAGGCCGCCGCCCGCTCCGCCATGCTCCTGACGCTGGTCTTCGGGAGCCCGGCCGCGGAAGGCTCCTCTTCCGCGTACTTCGTCCGCGCCCTGAAGGGCAGGGGCCGCAGGGCTTCCGCCGTTGCCCTCGCCCTGGTCCTGCCGGCGCTATTGGCGCTGCCGCTCGGCTGGGGCGCCCTCGCGGCGTTTCTAGCCGCCCCCGCGGTCGTGCTGCTCTGCCTGCGCATCGCCGGAACGGCCTTCGGCGGGATAAGCGGCGACGTCAGCGGCGCGACCGGCGAGCTCACGCGAGCGGTCGTGCTCGTCGCGCTCTCGGCCGTGATCTCATCCGTCCCCGGCGCATAAAGAAGCGGCCAGCTCCCGAGGAGCCGGCCGCCGAAGAGCGGAAGTGACGGATAATCCTAGGAAGACAGGTCGTCGCCCGGCTTCATGACGTGTACCGAGACGCCCGGGGCGATGTCGGCGAGGTGCTGCTGAAACTCCTCGGGGGTGCCGGGGACGAACGGGAAGGTTCCGTAGTGGATCGGGACGACGTGCTGAACGCCGAGGAGCCGGGCGGCATGTGCGGCCTCGAACGGGCTCATGACCACCTGGTTGCCGATCGGTAGGAGCGCGAGGTCCGGGCTGTAGAGCTCACCGATAAGCGCCATGTCGCCGAAGAGGGCGGTGTCGCCTGCGTGGTAGAGCTTGAAGCCGCTCTCGAACTCCAGCACGTACCCCTGCGCGTCGCCGGCGTAGATCGAGGAGCCGTCCTCGATCTGTATCGAGGAGGAGTGGAGCGCCTCCGTCGCGGTCACCTTCACGCCGCCGATCTGGGAGGTGCCGCCCTTGTTCATGGGCATCGCGTTCTCCACGCCCTGGCTCTGGAGGTACGAGAAGATCTCGAAGTTCGCGACGGCGGTCGCCCCAGTCTCCTTCGCGATCGAGACGGCGTCGGCGAAGTGGTCGAAGTGCCCGTGGGTGATGAGCATCGTGTCGAGATCGCTGACGACCTTGAGGTCGTCGGGGGTCTGCGGGTTGTCGGTCAGGAACGGGTCTATGAGGATCTGCTCGCCCCCCGCCGTTACGATCCTGAAGGTCGCGTGCCCCAGGTAGTTGACCCTGGTTCCGCCCAGAAGCTTTTCCATGATTTCTTCCTCCGTACTCTGTTTGGCCATGCCTACGCGAAATGCAAGACCACCGTATACCCAATCCGCGCGCCAGGGAACCGCGAGCCCGCTCGTTACGGGTCCGGTTGCGGGTATCGGCGTCGCGCTTCCCGGCGCGAGACGCTGGTGCTCGACATGGGCGTGTGGGTAGGTCCGTGGCCGCTCGACCGGGACCGAGCTCGGGGCCTCGCACGCTTGCGCCCCCGGGGACTCTGCTATCTTAGGGCGGTCGTTGAGCGTGCTGGGAGCGTCGGGAGGCTCTTTGAAGTTTGCTGCTTTGGCGGTGCTGGTCGGGGTGGCGGTGGCGTTTCAGGCCACGCTCACCTCGGTTTCTCAGCGTACGATCGGCCCCGTCGCCCTCGTCGCGATCTCGGGGCTCTCCACGGCGGTGGTCGCGGGCGGCCTGTACCCTTTTCTAGCCCGTCCCGAGTTCACAGCACGGGCAGTGGTCCTCGCCGCCGTGTCGGGGTTGCTCGGGGCATTCATCCTCGGCGGCATCGCCTACGCGGCCGGACAGACCGGCGTCGCCCGCACGGTCTCCCTGGTCATCGCCTCCCAGCTTATAGTCAGCCTCATCCTCGACGCCATCGGCGTCTTCGGGGCCGACAGCCAGACCTTCAGCCCCCTGACGGTCCTCGGCGTCGTCCTTATCCTCGTCGGGGGCGTTCTGGTGGTGCGGTATTGAAGCTAGGAAGGGACCGGTTTCGCCGTGGGGCGTACGCTGTGCGATGCTGCCGGGACGACCGTCGAGGAGGGGTGACATTGTCTAGGGGAACGTCGCGGATGTTCGGAGACCAGATGGCTGATGGGGTGAGGGGCTGATGGCTTATCTACCTATCGAGGACCACGGGATCATCGGGGACCTCCACACGGCGGCGCTCGTCGGGAGGGACGGGACGATCGACTGGCTGTGCCTGCCATCCTTCGACGGGCCGAGCGTCTTCGCCGCGATCCTGGACGACGAGAAGGGCGGGCACTTCAAGCTCGCGCCGGAGGGGGGCACGGGGCGCAGCCGCCAGCTCTACCTCCCGGACACGAACATCCTGCTGACGCGTTTTCTCTCGGCCGAGGGCGTGGCGGAGGTCGTCGACTTCATGCCGATACCGAACGGGCAGGGCGACCGCCACAGGATCGTGCGCAACGTCAGCGTCGTCCGCGGGGAGCGCACCTTCGAGATGGAGTGCCGCCCCGCCTTCGACTACGCCCGCCAGGGACACGCAGTCTCCGTCGGGAAAGCGGGGGCGGTCTTCGTTGGGCCGGATACCCTCGGCCTCAGGTCCGACGTGCCGCTCAAGAAGGGGGCCGAGGGGTCCGTCCGGGCCAGCTTCACGCTCAAGGCGGGGGAGAGCCGCACGTTCATCCTCGCGACCCTGGAGGGCGGCGAGGGGCTCGAACGCGTGGACGACGGGCGTCCGTACGAGCGGTTTCTGGAAGAAACGATGTTGTACTGGAGGCGTTGGATCTCCGGCTGCACCTACGATGGCAGGTGGCGCGAGGACGTCTACCGTTCCGCGCTCGCGCTAAAGCTCATGGTCTACCATCCGACCGGCGCCCTCGTAGCCGCCCCGACGATGGGGCTCCCCGAGTGGATCGGCGGGGAGCGCAACTGGGATTATCGCTACACCTGGCTTCGCGACGCCGCCTTCGCGCTCTACGCCCTCATATCCATCGGCTTCGAGAGCGAGGCCAAAAACTTCATGGGGTGGCTCCGCGACCGCTGCCACACCGACGCCGACGGCCTCCTCCAGCCCCTTTACGGGATTGACGGACGGACCGAGATCGAGGAGACCGAGCTCTCGCACCTCTCGGGCTACAGGGACTCGAAGCCTGTCAGATTAGGCAACGCGGCGTACAAGCAGACCCAGCTCGACCTCTACGGGGCCGTCCTCGACGCGGCCTACCTGTACAACAAGTGGGGGGCCCCGCTCGACTACGACCTGTGGCAGAACCTCAGAAAGGTCCTCGACTGGCTCGCCGAGAACTGGCAGCGGCCCGACGAGGGGATCTGGGAGGTCCGGGGCGGCTCCAACCAGTTTGTCTCCTCCAAGCTCATGGCCTGGGTGGCGCTGGAGAGGGCCGGCAGGATCTCGCACCAGCGCGGCCTCCCCGCGGGGGACGGCCGCTGGACCCGCGAGCGCGACAGGATCTACGAGGAGATCATGGAGAAGGGGTGGAACCCCGAGAAACGGAGCTTCACCCAGACCTACGGCGGCGAGGCGCTGGACGCCTCCCTGCTCCTCATGCCGCTGGTCAAGTTCGTCGGGCCCACGGACCCGCGCTGGATCGCAACGCTCGACCGCATCCAGGAGGAGCTGGCCCAGGACACCCTCGTCGACCGCTACAACGTCCGGGAGGCCTCCCCCGACGGCCTCGGCACCGTCGCCTCCGAGGGGAGCTTCAGCATGTGTTCCTTCTGGCTCGTCGAGTGCCTGACGAAGGCCGGCCGCCTCGAAGAGGCCCGCCTCGCCCTGGAGAAAATGTTCTCCTACGCCAACCACCTCGGCCTCTACGCCGAGGAGATCGGGCCATCCGGCGAGGCTTTGGGCAACTTCCCCCAGGCCTTCACCCACCTCTCCCTTATAAGCGCCGCAATCCACCTCGACCGTGCGCTCGGCTCCCGCTGACCCGTGCCGGGTGAGACCACGAAGAAGCTCTACGAGGCCGTTCCGAACTTCAGCGAGGAGCGCGACGCCGAGAAGATAGGCCGCATCGCCCAAGCCGTCCGCGCCGTCCGCGGCATAACCATCCTCGACCTCCACTCCGACAGCGACCACAACCGGAGCCTTCTGACCTTCGTCGGAGAGGAAGCCCCTCTCCTCGAAGCCTCCATCGCCCTCGCCCGCGCCTGCGCCGAAGAGATAAACTTAGCCGCCCAGAGCGGTGTACACCCCAGGATGGGCTCCCTTGACGTGCTGCCGTTCGTCCCGCTCTCCGGCGCGACGATGGAGGACGCCGTCTCGCTCGCGAGGAGGGCCGGGGAGAAGCTCGGCGCGCTCGGCCTCACCGTCTACCTCTACGGCGAGGCCGCCACCGCCCCCAACCGCCGCAACCTCGCCGGCATCCGTAAGGGCGGCTACGACGGTCTCGCCGCGCGCTCCGAACGACCCGAATGGAGGCCGGACCACGGCCCCGACGAGCTCCGGCCA
Source organism: uncultured Rubrobacteraceae bacterium (assembly GCA_902806105.1). The sequence goes on from CADCVI010000026.1 coordinate 5,075, forward strand.
CGCCTCGGGGCCGTCGCGGTGGGAGCCCGGACGTTCCTCGTAGCCTTCAACGCCTACCTGGACACGAGCGACGTCGGGGTGGCCCGCGCCGTCGCGGCCACGGTGCGGGAACTTGACGGCGGCTTGCCCGGCGTGAAGGCGCTCGGGCTGGAGGTGGGGGGGAGGGCCCAGGTGTCCATGAACCTGACGGACGTCGAAAGGACCTCCGTCGCGGAGGCTCTGGATGCCGTGAGATCCTCCGCCGGAGAGCGCGGCGCGCGTCGAGGAGACGGAGCTTGTCGGCCTGCTCCCAATGAATGCCGTGCTCGACGCCGCCCGCCGCCACCTCGACCTGCCGGGGCTGCGGCCGGGGCAGGTGATCGAGGCGGCGTTGTGGGAGTCCCCTCGCGCGGCGGACTCGAGGTGAGCGGTTCACCGATGCTCGACGGGGGAACAGCCACTCCTCCGCCGTCCGGGATATGAGGAGGCTCGTTGGGTAGTCTGGCGCGTCTGATAGACGGTTTCGAGGGGCTGCGGGTGATGGTCGTCGGGGACCTTGGGCTCGACCACTACCTCGTGGGCGACGCGGGCCGCGTCTCGCGCGAGTATCCGGTCATGATCCTGAACCACGAACGGGACGAGTTCCGGCTCGGCGGCGCCGCGAACACGGTCGCCAACCTCGTCTCCCTGGGCGCCGAGGTGGTCCCGGCGGGTTGGATCGGGGACGACCCGAACGGTGACGAGCTCCTGAAGATCCTCTGGAGGATGGGCTGCCCCACGCAGGCGATCGTCCGGGACAAAGAGACGCGTACCGTGACGAAGACCCGCATCGTCGCCGGCGGGACCTACGGCGGGGGCCTCGGCCAGCACCTCCTCCGCGTGGACCAGCTCGGGTCCGGAGCCCCGGGCCGCGAAGCAGAGGAGGAGATTCTCCGCCGCGTCCGGGAGCACGACGGCGGCATAGACGGCTTCATCCTCTCCGACTACGGCCACGGCACCCTCACCCGGACGGTCGCCCGCGCTGTTGGGGGCCTCGCGGACGGGCGCTACGTCGGCCTCGACTCCCGCCACCGTCTGCTCGACTTCCCCGGCGTCACCGCCGCCACCCCCAACCTCGAAGAGACCGCCGAGGCCGCCGGTCTCCGCATCGCCGACGAGGCGGGCGTGGAGAAAGCCGGGACGGCGCTTCGCGCGAAGCTCGGCGCGGAAGCCCTACTCGTCACGCGCGGGGGCGACGGCATGAGCCTCTTCGAGCCCGGAATTGCCCCGGTCCACCTTCCCGTCGCAAACAAGAGCGAGGTCTTCGACGTCACCGGGGCGGGCGACACGGTGGTCGCCGCCTTCACCCTGGCCCGCCTCGCCGGAGGGGACTACGTGGACGCGGCGCGGCTCGCGAACGTCGCGGGCGGCCTAAGCGTCCGGCGCGCTGGGGCGACCCCGGTCCGGGCGGGCGAGCTCCGGGGGGCGCTCGGCGAGTAGGGGTGCTTGCGTGCTAGTGTGTGGGCCGTTCCCGAGAAAGGGGTGGCGGTGCAAGAACGCAGGGAGATCAGGGCCGCGGCGATACAGATGTCGTCGACGCCGGACAAGGCGGAGAACTTCCGCGTGGCGGAGGATCTCGTTCGCCGGGCGGCCGCCGACGGGGCAGACCTCGTCGCGCTGCCGGAGCTGTGGAGTTGCCACGGCCTGCAGGAGGCGTACCGGGAGAACGCCGAACCCATACCGGGGCCTACTACCGAATTTCTCGGGGGCCTCGCCCGCGAGCTGAAGGTATACCTGCTCGGCGGCTCGATCTTCGAGGGCGACCCGGGTACGGACCGTTTGTACAACACCTCGACCTTCTTCGACCCGTCCGGCGGTCTGGTGGCCAGCTACCGGAAGATCCACCTTTTCGACGTCAGGGCACCCGACCGCGACTACCTGGAATCCGGAACCGTCGCCCCCGGACGCGAGATCGTCACGGCCAAGGCCGGTCCGACGACGGTCGGCCTCTCGGTCTGCTACGACGTGCGCTTCCCGGAGCTCTACCGGCTGCTCGCCCTCCGCGGCGCCGAGGTTCTGGCAGTCCCCGCCGCCTTCACCCTCGCCACGGGCAAGGACCACTGGGAGCTCCTGCTCCGGGCCCGCGCCGTGGAGAACCAGGCCTACGTCGTCGCCCCGGCCCAGTGGGGCCGGAAGGCCGACGGGCGCCAGACCTACGGACGCAGCATGATCGTCGACCCGTGGGGCACGGTCCTCGCCCAGTGCCCCGACCGGGACGGCTTCGCCCTCGCCACCCTCGACCTCGACTACCTCGACCGCTTCCGCGCCGAGTTCCCCGCCCTCGCCAACCGCCGCCCCGAGGCCTACGACTGGTAGGCTCCTACCGCTGCCCGGGCTCCCCGATCTCGTTTACGGACTCGACAGTGAGGATCTCGAACCTGCCCGACGGCTCCGTTCCAACAACCTCGCCCCTGACCTCGACGAGGGCGGCCTCGTAGGGAGCCAGGTCGACGGAAGCCGCGCGCAGAAGGTAGATCCAGTCGTACCCATCCTCCTCGGCGAGCACGTAATCTGCGTGGTCTCCGAAGCTGTAGGTCTCCGCGTTCGCGCTCTCCACCCTGCCGCGAGCAACTATCGCCATAGCCCCGTCCTTCCCTCGAATCGCCGCACCTTTCGGCGCGGCGGATACCGTCCACTACAGCGCCCCGCAACCGGGAGATGCCGCCGGAGACGCCGCGAAGATCCAATCCTCGGATACCCGGTTATGAACGGTCCTATGCCGAAGGTCGTACTAAGCTTGCGTTTTAACCACGAGGAGTTTCGCGATGGGCTCTATGTCCATCGCGAAACGTTCCGTTCGCGGTCTTCGCGGGCTCAGGCGGTCTTTTTGAGGGCCGGGTAGCGCTTTGCCCGGCCCGAACGACGCCCTTTGGGTCGCCCCGGTGAACGTCCGCAGGGTTTCGGCGGCTTCGCGGGCGTGCCAAGCTCCGGCAAAAGCGCCGAAACGACGCGACGAACCCGCACGGGCGTCAGGCGCTCGGGATCGTAGCGCCTCTCCCACGGCAGCCGCCGATCCGCCACGCACGGACGAGCTAGCCTAAGCTGCGCGAAGGCGGCCACGACCAGCCACGTCCACCGATCGGCCTGCTCGGGGTGACGTACGCGAGGGGTGGTCCAACCGAGTGTTTGTTTGAGGAAGCGGAAGGAGTGCTCCAGGTCGAACCGGCGAACGCATGCTCGCCAGATGAGATTGAGGTCGGGCGCTCCGGGACCGGCCCACCACAGCCACAGCGAGCAGGGCTCACGGGTAGGGCGCGGCAAACGGCCCACCTCTACCAAAACCAGGGTGCCGCGCACGATGGGGCGAGGGCGACGGGTCCCACGCCCCGGGTGCTCCTGGGTATTCGGGTGCAATCCCGTCCAGGCGCGCACGCGCACCGAGCCGTAACCGGGGTCCTCACAATGGTGCTCGGCGGTGGGCGTGGGCCACGTCTCGGGATCTTTGGTGTCCAGCTTCGGGTCGTGACGGCGAGGTCGCCCGGTCCTGTCGGGCGGTCCCACTGGGTCGGCGTAGAAGCAGCGCCTGGCACGCAGCCGCGCCAAGATCGCCGCTCGGCGGCCTGTGAGCCCCCGCTGCAGTTGCACAGGATCGTAGCCGGCATCGAAGACGAACAAGGGCACGCCGCCTTCGCTCTGGGGCAGCCGGTCTAGCAGGGCCTCCACCTGCCCGGCGGCCACCTCGTTGGTGTTCTCCGCCGGGCGGACTCGCCTTGCGTCGACGGGGGCCACCCAACTCTCCCCCGCGAATCCTATCTGGGCGATGAACTGGTAGGCCCAGCCTGCGACGATGGGCTGCCCGGCGGAGTGGCGCGAGGGATGGTAGTAGAAGCCACGCTCGGGACTCATCTCGGCGTCCGAGCGCGCCCACACGCTCACGTCCACGGCGTAGATCGGCGGTCGCCCGTCGGCGAGAGGGTGGCAAACCATCAGCGTGCGCAGGGCCTCGGTGTCGGTTCGTCCCCGTGCCAATGCTGCGTAAAGGCTACCCCAACCGCGACGGTGTGCGGGTTGGAGGCTCAGGTGGACAGGCGAAGGAACGACACCTGCGGTGAGGACCGCGTCGCAGAGCTCGAAAGGGGCATCGGTGCGGCGGTCAAAACTGCCGTAAAGCCGCTCTCGAAACCGGCGGAGCCGCTCGGGCTCGGTCCCGGGCCGGCCGTCCACGCTCCTAGGCCCCTCGCTCCCCGGAACGGAGCAGCCCGTCGGCGAACGCGTGCACCAGCCTTTGGAAGCTCTCATTCGGGTCCAGGGGCACCCCAAAGCCCCCGGCCTCCTCGAGCGTGGCGAAGCCATGCGCGACGCTCCTGAGGCCCCTCGCCGCGTGGACGGCCTCCTCCTCGCCGCGGATGCCGCAGGAGGCGAGCACAGCCAAGACCGGCTCGAACACCTCCCCCTCGGCCGCCGCCAGTCCCGGGTCGTCGGGATCGGAGAGCCGGTAAGATCTTACCGTCGCCGCGTAGAGCCCCGGCCTCTCCTTGACGAAGGCCCGGTAGGCCCCCGCGAGCGCGAAGATGCCCTCCTCGCCCGCCTTGCCCGCGGCGGCGCGCGACAGGCCCCGCCCCAACTCCCGCAGGCCAACCAGGGCCAACTCGCGCTTGAGGTCCCCTATCCCGGCGACGTGGTTGTACAGCGAGGGCTTGCGGACGCCCAGACTGGCGGCCAGGTCACCGAGGGAGAGATCCTCCAGCCCCACCCCGTCGGCCAGGGCGGCAGCGGCCTCGACCACCGACGCTCTGCTCAGGCCCGCCCTGGGCACCTCAGGCCTCTCCTTCGGCCGCTCGCTTGAGGTCCCCGAGCCAGGTACTCAGAGACCCCTCAAGGGTCTTCTGCAGGGTCCCTTTCAGGGGCCGCACCTGCCAGCCCTCGAACGACTCCTCCGTCCGCACCAGCACCCCGCCCTCGCGGGGCTCGAAGGCCCAGGTGTGCGTGGCGCGCGTCCTCAGCGCCCTGCCCGTCCAGCCCGGGCGCCGCCCGGGCTGGACCTCCCGGACCGTGGAGACGACGCCGAACCCGCCCGAGCGCCAGCGGAAGACCGAGCCCATCCCGAGCGGACCCTCGAGCCCGGCCTGCGAGACGTCCGAGCGCCACCCGGGCCACGAATTCACGTCCGTCTGCAGAGCCCACACCCTATCGATCGGGGCCTCCACGATGACCTCGTCGCGGGCGACCGCGGGGGCTCGCCGGTTTATCTCCATCTCGCTCTCCTCCTACTCGTCGTTTTCCCCGCGTCCCTTAGACCCGTTCCAGGTGGGTGTCCTTGAAGCCGCTCGCGTACTTCAGCCCGTAGCCGGCCAACCGGTCCATGCCGACATGGGCGAACCACACCAGGGCCACGGCGACGGCGAGCGGAGAGGCGGCCAGGAGGCCGAAGGCCCCCAAGGCGGCGGGCAGCGGGTAGGAGTGGAAGGCGTTGTAAGCGGCCGCCCCGACCCGCGGCCCCGCCAGATAGCCCAGCATGGACGCGTCCGGCGCCAACAGCAGCAGCGCAAACAGCCACCAAGCCCCGCCGTTCGACCAGTATAGCGCCGCGCTTCCGACCAGTAGCGTCGCCCCCTCGAGCCTGAGCACCGCCCCCGGGCGCGACAGCGAGAAGGGCCAGGAAGCCCCCTCCGCCGTTGCGCCCGTCCCCCGCCGCCCTCGGTCCACGGTCCTCTCCATCGTCGTCTCCTCTCTGCGAGTTCGTCCCGCTCGTTTAACTAATATCGGTAGTATATAACTATCATAATTAGTTTTACAAGGGGTCGAGGAAGAATTTCGTTGATAATTGAGCGGTAGGCGGATAGGACCGGCTGACGGTATTCTGCCGTCCCGGAGTTAAAACGAAAGCTAAGGGTTTCTCGATCGCCGCTCCTTCTGGCGCCGCCGCATCGCTCAGTGGCATCTTCAGGCGCGTTCGTACGACCGCGGGACTCCATACTCTCTCGATGACCTTCCGCACGGGTCTCGCTCGACCCGACGCTAGATCAGCGCCCCGATCACTGCCAGTACTACGACGACCGCGACCACCGGAGGTAGTGCCGCTCGCGCTACCTCGCCCTCGCGTCCGGCGAGCCCGACGGCGGTAGCGGCGAGTATTACCCTCTGCGGCGCCAGGAGGCTGGCGTGGCTCCCGGAGACGTTCTGCACGGCCGCGACAAGCCCCTCCGGCGCCCCGAGCCCTCGCGCGGCCTCGACCTGAAGCGGCATGAACAGCGCGTTCGAGGCCGCGTTGGAGCCCGTGAGCGCCCCCCCGAGCGCCCCGACCACGGGTGCCACGACCCCGTAGAACGGCCCAAAAAGCGCCGCCGCCCCGGCGAGCATCGTCGCCGCCTCGCTCGACGCCACGATCCCGCCCGCAAGCACGAACGTCACCACCGCCCCAGCCGTCGGCAGCCACTGCCGCACCGTCCCCGACGCGGCCGCGACGACCGTCCCCCGACCCAGCCCGAACAGCACCGCCCCGAACGCCGCCGAGAGAAACAGCGCGAGCCCCGGCCCGGAGAACACGGGTCCCAGGCCATCGAGCCAGCCGCTCACCGGCCCGGGACCGTTCGCCACCGCGAGCAGGACGAGCAGGACGGCATACGGCAGCGTCGCCCGAACCGGCGGCCCCGAGCCACGCAGCCTCCCCAGCCGTGCCAGCAGGAATGCCCCCGTCGCCGCGAGCCCCCCAACGGCGCCCGCGAGTTCCGGCACGACGAAGATGCTCGTCAACAGCGTCGCCACCCCCGCCACCACGCCCAGGATCATCGCTTCGACGCCGCGCTTTCGCACCCCCGACCGTCCGCCCGCGAGCGCCACGGCGGCTACGGCGTAGATGGGGAAGAGCGGCAGGCTCAGGAGCGCGCTACTGTTCGAGAGCGCTCCGAAGGAGGTCCCCGAGAGGTCCGCCCCGATGAGGGTCCCGATCCCGAGCGCCCCCCACGGCACGGCACACTGCCCCCAGCTCGACAGCACCGCCGCCTTCAGGGGCGAGAACCCTGCTGCCAGCAGGATCGGCGCGCTGATGACCACCGCCACCCCGAACCCCGTAACCGACTCGAAGAACGGCGCCGCCCCGATCACGACCACCAGCGCCAGGGCCTCCCGCTCCGGCTCCAGCTTCCCCAGATACCCCGAGACCGCCCGTACCGCCCCGCCCTTCTCCAGCACGTTGTACAGAAACAGCCCCCCGAGCAGGACGTACAACACCCGCCCCGACGTCCCCGCCCCCGCGACGACCGCCCCCGCCAGCCCCGAAGCCTCCAGCCCCGGCCACAGCAAAGCCCCCGCCAACGCCGCCACGAGCGCCGCAACCCCGGCCCGCACCGCCGGCCACCGCAGGACGAGCAGGGCCACCCCCGCCACCAGAAAAGGCGCCCCCGCTACCAAGTATCCCAACATATCTACCATGATAGACTCCCTTCTACCAAATGAACGAGACGGGCACAACCGGAACGACTTCGGCGGTGGATGCCGTCTCCTCGGGGAAGCTCGGGGCGAGGGTGAAGGGCCTGCGTCGCAGACAGGGGCTCACGCTGGAAGAGTTGGCCGTGGGCTCGGGGGTCAGCCGGGCGATGCTCTCGAAGGTTGAGCGTGGGGAGAAGAACCCGACCCTGGTGGTCGCGGCGAAGGTTGCGGAGGGGCTCGGGGTAGGGCTATCCGAGCTTCTGGGAGCGGAGGAGCGGCGGGAGGTAGTCGTGGTGCCGGGTGACCGGCGACCCACGATGCGCGACCCCGAGACGGGCTTCGAGCGGCAGTTGCTCTCGCCGCCCTTCGGCGGGCGCGGGGTGGAGTTCGTGCGCAACGTCGTGCCGGCTGGTGCCTCGTCGGGCCGGTTCCCGCCTCACCGGCGCGGGGTCGAGGAGTACGTCGTCGTGGAGAAGGGACGACTTCGTGCGGTGCTTGGGGGCGAGGAGCGGATCCTGAACGAAGGGGACGCACTCTACTTCGAGGCCGATGTCCCGCACCGCTTCGACAACGCCGGGGAAGGGGAATGCAGCTACTACCTCGTCATCGTCTCCAAGGGGACTTGAGCAGCGCTTCGGGAGCCTCGTGCCGAGGCCGTCCGGTCCCGCCGCGCCACGCGCGGTCTTCAAAACGAGGTCCGCGACCGTTGCCGGGAGCGAGATCCCAACAATACGAGACCCGCAAGAGCTAACGGCAACCTGCGCGCAGCGTTTGCATCCTGCTCGTTGGCCGGTACGCATGTCGGGGAGCCACGGCGGTTCGTAACGGAGCCCGGCCGGGTGTGCGAATGCCCCCAACAAGGCGTTCTTGACAGGCTTCCTTACAATCACTAGCCTCCCTGATATGTCCGTGGAGTTCCTGCTGACGTCTCTCGTCGTGGTGCTCATCCCGGGTACCGGGGTGGTCTACACGGTCTCCAGCTCGGTCGGCGGCGGCTGGCGGCGCGGGCTGTTCGCGGCCATCGGCTGCACCCTGGGCATCGTTCCCCACATGCTGGCGGCCATGCTCGGTTTGTCCGGGATCATGCAGGCCGGGTCGGTCGCGTTCGAGGTGGTTCGGTACGCGGGGGTCGTCTACCTCGTCTTTATGGGCGTATCGATGATCCGCAGTGCCGGCGACCTACCGTTGGACGACCGGAGCGGCTCGGTAGATCCCATGAGCGCGGTCGTGCGGCGCGGCATCCTGCTGAACGTTCTGAATCCGAAGCTGACCCTGTTCTTCTTCGCCTTCCTGCCGCAGTTCCTCGACGCCTCGCCTGGGCGGCTCGATCCGAAGCTGTTAGGGCTCGGCGGGGTGTTCATGCTGATGACCCTGGCCGTGTTCGCAATCTACGCGTTCGCGAGCGCCGCCATCCGCGACCTCGTGCTCGGCGCGCCCGTCGCCCGACGGTGGATCGAGCGGTCGCTCGGCGCGCTCCTGATCGGGTTCGCCGCCAGGCTCGCGGTCACGGATCGGTGAGCCGACAACTGCCGCCGGATTTTCACCAAGATCCGTCAGGAAGTCGCACGATCTCGACACGACTGTTCGCCGTCTCACAGGAGAAGGGAGATGCGCCGCCATGTTCGCCTACGACGCCGCGGTTCTCGCGCGGTACCCCACGATCCGGGCCGGGGTCGTCCACGCTACGGGGCTGACCAACGGGCCCAGCCCGCCCGATCTCATCGACGAGTACCGGGCCGAACAACGGGCCGTTGCCGAGGGGTTGAGGGTGACATCGCCGGCGGATCTCCCCTCGATCTCCGCGTGGCGCCGCGCCTTCACCCGGTTCGGCGCCAAACCGACCCAGCACCGCAACGCCGCCGAGGCGCTGCTCCGAAGGCTCGCCAGGCACGGCGACATCCCTACCATCAACATCCTCGTCGACATCGGCAACCTCGTCTCGATCCGCTACGCCATGCCCGTCGCCGTGTTCGACCTGGCCAGGATCAGCGGCTCCACCACCGTTCGTTTCGCCACCGGCACCGAGGTTTTTACCGACCTCGGATCGACCGCCGGCGTCCACCCCGACCCCGGCGAAGTCGTCTTCGTGGATCGCAACGAAGACGTGAGCGCTCGACGCTGGTGCTGGCGCCAGAGCGCCCGCAGCGCCACTGTCGCAGCCACGGTCGACGCGCTGATCGTCGTCGAAGGCCATCACGAAGCGGCCAGCCAAGATATTGCATCGGCAATCCGCGATCTCACCTCGCTACTCGACGCATACCAACCGGAGAGCCACGCCGAGCCGTACGCACTCTCGCCGAGCAACCCCCGCGCTGGGACGAGCGAGGGCGACGAGGAAGCGAGCCGGTAAGGAACGAGCTTCACCAACCGCTCGTTGCAGCGGTGGGATGGCGCTGCATTGGGCGCCTTACATGGGCCTTCCTGCGCCTTGCGGTACGACGGAGCCGGTACTGCAATAGAGGACCGTAGGGTACGCTACAGCCCGAAAGCGCCCGTGCCGAGCTGCGCGAGCACCCGATTCCGGAGGGCCGAGACCTCGACCGCTGTCTCCTTAAGGGGGCTCAGTAGATCGGTGGCGCCTTGAGGGGCCTTGGCATCGGCCGGGATCACGAGGTGGGAGCCGTCCGCGAGCTCCAGGAGGCGCTTGCGGCCTCCGCGCTTGCCGCGCTTGGAGCGGTCCTCGCCGTTGACCTCGACGATATCCAGGGAGTAGTCGACCATGGGTGCCGAGGCGATCTCGCCGCCCACCCCGTAGGCATCGCAGATGGGGTTCAGGTGCAGGATGTCGTCGACGCCGATCCCGCCGGAGGCGAAGATCTTGACGTGGGAGAAGCCGTTCCGGTCAAGCTCCCAGCGGGCCTCCTGCATCAGGTCGCGGAAGTCCCCGCGGCGGTTGCCGGGGGTGTCGAAGCGGACGGCGTAGATGGAGTCGGGGATCGCGCGGGCCGCGATGAGCGCCCCGAACTTCTCGTCGTCGAAGGTGTCGATGAGGATGGTGCGCGGGACGTCCTCTGACACGGCCTCGTCGAACGCCCTGGCAGCCTCCGCCGTCGAGCCGATGATCAGGACGAGGGCGTGGGGGAGGGTGCCGCTCGCGGGGATGTTCAGGCGGTTCGCGGCGAGCTCCACCGCCACCCCGTCGCAGCCGCCGAGGTAAGCGGAACGCTCGATCATCGGCGTGATCCCGGGGTGCATCCTGCGCGCCCCGAACGAGACGACCGGCTTCTCGCCCGCCGCCAGCCGGCACCGGGCGGCCCCGGTCGCTATCCCCGAGGCCTGGCAGAGGAAGCCCAGCATCGCCGTCTCGTGCTCGGCGAAGGCGCCGTAAGGCCCGGAGAGGGTCAGTATCGGATCGTAGGGGCGGCAGATCGTACCCTCCGCCACCGCCTCGACCTCGACGTCCACGTCCGCGAGGAGGCTCGCGACCTCGTCCATGCCCGCGACGACGAACCAGGCGCTCTCGTCGGAGGTCTTCAGCGTGACCTCCATGTGGACCGGCGTATCTTCGAGTCCACGGGACCTCAGAACCTCCATCGTGCGGTGGAAGTACACGTCGGCGACCTCCGCGCCGCGTATCTCCTCCTCCGAGGCCGTGTTGAACCGCCGCCCGTTTACGCCCGTCTCGCCCAACCCGCCGCCTTTCAAAAGAATTCCTGCCGGCACCATCATAGCCAAAGGTGAACCCCGAGGGATAGACGGGTGCCCTCAGCCCCACGCTCTCGTGCTCAACGTCCAGCGGGGGAGCACGCTGCACACTTCAGGCCATCACGCCCGCATTGCACGACGCCTTGTAGTGTCTTTTACGGTTTGGGTTGTGGATCGTGGGGCAGAGTGCCTGGACGCTACGCCGTCCCGACGAACGCCCTTGGGCGAAGGGGACCGCTTTTAGAGGAAGGGGAAGCTTGGTGGATGGAGCCGAGGGCAGCGCCCTCCGGTCGGTCCGGACCTGGGGTGGCTACGGCGCGAAGGACGTGGGGGCCAGCCCGGAGCCGGAGTCGACGATCCAGGGCCCCGGCATGCTGGCACCGACCGGCTCTACCAATGGTGCCGGGGCCGAGAACGGCACCGACCCCGGGGACCTGCCATCGACCGGTGAGCCGTCCCCCGCAGCGCTTGCTCGAGATGGGGTTACGGGGATTGTTGCTGCGTAACGGGTATGGGTACGATGATGGAAACGAGCGGCGAGAAGCCCGCGGACGACCTTCGATAAAGGCTTGCCAGCCTTCTGATCGGAGCTTCCCGAACCCGCCTGTCGCATCGGCTCCTCGTACGCGCCACCTGACGGGGTTTCGAGCAGCACCGGTCCGTAGGTCAGTTACAAC
>CADCVI010000027.1 GCA_902806105.1 uncultured Rubrobacteraceae bacterium
AGGACACGGCAAGCTCCCACCACAGGGCGCACGTGGTCGAGGTCATGGGCAGAGACTGCGGGTACCTGGCGCTCATGAGCGCCATCGCCGGCGGGGCCGAGGCCGCGGTGGTGCCCGAGTTCGAGCCGCGGCGCGAGGCGTTGCTGCTCCACATGCAGAAGGCCTACGAGCAGGGCAAGTCGCACTTTATTGTCGTGGTCGCGGAGGGGGCGCCGCTCCCGGCCGAGGAGATCCACGAGTACATCAACGGGACCGCCGGGACCTACGACGCGCGGCTGACCGTGGTCGGGCACATCCAGCGGGGCGGCATACCGACCGCCTACGACCGCATCCTGGCGAGCCGCCTCGGGACCGCCGCGGTGGAGGCGCTCGCCGACAACGAGCCCGGCACGATGGTCGCGATCCATGGCGACGCCGTGGAGCGCGTCCCGCTCCGCGAGGTCGTCGAGAGCAAGCGGGAGCTCGACCCCGAGGTCTACAAGATGGCCGAGGTGCTCGCCGAGCTGCCAGAGTAGCCTAAGGGCGAGGGGGTATACCTAGCCCACCGATTAGAAGCGAGAGAGGGGAACGTTTTGGAAGAGCGCGGCCTGGTAGGCATAAAGGCGCGGACAACCGACGGTGAGGCGTTCGGGCGAATCTCCGAGGTCGTCGCGGACGAGGACGGGGCGATCACGCACGTCATCGTCGAGCGCGACGACGGAGGGCCCGACGGGGAGCTGGTAGAGGTCCCGATCACCTCCCTGTCGCTGGACCGCGACGTGGACTTCGCGACCTTCCACGCCGACGCCTCCGACGACGAGCCCGGCGACCACCTCGGCGACGAAGAAGCGCCGCAGGGCTACGCTCCGAACCAGTCCGACGCGAAGGAAGACACGGAGCACGACGGCCAGTTCGTCACCACGCCCACGGACCCGGACGAGGCCGTCTCCGTAGAGGCGGAGGCCTCCACCGAGGCCGACGAGGCGGGCGGCTGGCAGGACGAGGAGTTCACCACCGACGACTCGGGCTACCCACGCACCGACGTCTACATAGACCCCGACACCGGGGACGAAGAGGTGGACCCCCTCTTGAAGGAGAACGAGACCCTCAAGGACGACGTGGACGACCTCATCGTCGAGACGGCCCTCCGGGCGCGGCGGGCGCAGGACGGCGTCGTCGAGCTCACCGGCTCGGCGGCCACGCGAGAGGACCTCGACGCCGTCGTGCAGGAGATCATGGGCCTCGAGGAGGTCCGCGACGTGGACACCACCGAGGTGGAGGTCGGCTAGGCGCGGCCTCTTCCGGGACCGACCCTTTTCCTGTAGCATTTCCCCGACAAGGGATCGGGGGACAAGCATGCAGAAGATATGGCTCGTGTTCGCGACGATGGCCACGGCCATCCTGTTATGCGCCGGTGCGGCCCCGGCCATCACGAACGGGCAGCCCGACGGCAACCGGCATCCCAACGTCGGCGGCCTCGTCAACGACACGCAGTACTCCGACGGGACCTGGCTCTACTGCTCGGGGACCCTTATCTCGCCCACAGTCTTCCTGACCGCCGCGCACTGCGCCGACGACGGGGCCAGGGTGCGGGTCACCTTCGACCCGGCATACGAGGACGGAGACAAGACCTACGCCGGCACGTTCCACGCAGATCCGGCCTACCCCGGCACCTCCGCGGACTCCCACGACATCGCCGTGGTCGTCTTCGACAAACCGATCAAGGGCATCGAGCCGGCGACGCTACCGGAAGCTGGTTCGCTCTCGGCGCTGTCGGGAGACCAGAGGTTCACCTCGGTCGGCTACGGGGCGTACGAGGTCACGAACGGCCCGGGCGGCCACCGGTACCTCTACGACGACGTGCGCCAGTTCTCTACCGGCACGCTCAACGCCGCCAACAAGACTTGGCTGCGCATCTCGATGAACGCTTCGACCGGCAACGGCGGCACCTGCTACGGCGACTCCGGCGGGCCCAACTTTCTCGGCGACACCGGCGTCATCGCGGCCATCACTATCACCGACGACGCCGTTTGCCGCTCGACGAACGTGGTCTACCGCCTCGATACCCCATCCGCGCGCGCCTTTCTCGACGATCACGTGACGCTCCCGTGAGACGACCCTAGGGGTCTAACGCCTCCCTAAACCGCACGGGTCGGTTACCGGCGTTCCTGAAAGAGCCGATAACCGACCGCCCCCATACCGTCGGCTGGCCGCGGCGTCGGGGTCCGGGGGTTTGCAAGCTGTTATGCTTGCCCTGGAGGAAAAAGGGAAAGGGGCGTGCGATGGACCGTGAAGACCGTGCCCGCGGGCTGGTCGAGGATTTCCGCAGGGGTTACCTGACGAGGAGGGGGTTCCTGGCCAAGGCCGCGGCTCTCGGGCTGACGGCCGCGGGTGCGGCCGGGTTGCTCGCCGCGCCCAGGGTGCAGAGAAGCGCGGGCGCCCAGGACTCTCCCGAGGTTACGCCACAGAAGTGGGAGAAGGGCAAGGGCTGGGGTTGGGTCTGGGGCGACGACGACCAGCTCGGCAACCTCAACGAGCTCTCGCCCGAGCTGACCAAGAAGGCGCTCTCGCTGGTCAAGGAGGGAAAGACCTACGACCTGGGCCTCGCGTACAAGCGCAGCAGCTACAAGTTCGCCGGGCACAACCCCGGCGAGATCATCTCCTTCCGCACGCCGACCGGGATGATGAACCAGAACGACCTGGACTTTGTGCGCAGCGAGGAGGACAACTCGCTGAACACCACCTTCATGAGCAACGCGATGTTCATCAGCGACAACGTCGCCACGCAGATCGACAGCCTGGGACACATCTACGAGGGCGACCCGCCGCACGCCTACAACGGGTTCCGCTACGACGACATCCAGAGCGACTGGGGCCTGCTGAAGCTGGGCGCCGACACCATCCCCCCGATAGTGGCGCCGGCCACCATGATCGACGTCGCCAAGAGCGCGGGTGAGGACCCGCTACCGGAGAGCTACGCGATAGGGCCGGACCGGCTCCAGAAGGCCCTCGACGAGCAGGGCGTGGACATCGACCCCCTGGACGTCGTGCTCGTGCGCACCGGGACGGCGGGCGTGTGGATGGAGGGCAACG
>CADCVI010000028.1 GCA_902806105.1 uncultured Rubrobacteraceae bacterium
CTGGACCCACGGCGGCGACGTGCTCGACCCGAACGACCCGGGCCGGGTCGTTGTCGAGAGCCCGGAGTCCGTGGCGGGCCTCACCACCGAGCGGGCCATGATCGAGGAGGGCGTCACCACCCGCGCCGTGCTCCAGTACCAGGAAGACGAGTCCCACGGCGCGTTCGTGCGCGGAGACTCCGTGTTCCTGCGCAACTGGCCCTACGTCTACGCCCTCCTCTCCGACCCGGACGAGTCCAAGATCAAGCCAGACCAGGTGGGCGTCACCTCGCTCCCCGTAAGCGGCGGGAGTAGCGCCAGTGCCCTCGGCGGCTGGAACTTCCTCGTCAACGCCGCCTCGGAGAAGCAGGATCAGGCCTGGGAGTTCATCCGGTGGATGACGGAGCCGGAGCAGCTCAAGAAGAACGCGCTTGAAGGGTCGAGGCTCCCCGTCCGGCGCGAGCTCTACGAGGACCAGGAGATCCTGGACAACGTCCCCGTCGCCAAGCTCGGTAAGGACGTTATCATCCAGAACTCCCGTCCCAGGCCCGTATCCCCCGTCTACTCGGACATCTCCCTGGAGATGGCGGAGAAGTTCAACGCCTCCCTCGCCGGCGAGATGCCCCCCGAAGAGGCCGTCGCGACCCTGCAGCAGGAGATGGCGAGCCTCGTCAAGCAGGGGGAGGAGGCCGCGGGCTAGGCGGTTCGCCGTGCGAACCGCCGCTGTCAGCCATCAGCGGTCAGCTTTCAGCTTCTCCCTGCGGGGCGCCGGCGTCGGGGCGGGTAACCTGCCCCGACGCCGGCGGTTGCAAGCTTGCCCTTGGCGAGACTCGGCCTGCCGCGTGGGCCGTTCGTTGTCGGTGTTCTTGCTGACGGTTGATAGCTAACAGCTCTATTCCGTCTTGAGCCTGACGCGGAGGAAGTCGAAGAAGACGCGGAGGACGGCTACGGTCGGGACGGCGAAGACGACGCCGGCGAGGCCCGCAAGCTCGCCGCCGCCTATCACGGCGAGGAGGACGAGGATGGGGTGGACGTGGAGGGCGTTGCCCTGGATGCGGGGCGTCAGGAAGTTGCCCTCGAACTGCTGGATCAGGGTGTAGACCACGACCACCAGGATCACGCGCGTCGTCGTCGACTCTATGGTGGGCGAGGCATCCTCGAAGACGGCGGCCACGATGACGGCCGGTATCCCCCCTATAAACGCGCCGAGGTAGGGGATGATCGCGGTGGCCGAGACCCAGGCCCCTAGCAGGATGGCGTAGGGCACGTCGAGCAGGTAGAGGGCGAACGAGGCCAGCGCCCCCTGGATCACGACGACCGCCGCCAGCCCGCCAAGGTATCGACTGAGCGACTCGCCGAAGGCGTTCCACAGGTCGCGGGCGTCGCGCCTGTAGGCGCGCGGCGCGGTCCTCAAGTAAGCGGCCTTTACCATGCGCACGTCGGCCAGCAGGTAGACCCCGACGAAGAGCACCCCGAAGAGGGCCACCCCGAACCCGAAGGCCCGCGGGATAAAGCCGACCAGGCCCCGGAGCACGTTCTCCGTGAGGCTCTGGGCCCGGTTGAAGAGGTTGTCGACGAGCCTCTGGCCGAACTCCTCCGGGTCCGAGCTCGGGAGCAACTGGCGCTCGTTGAGGAAGTCGATCAGGTCCAGCAGCAACCTGTTGGCCCCGTTCGCGATGATCGGCACCTGCACCACGAGGTCCCTGAGCTGCTGGATGAGCAGCGGCACCAGGTAGAAGAGGGCGAGCGTGATGAGGCCGAGCAGGCCCAGCACGGTAACAAGAATAGCGAGCGGCCTGGGCATGGCGTGCGAGAGCGCCCGCACCGGGAACGACAACACTATGGCGAGCGCCATCCCCCCGAGCGCGACGACGGGCACGGTCGGCGCCGCGTACAGGAACAACGCGACCACGACGACGACCAGCGCGATGATGCCGGCGAGCACCCTCGCCGAGACGTAGATCGGGGTCGGTTGCCGCCCCCCCGCCGCCTCCGCCCCGCCGCCGTCGGGCCTCGCGCTGCGCCTCAGCGCCTTCCGCCACGCCGCGAGCAACCTGTTCCCTTTCATCCCTGCCGGCTCTCCCGGTGCGCGTTCACACCCTCATTCTACGCGCGAGGGGCCCCCGAACCTACCCGCGGCGTCCGCTACGCGTGCCCATCACGTGGGTAGCGAAAAACATCCCACGATCGCTACATGCCGACAGGAGAACGATCCTCAGCGCAGCCTTCTCCCATGCAGCGACGTGCAAGACTATCCAGGGCCACAACATCTAGCGCTGACTAGGACGTGTCGGGCCGGTCTCCTCCCGGTATTCTGGCCCGATCGTCACGAATCATAAATCGTGCTGTATGCCGACTTCGGGGAATGCGCCTTCCACGCATTCGGGTGAATAGCCGGATCTGGGACATCCCCGGAACGGATCCGGAGCAAGAAGGACCGAAGGGTACCTCAGCCGCCGATCTCGGGGGCACGACGAGCCGGGAGCGCGTACGACAGCGCCCCTGCCGCGTCCTCCACCTCCACCCGTAGGTGCCCGCCGGCCGCCAGCTCGGAGAGCATCCGCTCGGCCTCCTTCACGCCCAGCGAGGTGAGCATCGTGGCCTCAGCCGCGGTGGCGGTACCGCCGTTTTCACGGATGGCGGCTAGCAGCTCCCGCTCCTTGCCGACCGACGGCGGGAGGGCGCGCCTGCGCCCCGTGGCGTCCTGGAGCGCCCTCCCCAGCAGCCATGCGGCGAGCAACAGCAAGGGGAAGCCGAACAAGAACACCCCAGAGGAGAGGCCGGTGGAGAAAAGGGCCGCGGCCGCGAGCACGAAGACCAGCCCCACGGCCACTTCCACGTAGGAGTTGTTTTCCGTTCGCCGCTCCCGCCGGCGCGGCTCCAGTTCGCCCATCGCTCCCCCTTGCGCCGAGGATTGTTCCGAAAGTTGCTACATATTCTACGCCCCGGACGCGAGATTCGCAGAAGCCTCATCGCGAAGTACGTAGAACGCGCCTACCCCGAAGGTGGGTGAATACCGCCTAGATGCCTTTTGCGCGGTCGCGGAGGCCGGCATCCCCCCATCGGGGGG
>CADCVI010000029.1 GCA_902806105.1 uncultured Rubrobacteraceae bacterium
GGTTCATGCCGAGGCACATCGAGCACCCCGCGTTGCGCCAGTCGAAGCCGGCCTCGGTGAAGACCTCCATGAGGCCCTCCTCCTCGGCCTGCTGCTTGACGCGCATCGAGCCCGGCACGACCATCGCCCTTATGCCCTCCTTCACCTTCTGGCCTTCGAGGACCCTGGCGGCGGCGCGCAGGTCCTCGATGCGGGCGTTGGTGCAGGAGCCGAGAAAGACGGTGTCCACCTCGATCTCGCGTATGGGCGTCCCCGGCTCGAGGTTCATGTACTTCAGGGCGCGCCGGTGGCCGTCGTTCTGGGGCTCGGGGACGGCGTCGTCGATGCCGACGGTCTGGGCCGGGGTCGTCCCCCACGAGACGTAGGGCACGAGGTCCTCGGCCTGGATAACCACTTCCTTGTCGAACTCGGCGCCCTCGTCGGTGCGAAGCGCCCTCCACTCCTCGACGGCCCGCTCCCAGTCCTCGCCCTTCGGCGCGTACTCGCGCCCTTCGAGGTACTCGAAGGTGGTCTCGTCCGGGGCGATGAGGCCTGCCCTCGCGCCCCCCTCTATGGACATGTTGCAGACGGTCATCCGTCCCTCCATCGAGAGGGACCGGACCGCCTCCCCCCTGTACTCGATGACGTGCCCGACCCCGCCGCCGGTGCCGATGCGGTTCAGGATGCCGAGCATGAGGTCCTTGGCCGTAACGTCCGCCGGAAGCTCGCCCTCGACGGTTACCGCCATCGTCTTCGGGCGGCTCTGGGGGAGGGTCTGGGTGGCGAGGACGTGCTCGACCTCGCTCGTGCCGATGCCGAAAGCGAGCGCCCCGAACGCGCCGTGGGTGGCGGTGTGGGAGTCGCCGCAGACGATGACGAGGCCCGGCTGGGTGAGGCCTGTCTCCGGGCCTATGATGTGGACGATGCCCTGCCCGATGGCGCCCCACTTGTTGAGCTCGATGCCGAACTCTTCGCAGTTCTTCTCGAGGGCGTCCATCTGCTTCGCCGAGACCTCGTCCTTTATGGGGAGGCCGACGGGCGTTGTCGGGACGTTGTGGTCCATGGTGGCGTATGTGAGGTCCGGCCTACGCACCTTGCGGCCCGCGAGCCTCAGGCCCTCGAAGGCCTGCGGGCTCGTCACCTCGTGGACGAGGTGCAGGTCCACGTAGAGCAGGTCGGGCTCGCCCTCCACGCTCCTTACTACGTGCTTCTCCCAAACCTTCTCTACGAGCGTCTTCGGTCTGCCCATCGCTTATCCTTTCCGTCGTACGAACTGGTCTTTCCTTTGCGGCCACCGTAGACCGCGAAGCGGTGATCCTTGCGCCTGCACTCGACCCCCTCGAACCCGGCCTCCTCAAGCCACCGGAGTTGGTCTTTGAGCGTCGCGCTCTTGTCCGCCCTCATGCGCCTGAAGGCGGCGGCGAGGTCTTCTTCGGAGGCGCCGGCTTCACGCGCCTTTCGGAGCCACCACTCCTCGTAGCCGGCCTCCTCCTCGGGCGTTTCGCCGAGCACCTGGTCGAGGTTGACGAAGGGGCCGCCGGGGACGAGCGCGCCGTGGACCTTCTCGAAGAGCTCGCGCTTGTCGCCGTCGGTGAGGTGGTGGATCGCGAGCCCCGACACCACGAGGTCGTAGCCGCCCGGTAGCTCCTTGCGGGCAAAGTCCATCACCCGAAACTCGAAGCGTCCGGGGCTATCGGCGAAGCGCCGCCGCGCGACGCGCAGCATCTCCACGGAAAGGTCCACGAGCGTGATCCCGGCCCGCGGAAACCGCCCCGCGACCTCGGCGCTCAACAGCCCCGTCCCAGCCCCGAGGTCGAGCACCTTTATGGGCTCGTCCACCCGGAACGGCACGGCCTCGAGCAGGGCCGCGTAGAGCCCGTCGAGGCCGGGCACGAGCCGGCGGCGGGCCTCGTCGTAGCCGCCGGCCGCCTCGTCGAAGAGCGCCCCGACGGTCACGCGCCGTCCCCGGAACGGGTCGCCATCATGTTCAGCCGGATGTAGTCGAGGAGTGGGTCCCCGTCCCCGGCCACTATCTCCCCCGCCACAGCCCCGGCGAACGCCTCCTTCCCCCCCTCGGGCAGCCGCTGTAGATGCCCCCCGAGAACCACCGTCGCCAGAAAACGCGCAAGCTCCTCCACAGACCCGAACCGTGTGGGCTCCTCGTGCAGCCAGGTCTCCACGCCCTCGAACCCCGCCGCCTCCAGCCGCCTCTTCGTCTCCTCAGCTCCCGCGTAGTTCTTGTCGTCGTCCCAGCCCTCGAAATGGGTGCGGAACTGCTCTCGCTGCATTACCTTCCGCGTGGCGCGCGTCGCGCGGGAGATGTTCCCCTCGCCGCCGCACTGGGCGGCCAGCCGCCCGCCGGGCTTCAGGGCGCCAGCGAGGCGGCCGAAGAGTCGGTCGTGGTCCATGATCCAGTGAAACGTCGCCGTCGAGAAGACCAGGTCCACGGGCTCCTCCACCTCCAACTCGAGCAGGTCCTGGTGCTCGACCCGCACCCGCGGCTCCCCCGCGAACCTCTCGGCCGCCGCCTCCACCATCGCCCGCGACCCGTCGACCGCGAGCACCGTCCCCCGCGGCAACCTCTCCAGCAGCAGCCCCGTCACCTTCCCCGTCCCGCACCCGGCGTCGATGGCCTCCTCGTCGCCCCCCACCTCCAGACGCCCCAGAAACTCGGCACCCCACCGCGTCTGCGGCGAGGAGAGGCCCTCGTAGGCGACCGCGTTCCACTCGCGCGCCAAACTACCGGAGCCCCTTGCTTTGTTTCATCATGTGAGACACAATGTTTAACATATGGACAGTATAGGAGAGAAGCTGGTCGGGGGCAAGAGCGGGGTCGGGGTCCTGGACAAGGCGGTCGGGATCCTTTCCTTTCTTGCCGAGGGCGGGCCCGCGACCCTGGCCGGGGTGGTTCGGGGGACGGGGCTTGCGCGGCCGACGGCGTACAGGCTGTTGACGGCGCTGGAGGCGCACGGGCTGGTGGCGCGGGACGACGGCCGCTACGGGCTCGGGGTGCGGCTTCTGAGTTGGGGGGGCGGGGCTGGT
>CADCVI010000030.1 GCA_902806105.1 uncultured Rubrobacteraceae bacterium
ACGCCGCAGTTCGGGATCGCGTCTAAGCTTCGTGGTGTCCAACAGGGGAAGGGAACGATTCCGTCTTCGCGCCGCCCCGCTGAAGAAAGGTGGGTACCACCAGTGAAGAGCCACGTTGCCCCGTCGATGGTCGCTACCGCGGTAGGCTTGCTGTTGGCATGCTCGCTGGCGTTGTTGCTCGCGACGATGGGTCCGTCCTCGGACGGTGGGATATCGCCCCGCCCGGCCGGGGCGGCAACCCCGGCCGTGAAGGTGTCCGTCTCGTGCAAGAGCACGCCCGAGGTCACCAAAGTCGAGAACAACCGCTCCAAGAGCGTGACCATACGCACGGTAGGCTCCGTATACCAGCCCTACAGCTACGAGCCCGTGAGGGTGAACCGCAAGCTCGGGGGCGGCAAGACGATCACCTTCGAGAGCGGCTCGGGGGCCAACACCAACAAGCTCACCGGCAACTTCATCTACAACAACGACGCCGGCAGCAAGGAGGGGGCCAAGGTCTCGACCTCCGTGGGTCGCTTCTCCGACCGCTGCGGCTAGAGCCCGATCCGGTCTCGCGGGAGAGGTGGCGCGGCCCCCTCTCCCGCCCATAGAAAGGGAGCCCCGTGTCGCGCTACCTCCTGATGATCGTCTTGGCCTTGGTCCTGGCGGCGGGGAGCTGCGCGCCCCCTGACCCCGAATCCAAGGGCACGGGGAACGCCCAACGTTCGGAGGTGGCGTCCGAGGACGAGGCTTCCGAGCCGAAGCCGTCCGGTCAAGAGGCGGGCCCGGACAACGACGGGGAGACTCGAGAAGCATCAGCACCCGACGAGCCCGGCAACGATCCGGAGGAGTCCGACGCCCCGGCGCCCGACGAGGTGCTGGCGTCCCAGTACGAGCACATCAATTCCAGTGACTACGGGGCGGCCTACGACCTCTTCGACGATCGCAGCCGGGCCCTGATATCCCCCGAGCAGTACGAGGCATACTTCGCGGCCGCGGCTCCGTACGAGATAACCGACTACTCGTTCCCGACGGTTGAGGTCCAGCGGGACGAGGCGAGCGTCGTCGCGGACCTCGCCGTCTCGAGCTCGTCCGGCGAGGAGAGCTACGAGGTGACCCAGGAGTTGGTGCGCGAGGGCGGAAAGTGGCGCGTGGTGATGCGCGACGAGCAGGTGGCCTCCTTCGCCGCGGCGGACGGTTCGTCCGGGGCCTCGTCCGCGTCGGCCAGTGCGGCCAACAGCGCCTCCGCCTCGGCAGAGCCAGAGGGAACCGGCGGGGATTACGACGAGACGGTCACGGTGAGCCGCGTGGTGGACGGCGACACGATAGAGGTCTCGCCCGCCGTGGGCGGCGCCACCGACGTGCGCCTGATAGGCATCGACACGCCCGAGACGGTGGACCCGAGCGAGGAGGTGGAGCCCCACGGCCCCGAGGCCTCCGCCTTCGCCACGGAAGAGTTGACGGGCCGGAGCGTAGGTCTCGAGTTCGGGGGGGAGAGGACGGACCAGTACGACAGGCTTCTCGCCTACGTGTACGTCGGTGACGAGATGTTCAATGAGGTCCTCGTGGCGGAAGGGTACGCCCAGGCCTACCCCTACGAGCCGAACACGGAGCACGAGGGCACGTTCGCGTCGGCGCAGGAGGAAGCCGAGGCGGCCGGTCTCGGGATTTGGGGGCTGACGCTCGCCGAGCAGTGCCTGCTCGCCAACCACGGCAACGGCATAGGCGAGGGCTCGCCGGGCTGCGAGGCGCCATCGTTCGCTGGAAGCTCGACCGCGAGCGCGAGCGCCTCGGCGAGCGCCCCGCGCAGCGCCTCGGCTTCGGCCTCCCCGAGTGCCTCGTCTCCGGCGCCAGGGGGAGGCGGAGGAGCGCCGTCGGGGGGCGGCGACATAGACTGCGACCAGGTGGACGGGCCGATACCGACCCCGCCCGGTGACCCGGACGGCCTCGATGGGGACGGAGACGGCCTGGCGTGCGAGTAGATGGAACCTCGGTTGGCGAGGCGCCCGCCCTCCCCTCGCGCGGTCCATCGAGGGGGAGGGACTTCGGGTGGGGCGGCGCGAACACGGAGTTCCTCCGGGAGGCCGTGTAGTATCTTGTACGGGCCGACAACTGTCTAAACGGGTGCACCGCGGGAGATGGCGATGGGCGACGGGAGGGAGCACGTCTCCGAGAGGTTCCGTAGGCTCCTCGCGCTCTACCGCAAGCCCGACGGCGGCGCGTGGGGCGGGCAGGAGCTGGAGAACGCCACAGGCGGCGCGGTGAGCCGCTCCTACGTGGCGAACCTCAAGCAGGGGCGCATAGAGAACCCCGGCCTCGCCAAGCTCGAGGCCATCTCGAAAGCGATGGGCTTCCCGCCGGCGCTCTGGTTCGGGGGCACCACCGAGGAAGGTCGCGCCCCGGACGAGGCCCTGCTGGCCGCCCTGAAGGACGAGCCCGTGAGGTCGATACTCGAGGAGGCCCTCGGGCTCCGCCCGAAGGACAGGCGGTTGCTCTTGGGCATAGCGCGCCAGATCTCCCCCGCGGCTTCCCCGAAAGCGACGCGCACGGGAGGAGGCGGCTCTTGAAACCGGACGAGGCGCGGCGAGAGATAAGGCGTCTGGAGGACGAGCGCCTCAGGATCGCCCCCGAGGTCATGGGCGGCAACCGGCAGGCCTTCGAGGAGGACAGGCGCCTGGAGCGGCGCATCATGGAGCTCGCCGGCACGGACAGGGCGGCCCGCGCAGACGAGCTTAGGGAGGCGTGGCGCAAGAACCACCCGGGAGGGGACCGATGAGGACCAGGGCGGGGTGGTCTCGCGCCTCTCCTTCGGGGAGCGCCCGGCCGAGGGCGAGCTCCGGGAAGAGCCCGCAGGGCTAGCGGTCGGTGTGCCCCTCGCTGAAGAACCAGCCCTCCGGGTGGTCCCTCTCGGCGACGCGCGACGCGAGCACGCGCACGAGCGCCGAGACGTGCCCGGCGCAGGTCTCGCGGTCCGTCTGCGTGAGGTCGGGCAGCTCGTGGAAGAGCCTGCCGGCCTCGT
>CADCVI010000031.1 GCA_902806105.1 uncultured Rubrobacteraceae bacterium
GTCGGGATCTGGCGGATAGTTGGTGCCTGAACCCACGGTAGGCGAGAACCTTCCACCGGGGCCGTACGCGGGGCAGGGGACGGTTCGCGGAACAGCGTGGCCGCGCGGGTGGCGGGCCGGGCCGGGAGGACGGTCCTGAGGATCGTCGCTGGCGAGGCGCGGGGCATAAGGTTAGCTCCGGTCCCCGACGGCGTTCGCCCGACCGCCGATCGGGTGCGGGAGGCGCTCTTCAACTCGCTAGGCCAGTTTTTCGACGGCGGGGAGGTTCTGGACCTGTACGCGGGCACGGGCGCGCTCGGGATAGAAGCCCTGAGCCGTGGATGCGAGAGGGCGACCTTTGTCGAGAAGAGCGGGCGCGCGGCGGCCGTTATCCGCGACAACTTGAAGCTGACCCGGCTAGATGGCCGGGGGGAGGTTGTCCGGGGGGACGTCCGCCACGAGGTCGAGAAGCTTGTCCGGGAGGGACGGGGGTACCGTTTGATCTTCGCCGACCCTCCCTATAGAATCGCCGCCAGCGAGGTCGGGGAGGTCTTGCCGCTGCTTATAGCCCTTCTCGCCCCCGGAGGGCGCGTCGTGGTGGAGAGCGGAGAACCCCTGACGACGGAGGGACAAGAGAGCGCGAAAGGGGTCAGTCGCCGCTACGGCGGGACGGTCGTAACTATCTTTGAAAAACCCGAACAAACAATGAACGTCGCCATCTGCCCCGGCAGCTTCGACCCCGTGACGAGCGGGCACCTCGATGTGATCCAGCGCGTCTCGGCCCTCTTCGACCATGTAGTGGTCGCCGTCGGTAACAACACGCGCAAGAAGACGGCGAAGCTTGCGGCCGAGGACAGGGCACGTCTCATAGAGAAGGCGGTGGGTCCCCTGGAGAACGTCTCGGTCGAGATCATGGAGGGGCTGCTCGTGAACTTCGCGCGCGAACAGGGCGCGAGGGTCGTGGTCAAGGGACTTCGAGCCGGCTCGGATTTCGAGTCGGAGTTTCAGCAGGCGCAGCTCAACCGCACGCTCTACTCCGAGTTCGAGACGGTCTTTATAATGTCGGCGGCGGAGCACAGCTTCCTTTCTTCCAGCGCGGTACGGGAGATTGCCGCGCTGGGCGGGAGCGTCAAAGGGCTCGTGCCGGACGAGATCCTGGAGACCGTGCAGAGCTCTTACTACGAGCCTGTGAAACCTTCGGGCAATATCGAGCAATAAAAGGTAGAATGAAAAAATGGATGTTTTGGTGCTCATAGACAGGCTTGAGGAGTTGATCGAGGAGGCGAGGAGCTTCCCCGGTTTCGGCAACACGGCGATGATCGATCGTGATGCCTCCTTCGACGTGATCGACCAGATGCGTCAGACCATCCCGGAGGAGCTCAAGCAGGCGCGCTGGATCGTCAAGGAGCGCCAGGCGATGCTCGACGAGGCTCGCAGCGAGAGCGACCGCATCATCCGGGGCGCGCAGGAAGAGGCTGAGAAGATCACCTCGGAGGAAGAGGTGCTCAAGCGCGCCGAGAAGCGCGGCTCCGAGATCTTGGAAGAGTCCCGCCGCCGCGAGCGCGAGATTCGGCTCGGCGCGGAGGACTACGCGGACGAGGTCCTCGCGAACCTCGAAGACAACCTTTCTCGCCTCCTCGAGGCCGTCCAGCGGGGCCGTTCCAAGCTCCAGGGCGTCCCGGACGAGTAGCCGCAAACCCGCGCGTAGTAAACTAGGTTTATGAACGAACGCATCAAGCTCAAGCGCCCCGACATGGACATTGGAGACTCCTGGGAGCTCTCCCATTCCTTCGACTTGTCGCCCTTCGACCTTTACGGCCGCCATCACGAGGTAGAATCCGCCGAGGCTCGGGTCGTGGTGACCCAGCTCGCGGAGGGTCTGCACCTAGACATCGATGTCGAGTGCCGCGTCTCCACGACCTGCGACCGGACGCTGGAGCCGATGGGGCTAACGCTCTCATTCGACGACTCCGAGTTTCTCGCGGGGGCGAACGACCCCGAGTTGCACGTGGAGGACTGGGGCTTCGACGTAGCCACCTACGCCGAGGGGGCGATCCCGAGCGAGCTGCCCATCCAGGTCTTCCGCCCTGGCACGGAGCCGGTAAGCACCGAGCCCGAGCGGGACGAGATCGACCCGCGCTGGCGGGGCCTGGGCGACCTTTTCGCCTCGGGCTTCTAGAAAACAAACACCGACAGGAGGATTTCTTATGGCCGTACCGAAGAAGAAGACGTCTCAGGCGCGCAGGGACCAGCGCAGGGCCCATCACGCGATCACCGCCCCGAACCTCGTCAACTGCCCGAACTGCGGCGAGCTTCACATGCCGCACCGCGTCTGCCGCAACTGCGGCTTCTACAAGGGCCGCAACGCCGTCGCCGTCGAGGTGACCGAGTAACCGGGACTCGCCCCGCCGAGCCGCACGGTAGGCCGGCGCCTTGCGCGTAGCCGTAGACGCCCTCGGTGGAGACCATGCGCCGGGGGAGATCGTCTCCGGTGCCATCGCCGCCGCGAGGAGACTCGCCAACGACGAGATCGTCCTCGTCGGCATTCAGGATGAGGTTCGCAAGCTCGCCGAGGGTGCTCCGCAGAACGTTTCTTTCAGGGACTCAGGTGTTGCCATAGGCATGAGCGAAGATCCCGCCGCCTCGTTGCGCGCCCGCCCCGATTCGAGCGTAGCCGTGGCCGCCGCGCTGGTCCGGAGCGGCGAGGCCGAGGCATTCTTCTCCGCCGGGAGCACGGGAGCCTCGGTCGCGGCTGCCCTTCTGGGTATCGGGCGTCTCAAGGGATGCCGGAGGCCCGCCATCGCGACGATGCTGCCTTTCGACAGGCCCGTCCTCCTGCTCGACGCCGGGGCGACGGTCGCGTGCCGCCCGCAGGATCTCTTGAATTTCGCTATCCTTGGCGGCGTGTTTGCGAAGAGATACCTGCGTTTGAACGGGGAGCCCAGGATCGGGCTCGTCAACGTCGGCGAGGAGCCCGGCAAGGGTAACGACCTCGCCAAGGAGGCCCACGCGCTGCTCACGGGCGCCAGGGGCGTGCGCTTCGTCGGGAACGTCGAGGGGCGCGACGTCGGGAGCGGAGCCGCCGACGTGCTCGTAACCGACGGTTTCACGGGCAATGTGGTGCTCAAAACCGCCGAGGGGGTCGCGCGCGAGATACTCGGCATGGTCCGCGAGGCGATGACGAAGAACTTGGTGAGCAAGCTCGCCGCCTCCGTGCTCCGGCCGTCGCTTGTCGCCGTCCGCGACCGGGTCGACCCGGAGAACTACGGGGGCTCTTTCCTCCTCGGGGTTCGCGGCCCCGTCGTGATCGGGCACGGCAACTCCCACGCTCGCGGGGTGGAGAACGCGATCGTGGGGATCTCGCGCGCGGGCTCCGGGCTCGTCGAGGAGTCCGAAGCAGCGCTCGCCGCCGCTCGGCGGAGCATCGGGGAGGAATCTTGAACGAGCCCGTCGGCAAGATCGTAGGGGTCGGACGCGCCCTCGGCGGCCGGACGGTCACGAACGACGACCTCTCGAAGTTCATGGACACGAGCGACGCCTGGATCACGGAGCGCACCGGCATAAAGCAGCGCCACTTTCTCGCGGAGGGCGAGGACTGCGCCACCCTGGCGGTCGACGCCTCGAAGCGCGCGCTCGAGAGCGCCGGGGTCTCGGGCGAGACGATAGACCTCATAATCTGCGCGACCTCAACCGGTCCGGAGTCGATGCCGAGCGTGGCCTGCCTCGTCGGTGAGGCCATCGGCGCCCCGGGCGCCGGAGCGATGGACCTCGCGGCGGCCTGCGCCGGTTACGCCTACGCCGCGAGCGTCGCCGGCTCCATGCTCAGGAGCGGCATGGCCCACCGGGTCCTCCTTATAGGGGCCGACGCCATGACGCGCATCGTCGACGGAAGCGATCGCTCGACGGCCGTGATCTTCGCCGACGGAGCCGGAGCGGTCGTCCTCGACCGGGGGAGTGGCGAGTCCGGTTTCGTCGACCACATCCTCGGCGCCGACGGCCGCCTGGCCCCGATGGGCCGCGCGGGCCACCCGAGCGACGAGCAGAAGCTCTACCAGAACGGCCGCGAGGTCTTCAAATTCGCCGTGAGGGTACTCCCCGAGATGGTCGAGAAACTCCTCTCCCGCAACGGCGTCGACCCCGACGAGGTCCAGTACGTCATCCCCCACCAGGCAAATGCCCGCATAATACGTGCTGCGGCACGCAAGATGTCGGTACCTGAGGAGAGGATCGTGGTGAACCTGGACAGGTTTGGGAACACGTCGGCGGCGAGCATCCCGATCTCCTACCCGGACATCTACGACGGGTTCGAGCCGGGTCGCTACGTGGTGACGGTTGGCTTCGGGTTCGGGCTCACGTGGGCCGCGAATCTCTACAAGATCTAGCAGATCAAGGCATGAGGAGGGGCGGTTTGGCGTTGCGGTTGGCCGTGGTGTTTCCGGGTCAGGGTACGGCGGGGGCTGAGGTTTCGGGCGAGGTTGGCGAGGTCGTGCGCGCCGTCACGGGGGGCGGCGATGTTCCTTATCAGCTCTCCGTCTTCGCAAGCTCCGTGGAGATCTTTCGCAAGCTCAGGGAGCGGGGCGTCGAGCCCGGGGTGGTGGCGGGCCACTCTCTCGGCGAGTACGCGGCGGCGCACGCGGCCGGGGCGCTATCCCTGGAGGAGGGAGCACGGCTGGTCGCGGAGCGGGACCGGTTGATGGGCGAGGCCTCGCGTCAGAATCCCGGCGGGATGACCGCTATCGTCGGGGCGGAGCCGAGGGAGGTCGCCGACGCGGTCGCGGGGTTCCCGGAGGCCGAGGGGATCGTCGTGGCGGCCAACTTCAACACGCCGCGACAGACCGTGATCTCGGGCGAGGAGGGGGCGCTGGAGGCGCTCGCGGCGAGACTCGGCGGGAAGAAGATGAAGCTCGCCGTCGCCGGGGCATTCCACTCGCCGCTGATGCTCACCGCGTCGCTGGCGATGGATGAGGTCCTGGTAGCGGCGGAGATACGCGACCCCGACGTAGCGATGATCAGCGGGATGGACGGCTCCATCCTCGCCAAGGCCGACGACGTGCGGCTCGCGCTGCGCGACCAGATGATCTCGCCCGTGAGGTGGGTCGCTGTCGTCGAGAGGTTCGTCTCGCTCGGGGTGGAGGAGGTCATCGAGGCCGGAGGGGGAACGCTGGTGAGGATGCTGAAGGACTTCAAGGACGTCGAGGTTACGGGGCGCACGGCGAAGGCGGTGCTCTCTTGAAGGCGATCGAGCTGCCGCTCGGTCCGGCCGCTATTCGCGCGTTGATCCCGCACCGCTACCCGTTCCTGCTCGTGGACCGGGTCGAGGAGCTGGAGCCCGGCGTTCGGGCCGTCGGGATAAAGAACGTGACCCAGAACGAGCCGTTCTTTCAGGGCCACTTCCCGGATTATCCCGTCATGCCCGGCGTCTTGATCGTGGAGGCGATGGCGCAGGTCGGGGCGGTCGGGGTGATGACGCTGGAGGGGTACCGGGGGAAGCTGGCGCTCTTCGCGGGGATCGACGGGGTCCGGTTCAGGCGCCAGGTGATCCCGGGGGACGTGTTGCGGATGGAGGTCGAGATCTCCCGGCTGAAGGGCAGGATCGGCAGGGGCAAGGGTTCTGCGACGGTGAACGGGGAGCGCGCCTGCGAGGCCGAGCTCATGTTCGCGTTCGCCGACAAGGTCGAGGGGGAGTAGATGGAGGGACGGGTAGCGCTCGTAACCGGCGGGGGCAGGGGTATAGGACGCGCCATCGCCGTTAGGCTCGCGAGGGGCGGCGCGAAGGTCGCCGTCTCCTACAGGTCCAACGACGAGGCGGCGGCCGAGACCGCGAAGCTCGTGCGCGAGGCCGGAGCGGAGTGCGAGACCTACAAGAGCGACGTTTCGTCCTCCGAAGACGTCGCTGCGCTGATGAAGGGCGTCGGCGAGGCGTTCGGGCCGGTCGAGATCCTCGTGAACAACGCGGGGGTGACGCGGGACAACATCATGATGCGCATGAAGGACGCGGAGTTCGACGACGTCATACAAACCAACCTCAAGGGGACGTACCTGTGCACGCGCGCCGCTTTGAGGTCGATGATCCGGGCGAGGTGGGGCAGGATCGTGAACCTCTCCTCCGTCGTCGGGCTGATGGGGAACGCCGGGCAGGCAAACTACGCAGCTTCCAAGGCCGGGATCATCGGGATGACCAAGAGCGTGGCCCGGGAGGTCGCGAACAGGGGGATCACCGCGAACGTCGTGGCGCCGGGGTACGTACTAACCGAGCTCACCGAAGGGTTACCGGAGGAGATCAAGGGACGCG
This sequence comes from uncultured Rubrobacteraceae bacterium, assembly GCA_902806105.1. The sequence goes on from CADCVI010000031.1 coordinate 6,272, forward strand.
TTCTAGATCAGATACCGGTGGGGCGTTTCGGGGAGCCGGGGGACATCGCGGAGGTCGTCGCTTTCCTGGCTGGCGACGGGGCCGCATACGTCACCGGCCAGACCATCGCGGTGGACGGCGGGATGGTTATGCAGTAAAGGCGATTTAGGTTACACTACTCGCTATCTCGCGCGCGGGTACGCCCGTGGGCGTCTAAAAAAGTCGGATACGAAAGAGGAGGAGAGGTATGGGACGGGACGAGATTCTGGAGAAGATCAAGGAGATCACCGCCGACAGGCTCGGCGTCGACGAGGGTGACGTCACGCCCGAGGCCTCGTTCAGGGAGGACCTCGAGGCGGACTCGCTCGACCTCGTGGAGCTCATAATGGAGCTCGAGGAGCAGTTCGGGATGGAGATCCCGGACGATGAGGCCGAGAAGATCACGACGGTCGAGCAGGCCGTGGAGTACGTCACGGAGCACCAGGCGGCGTGACCGAGGGCTCGTCCAACGGCGGCTCGGGGAACGGGGCGGGCAGGGGCTTCGCCTACGTGACCGGCGCCGGGGCGGTGACCCCGCTCGGCACCGGCGTCGAGAACTTCTGGGATGCCGCGCTCCACGGGAAGAGCGGCATCGGCGACATCACGCTCTTCGACTCCACGCCGTTCCCGTCCCACATTGCTGGCGAGTGCAGGGACTTCGATCCCGTGGACTTCATGTCCAAGAAGGAAGCCCGCCGGATGGACCGCTTCGCCCAGCTCGGCGTCTCCGCCGGCGTCCAGGCGGCAGAGGACGCGGGGATCTCAGAGACGCTCCAGAAGACGCCGGAGCGCGTGGCGATAATCATGGGGACCGGCATCGGCGGGCTCGCGACGTGGGAGCGCGAGTACAAGGTCCTGAACGAGAAGGGCCCGAGCCGGGTCAGCCCGTTCCTCATCACCATGATGGTCCCGAACATGGCCGCCGGCCAGCTCGCCATCGCCCTCAAGGCCACCGGACCGACGCAGTGCCCGGTCCTTGCGTGCGCCACGGGCGGGGAGGCGATAGCCGAGGGCCTGGAGCTTATCCGGCGCGGCGACGCCGACGTCGTCATAGCAGGGGCTTCCGAGGCCCCGATCACGCAGCTCAGCATGGCCGGGTTCTGCGCGATCCGCGCGATCAGCACGCGCAACGACGAGCCGTTGAAGGCGAGCCGTCCGTTCGACGCGGGCCGGGACGGGTTCGTGATGAGCGAGGGCGCGGGGGCCGTGGTCCTCGAGAGCGTCGAGCACGCGGAGCGGCGCGGGGCGGAGCCGATCGCGCGCGTCTCGGGCTACGGTCGCTCCACGGACGCCTACCACGTGACGGCACCCGACATCGAGGGGCGCGGCGTCGAGCGCGCGATGAGGCTCGCGCTCTCGGACTCGGGCCTCTCCCCCGAGGACGTCGGGCACGTCAACGCGCACGCGACCTCGACCCCCACGGGCGATGGCCCGGAGACGAAGGCGGTCTCGCGTTTCCTACCGCACGCGGCCGTCTCCGCGACGAAATCGATGACCGGACACCTCTTCGGGGCAGTCGGGGTGACCGAAGGCATCATGTGCGCCCTCGCGCTCAAGCACAAGGTCCTGCCGCCGACGATAAATCTGGAACAACTCGCCGACGACTGCATGGAGCTCGATTACGTGCGGGACGAGGCGCGGAAGGTGCCAGACCTGAAGGCGGCCATCTCGAACTCCATGGGCTTCGGCGGCCACAACATAGTCGTAGCGTTCTCCGACATAGAGTAGTATGGAAGTCAAATGTCTATAAGAGATCTCATCAACGTGCTACCCGAGCCGCTGAGGCAGCGGGCCCTCACCCACCCGAGCGTCGCGGACCAGTACGATTCCAACGGACGGCTCGAATTCCTCGGCGACTCGGTCTTGAACAGCCGGGTCGCCGAAATGGTTTTTCACAGCTACCCGGAGCTTCTGGAGGGTGACCTTACGCGCATCCGGGCGCACCTCGTGAGGAAGTCCTACCTTGCGACCGTGGGCCGGGGGGAGGGGGTCGAAGAGGACATCGAGAGCTCCGTCATCAACGACTCCGTCATCGCGGATACGGTAGAGGCGATCATCGGGGCGGCGTACCTTATAGACAAGGACCTCGTGTTCAGGACGGTCGACAAGCTCTTCAACCCGTCCGAGGTCGACACGGACGAGCTTCGGGACTGGAAGACCCTCCTCCAGGAGACGCTGCAGGCTGAGGGCCTCCGCCCGACGTACAGGGTCAAGGCCAAGCAGGGCCCGCCGCATCGCCCGCACTTCATCTCGTCCGTCGCCGTGGATGGCCGCGAGCTCGGCTCGGGCGAGGGCGGTTCGATCAAGGAGAGCGAGCAGGCCGCCGCGCGCGCCGCGCTGGAGATCCTGGGCGTGCGCCCCGTCCCCCGCTCTGTCGTCGAGGTGCACGTAGGCGCCTAGGCGCCGTGTTGTAGCAGTATCCGCCTAAACCTGCGAAAGCCGCTTACCGTTCCTGGCTCTCTGCTCTTTTACTTTCTTAGTTCCCACCGGCTCTGCTTGCGGTCTGGATCGCGGCGCGAGAGTCGCCGGGATACGACAACTGTTCCCAGGAACCGCCTCTCTCAGCTTGAGCCTATCGATAGATTTTCTGGAACGCCTCTTGGGCCCAGGAACGCATCAGGTACTCGTGCGTTGAACCGCTGTTTGCACCACTTTTCGTCCCCTTCTGTACTTCCGGCCGTCTGAGCGCGTAGAATGCGCCAATGCTTTCTGCGATCTACGTAAAGGGGTTCAAGACGTTCGCCCGTCCGGTGCGGATGCCGCTCTCGGGTGGGATCACGGCGATCGTTGGGCCGAACGGGTCGGGGAAGAGCAACATCACGGATGCGATCCTGTTCGCCCTGGGGGAGGCGAGCCCGACCCTGTTGCGGGCGGGCTCGATGGACGACGTCGTGTTCTCCGGGTCGGAGTCGCTGGCGGCTGCGGGGGCGGCGGAGGTGACGCTCGTCATAGACAACGAGGGCGGAACGGTCTCCCTGCCGTACAAGGAGGTGTCGCTGACGCGCAGGATCTCGCGCGGCGGCGAGACGGAGTACCGGATCAACGGCAGCCGGAGCCGGATGGCCGACGTCCGGGCGATTGCCGGGGAGGCCGGGATCGGGAGGCACAGCATCCTTCGGCAGGGCGCCGTCGATGCCATCGTCGCGGGCGGCGCGCAGGCGTGCCGGACGGCGCTCGAGGAGGCCGCGGGTCTCGGGGTGTTCAGGCGGCGGCGGCTCTCGGCGGGGCGCAAGCTGGAGCAGACGGCGGCGCAACTGGAGAGCGGGCGGGCGCTCGAGGCGGAGCTCGCGGAGCAGCTGAGGAAGATAGAGCGGGAGGCCGTCGCCGCCCGCGAGTACAGAGAGCTCGAAGCCCGCTACCGCAAGCTCTCGCTCGCCCACCTGTACCGGATAGCGACCCGCGGCCTCGACGGCCTGCGCTCCAGCCTCGCGGAGGCGGAGTCCGAGACGGCCCGGCTCGTCGACGAGGAGGCTGCGGCGAGCGAGAAGGGACGGCTCCTCGGCGAGAAGGAGAGAGAGTTCGAAGCCTCGCTTCGCCGGATCGACCACGGTATAGAGGTCCTCGAGAACGGCCTGGAAGACCTGCGAACCGGCTCGTCGCGGGCCGAGCGCTCGGCGTTTCGGGTGGAGGGTACGAGCGACCTGGAGCAGGACCGGCGCCGGCTGATGGAGCGGATAGACGGAGAGGCCGAAGAGGTCTCGTCGGAGCTCGCGCGCCTCGAAGGAGGTATCGGGGGGCTGCGGGAGGAGCAGGAGCGGGCGAAGAGGGAGCTCGTGAAGCTGGAGGGCCTGGTCTCGCGGGGGCGGGGGGAGGCATCGGCGGCCACGGCGCGGCGCGTGGAGGCAGAAGGAAATCTGAGGGCGTTGCGCGAGAGGCGCGACCGGGCCGCGAGGCGGCTCTCGGAGACTGAGGCGCTCGGGGACGAGGACCTGAAGCGTCTCTCGTCGGCGAGAGAGGCGCTCGAAGCCGGAAGGTTGGATCTCCGGGAAGCTCCGAACGCTGTGCGGGACCTGACAAAGGAACTGCGGGGGCTCCTACGGAGCCGCTTGGCCGACGCGGATAGACGGAGGGGCGTTCTGGCGTCCCTCGTCGGGAGGACGGAGGCAGAGGTACGTGCCCTGAGGGTTACGGGCGGGGGGGCGAACGGCAAGCGGCTCTACGAGGTGGTCCGGTCGCGCCCGGGCTACGAGGCCGCTGTCGAGGCGGCGCTCGGCGATCTCGCGGGCGGGGTAATCGTTCCCCTCAGCGAGGGCATACGGTTCCTCTCCGGCGAGAGCCCCGCGGAGCGCGTCGTCGTGCGCCTGGATGCCGCCGAGATGCCGGAGCATGGTGCCCCCCCCGGCAAGCCCCTGGCGGAGTGCGTGGAGATCCTGGAGCCCTCGTACCGGGAGGTAGCCTCCCGCTTGCTGGCCGGCATCTACGTCCTCGACGCCTCGACCGAACCCGGGGCATCCGCACCGAGCAACGGCCATGTGGCGGTCACCCGTGAGGGCCTCCGCCTGACGCGCACGAGCGCGAGCCGTCCGTCCGAAGACGGAGAGTTTGTCAGGGAGGCGCGCCTGGCGGAGGAGGAAGCTCGCCTCGACGTCCTGAAGAACCGTAGGGGCGATGACCTCTACGATCTGCGCGAGCGGATCTCCGCGGCCTCCGTCCGACTGGACGAATTGGGCTCCCGTGGCGAGACGCTGCGTGCCCTCGCTTCCCGGACCGAGCGCGCCGCGCGCCTGCTCTCCTCCGAGGCGAACAGGAGGACGAAGGGGGCAGAACGCTCGCGTGTTCTGCGCGTGGAGGCCGAGGCCGCACTGGAGGCGACGGAGGGCGAGATCTCCGCCGCCGAGGCAGCTCTGCGCCGGGCGAGAGAGGCGGAGGAACGCGCTGGCGAGGAACTCTCCGACGCCCAGCGCGCGGTTGACCCGGCGTATGCGGCGGCCCGCGAGGCGGCCGGTCGGCTCGCCCGGTCCCGCTCCGCGATCGCCGCCGCCCGCGAGCGCCGCGCGAAGCTCGCACGGGAATCCGGCCGGCTGAAGAGGTCGGCCCCGGCCGGGGAGGCCGAACGGCGCCGAGAGCTTTCGCGTAGGGCCACCGAGGTCGCCTCACGCCTGGAGGCCGTCGCGCGCGAACGCCTCGCCGCCTCGCGTGGGGCCAGGTCGGAGCAGGCCGCGGGCAGGACCCGCGTCTCTGAGGAGAGGGCGGCGCTCTCTCGCGGCACCGGGGATCTAGCAGGAAGGCTCGCCAGGTCCCACTCCGCCGTCGATGCCCTGCGCGGCGAGCTGGCTCGCGCCGAGGAGGCCGCCTCCCTCGCTTCGGCGGAGATTCTCGAGGAGTGGGGGGCGACGCTGGAGGCGGCCCGCAGCGAGGCAGAGGCCCTGCCCGAGCCTTCCGAGGCCGAGAGGGCGCGCATAGCCCGGCGGCTCAAGCGTTTCGGGGACGTCAACCTGCTCGCCATCTCCCAGCAGGGAGATCTTAGCGAGCGCCACGAGTTCGTCGCGGCGCAGCGCGCCGATGTGGAGGCCGCCGCCGGGGAGCTGGAGCACGTGATCCGCAAGCTCGACGGCGAGATGGAGTCGCGGTTCACCTCGACCTTCGAGGACGTGCGACGATCCTTCGGGGAGATCGTGCCGCGCATGATGGAAGGGGCCTCCGGCGAGCTGACGCTCTCGGAGGAGGGCGTGGAGGTCGGGCTCAGGCTCCGGAGGAAGGGCTGGAGGCCCCTGCGGGTGCTCTCAGGCGGCGAGCGTTCCCTGCTCGCGCTCTCCTTCCTTTTCAGCATTTTCTTGAGCCGTCCCACCCCTTCCGGAGACCGCACGGGGGCCTTCTGCGTGCTGGACGAGGCCGAGGCCGCGCTAGACGATGTCAACCTGGCCCGATTCCTCTCTGTGGTAGACTCGTACCGGAAATCCGGGCAATTTTTGCTCGTGACACACCAGAAACGGACCATGGCGACTGCCGATGTGCTCTACGGGGTTACTCAAGATTCCTCCGGCGCTACGGTAGTCGTATCCAAGCGTTTAACGGGAGAATGAATAACCTTTATGGGACGGTCTTGGCGTAACTTTTTCAGGAGGAGCAAGAAGCAGGAGGAGACCTCCGAGACCGCCGTCGAGGCGCCGGAGCATGAACCTTCCGGAGCAGATGAACCAGAAGATTCCTCCAACGGCCTAGCGGAGAGCCGCGAGGCCGTCGAGGAGGCGCCCACCGCGGAGGAGACCGACGGTGCCCTCGATGCTCCCGCCCACGACGTTCCGGTCGAGAGCGCCGAGGACGAGGAGGCCTCAACCCCGGAGCCCGAGCCTGTTGAGGCGCGGGAGATCGACGTCGTGGAGACGGCTCCGGCGGAGGGCATGCCGGAGGACGACGGGCCTCGCGGATGGTTTGGGCAGCGTTCGCGGCGAGGGCCCGAAGATGAGGAGTCTCTCGTCTCTCCTGAGCCTTCGGAGCCCGTTCGGGCTCGGGAGGCCGCGGAGGCGGTCCCGGTGGAGGACGTGCCGGAGGACGAGGAGATCGAGGAGTCTCGCGGTTGGTTCGGGCGCCTGCGTAACGGCTTGAGCCGCAGCCGGGAGTCCTTTGTGGGGCAGTTGAACGCCGCGGTCGCCGAGTTCAAGGACGCCGACGACGAGGAGTTCTGGGAGAGGGTCGAGGAGATCCTGATCACCTCCGACGTCGGGGTGCCGACGACCGCCAAGCTCGTCGCGGAGCTGGAGCAGGAGGCGCTGGAGAAGAACATCACCAGCGGGAAAGAGTTGCGCCAGCTCATGATCGAGCACGCGACGCGCATCCTGGACAGGCCGGTGGAGCTGGACATCTCGTATAAGCCGACGGTTATCCTCATGGTCGGGGTCAACGGGACCGGCAAGACCACGAACATAGGCAAGCTCGTAAGCTTCCTGCCGGGGAAGGTCATGCTGGCCGCCGGTGACACGTTCCGGGCCGCGGCGATCGAACAGCTCCAGTCCTGGGGCGAGAGGACGGGGGCGGCTGTGGTGGCCCGCGAGCGTGGCGCCGATGCGGCGGCCGTAGCTCACGACGCCGTCGAGGCTGCGAAGGCCGAGAGGGCGGACGTTCTGCTCATCGACACGGCGGGCAGGCTCCACACGAAGGCCAACCTCATGGCAGAGCTCGACAAGGTCAAGAGGGTCATCGCGCGCCAGTTGCCGGGGGCGCCCCACGAGGTACTGCTGACTATCGACGCGACGACGGGCCAGAACGGGCTCAGGCAGGCGAAGCTGTTTCACGAGGTCGCCGGGGTCACGGGTATAATCCTGACCAAGCTCGACGGGACGGCGAAGGGCGGCATCGCTCTCGCCATCGCGAACGAGGTGGGGGTGCCGATCAAGATGATCTCGGTAGGAGAGCAGATCGGCGACCTTCACCCGTTCGAGGCCCGCGAGTTCGCGCAGGCTCTGTTTGGAGATTTGTAAGCATGTTCGATACCTTGAGCGACAGGTTGGGAAAGACCCTCGACGGGGTGCGCCGCAGCGGCAACCTCTCTGAGGACGAGGTAAAGAAGGTAACCCGCGAGATCCGTCTGGCCCTCTTGGAGGCCGACGTGAACTTCGGGGTGGTCAAGGAGTTTGTAGGGAACGTCCGCGAGAGGGCGACGGGGGCCGAGGTCTCGAAGGCGCTCTCGCCGGGCCAGCAGATCGTCAAGATCGTCAACGAGGAGCTCGCCAACCTTATGGGCGGCACCTCCAGCAAGCTCTCGTTCGCCTCGCGTCCCCCGACGGTGGTCATGCTCGCTGGCCTCAACGGCCACGGCAAGACGACGGCGGCCGGCAAGCTCGCGCTCTTCGCCAGGAAGCAGGGCAAGAATCCGTACCTCATCGCCTGCGACACGTACCGCCCGGCGGCCATAGAGCAGCTCCAGCAGATAGGGCGGGAGCTCGGCGTGCCGGTGTACACGGAGGGGACGGAGCCCGCGCCCGAGGAGATCGCCGAGCGGGGCGTCAAGGCCGCGCGCGACGGCGGCTACGACTTCGCCATCGTGGATACGGCCGGTCGTCAGGTCGTCGACCAGGGCCTCATGGACGAGATCAAGCGGGTGCGCGGCGCGGTCAAGCCGCACTCTGTCCTGCTCGTCCTCGACGTCGTGACGGGTCAGAACGCCGTCGAGATCGCCGAGGTCTTCAAGGAGTACGTCGACTACGACGGGATGGTCCTGACGAAGCTCGACGGCGACGCGAGGGGCGGGGCGGCGCTCAGCGTCGTGTCGGTCACGCAGCGGCCCATAAAGTTCGCCTCCGAGGGCGAGAAGATGAGCGAGTTCGACTACTTCTACCCGGACCGGATGGCGGGGCGCATCCTCGGGATGGGCGACGTGCTGACGCTCATCGAGAAGGCCGAAGGCCAGATGGACCAGAAAGAGGCCGAGGCCCAGGGCAAGAAGCTTATGGCCGGGAAGTTCGACTTCGAGGACTTCCTCAAGCAGATGCAGATGATAAAGAAGATGGGGCCGATATCGAGCCTGCTAGGCATGATCCCGGGCCTCAGCAAGCAGCTTCAGGGCGCGAATTTGAACGATTTGGACGATAGCGCGCTCGGCAGGGTCGAGGCGATGATAACCTCTATGACTGTGCAGGAGCGGCGCAACCCGAAGCTGTTGCAGAACCCGAGCCGGGCGCGTAGGATTGCTCGCGGCTCCGGCTCGACGCAGCAGGACGTGCAGAAGCTCGTCAAGCAGTTCGGCCAGATGCAGAAGATGATGAAGCAGATGGGCAAGGGCGGCGGCGGTATGCCGAAGCGCATGCCCCGGATGCCGTTCCGGTAGTCCCCGGCGTCGATCCGTAAAACAAACGAGAGGTGAGAAGAACATGGCGGTAAAGATCAGGCTGGCCAGGCACGGCTCCAAGAAGGCCCCCTTCTACAGGATAGTGGTGGCGGACGCGAGGAGCCCGCGCGACGGCGCGTTCATAGACAGGGTCGGCACCTACAACCCGAGGACCCAGCCCTCGGACATCCAGGTCGACGTCGAGAAGGCGAAGGAGTGGCTCGGCAAGGGCGCGCAGCCGACGGATCAGGTCCGCAAGCTGTTGAAGATCTCCGGGGCGCTCTAGGTTCCAGGGGCGGATCTTGCGCCAACTGGAGAACTTGCTCCTGTTTATCGTGCGCCAGCTCGTCGACGAGCCGGATAAGGTCGAGGTCTCGGGTAAGGAGACGGACTCGCGCGTGGACTTCACGCTGCGCGTCGCCGAGGGCGATGTCGGCAAGGTCATCGGGCGGGGCGGCAGGATCGTCAAGGCCATACGCACGGTGATGAAGGCGGCCTCCGTCAAGGCCCAGAAGCGCGTCAGCGTGGAGGTCTCGGACTAGAGGCCGTGGCCCGTCCCGAAGGCCCCTCCGAGGGGATCACCGACCCCATAGTCATCGGCATCGTCGCGACCCCGCACGGGGTACGCGGCACCCTGCGCGTGAAGCCCACCGGTTCCGGGCGCCACCTGAGGGAAGGTCTCGAACCCCTCGTGAACGGCTCGCGGCGGCGCATCCTCAAGGTTCGGGAGACCCCCAAGGGGTTCCTCGTAGACATCGAGGGGGTCGGGGACCGGGCCGGGGCTGCGGAGCTGCGGGGCGCCGAGGTCGTGCTTGACCGGACAGAGCTCGACGTCCCGGACGAAGACGAGTTCTACGTCGGGGATCTGGTCGGGCTCGAAGCTTACGATAGCGCGAGCGAGGAGCCGGTCGGCACCGTGATGCATGTTTTCCCCACCCCGGCGCACGACGTTCTCGTGGTGCGCCTCGGGGACGAGGAGTTCTACGTCCCCTTCACGCTCGAACACGTCCCAGGGGTCGACATCGAAGGCGGCCGGATCACGGTGAAGCGCCCCGAGATCGAGGAGTAGCGCCCCGGTGGGTTCGATCGACGTTTTCTGCGTCTTCCCGGAGGCCGTGGAGGCGATGGTGCGCGTGGGGGTGGTCGGGCGGGCCGTCGAGCGGGGCCTCGTGGGGTTCAGGACCTTCGATCTTCGGGACTACTCGCCGAACGGCAGGATCGACGATGCGCCCTTCGGGGGCGGGGCGGGGATGGTGGTCCGGGTAGACGTGGTCGCGCGGGCCTTCGAGGAGGTTTATGGCGTGCGCCCCCGGGAGGTACGGGAGGGGCGGCGCCG
>CADCVI010000032.1 GCA_902806105.1 uncultured Rubrobacteraceae bacterium
CCCCGTAGTGCTCGGCGACCTCGGAGTGGACCCCGAAGAGCACCGGCTCCTCCTCGCCCGGCAAGTAAGCCCGCCGGACCTTCCCCTCCACCGGCTCCACCCCGACCCGCGAGACGTACTTCACTTCGGCCATGCGCTCCCCTCTCTCCCGAACTATCCTGACACAGCTTACCCTAACTCGGGTCCGCTACGCGTCCGAGAAATAGAACCGTGTCCGTCTCCCGCTCCGTGATAGCGAAGAGGAAGGGACGATCCATCGTCATCTCTACCGGCGGCGGAGGTTCGCTCTGCGGAAAGGCCAGCGAAGTCGCGGCGGCGGCCTCTGTGCCCTTCTCGTCTACCGTGATGTTCGCCTTATGAAGAGCGTCGCCGATGAACAGGTCTCCCTCTTTTGTGATACCGCTGAAATCAGCCGCCCCGCTATCGAAGGGGATCGTCATGCCCATCGAGCGGAGCAGAGGGATGAGATCCAGGTTCGTCTCGAAATCGAAGCGGGGCATGGTCAGCTTCACGTACTCGCCCGGGCGCATCTCCTCGTCTACCTCGTCCAGGAGACCTGCGCTCAACCGACCTTCGATCTCCTCGAAACGTCGCTTCTCGGGGAGTACGACCAGCATATCCGCGGCGTCGTCCTTGTACGGCAGCCGGACGGCCTGGTACCCCTCGCCTTCCGCGTGGGGCAAGTACGACGTCTGCCGCATGAGCGGTACGGTGACCTCGCCGCCTTCGGGCAGGGAGAACGTGCCGTCTTCTGTTCCCTCTTCCACGAACGAGGAGGCCCACGACGCCTTGAAGTAGACGGCGTTTGCGAGCACGAGACGCGTGTCCGGGGAGACGACGTCCGGCGTTACGAGGTCTTTGATGCGATCTTCGGTCTCGTTTTCGACCCAGGCGTTGATCTCTTCGGAAGCCTCGTCGGGTTGTCCGAAATCTACGGACCTCATGCCGGAACCGTAGTGCTCGGCCAGCGTCTCCAGGTACGCCCGCTCGAACCGGAAACCCTCCTGCCCCCACGCCGAGTTGGCGACGTTGAGCCGGAAGGACGGGCTGGGGTCACCGCCGTCCTTCTCTCCCAACCCGGACATCCGGCTCTCGATGGCGTTGAACGCCGGGTGTTGGGTCTCTTGGGGCAGGAACCTCATCGTCTCGGCCATCTGGGCCTCCGTCTCGCCGCGAGAACCAGCGTAGGCCAGGGAGAAAGCCAACGAGACGCTGTACGGGGAGAAGATCAGGTTACCTTCCCCTCCCTCGGCTTCCCCGCCGCACCGTACATCTCGAACGCGAACTCGTTGTTTCCGCCCGCGAGGTCCCCCACCTGCTCGTCCGTGGCGCCCGGATTCTGGACGCGCCCGGCCTCGGAGTTGACCAGCTGGACCCCGGGGTCGGAGTCGTTCGTCCCCCGCGCGCCCCGCTCCTGCGTATCGGAGCCGCAGGCGCCCAGGAGCAGCACCAACACGCACGCCCAGAGGATACGTCCCACGACACCTCCCCGTAGAAGACCCGTGGACATGTTACAGAAGGCGCCGGTGCGGCGGGCTACGTCGCCGTTACGGTCTAGTACCGATCGTGTTAGCCGCGGGGTTAGCGGGCGAGCGCATGGTACTCCTCGTTGGGGATCATGCCGCACGCCAGCGACATACGGTTCGTGAAGTTGTACATGCTGGCGACCTCCACACGACGTCCCAGACCTCCTCTTCGGTGAGGCCGAAGCCCTTGAGGCGTTCGAGGTCTTCGGGGGTGCAGTCCAGGGGGCGCTCGGTTACCTTGACGGCAAAGTCCAGGATGGCCGTGCGGCGCTCGTCGAGGCCGGCCCTCCTGTAGTCGAGGGTGATGCGGTCGGCCAGGATGGGGTCGCCGAGGGCTTGGCGCAGGGCGGCGCCGTGGGCGACCAGGCAGTAGAGGCAGCCGTTGGACATCGAGACTGCCACCGCGATCATCTCCCTCTCGGCCGCGTCCAAATTCTCCGTCGGCTCGTGGAGCTGGCGGTAGTGCGCGAACCACGCGCCCAACCGCTCAGGCCTGAAACTGTAGGCCCTGAAGACGTTGGGCACGAACCCTACCGTCTCCCGCGCCTTCCTGAAGAGCCCCCGGAGGTTCTCGGGTAACTCGGACTCCTCCGGCACCGGGAACCAGCTTACGGGGACGCCCGTTCCCTTGTGCGAGATGTGCTCCACGTCGGTCATAGGTCCTCCCTCTCCGTGTACGAGATGAACTCCAGCAGCGAGCCGTCCGGGTCCCTGAAATACACGCTCTTGCCGACGCCCCCGGCTCCGCGGCGCTCGACCGGGCCCATCTCCACCTCGACGCCGTGGCGCCGTGGCACCGGAGGTGTTGCTCTGCGGCCGAGATCCGGCCCGGCCACACGAAGCAGAGGTCGCTGCCGTCGGGCGGCACGGGTACGCGCCTAGCGGCCCACCGCCCGCATCATCTCCTCGGTGTAGCGCTCGCCAGCCGCGGAGCCCCGGGGCATGGCCTCCTCGATGCGCCGCAGATCCTCTTCGGCGAGCTCGACGCCGGAGGCGCCCGCGTTCTCCTCCAGGTACTTGCGGCGCTTGGTGCCTGGGATGGGGACGATATCCTCGCCCTGGGCGAGCAGCCAGGCGAGTGCGAGCTGGCCCGGCGTAACGCCCTTCTCGTCGGCGACCTCGCGCACCCTGTCGGCGAGCTCCACGTTCTTCATGAAATTCTCCTCGGCGAAGCGCGGGAAGCGGGCGCTGCGGGTGTCGTCCTCTGGCATGTCGGCGAGCGTCCTGAAGCGTCCGGTCAGGAAGCCGCGCCCGAGGGGCGAGTAGGGGACGAAACCGATGCCGAGCTCGCGCAGGGTGGGCAGCACCTCGTCCTCCACGTCGCGGGTAAAGAGCGAGTACTCGGACTGGAGCGCGCTGATGGGGTGGACGGCGTGGGCCTTGCGGATGGTCTCCACACCGGCCTCAGAGAGGCCGAGGTAGCGGACCT
>CADCVI010000033.1 GCA_902806105.1 uncultured Rubrobacteraceae bacterium
GCCTCGCTCGTGTACATCGGGGATACGGTCCCCATAAACGTTCGCCAGAGGGCGCTCGCCGACCAGCTCGCGACGAGCGCGGTGGCGACGGCGCTCGCGACCGCGTCGGCGGGGCTGGCCGCTTATCTCGGGCTCTGGCGGGTGGCGTTCGCAGCGCCGGTCGTCGTCTCGGCGGCGCTCGGGATCTTCCTGCTGTCGCGTCTGCCGGAGCCGGAGAGGGAGGCCGGGGCCGGGCCGCTGGCCCGACTCGGGATCGCGGCAAGGCGGCCCTGGGCCGGGCTCGTCGTTTCCCTGGCGCTGATCGAGGGCGGCGTGATACTGGGCTTCCTGACTTTTCTGGCCCCGGCGCTGGAGTACGTGGGCTACAGCGCCGCCGTCTCCGGGCTGGCCGTCGGGCTCTTCGGGGTCGCGACCCTCGGCTGGACCTGGCTCCTCAAGAGGGCCTCGGACCGGTTCGGCAAGAGCATCCTGCTCCTCGCGGGCGGCGCGCTGCTCGGGCTCGGCTACGCGGCGGGCGCCGTGGGGCAGAACCTGGTTGGCATCTCGCTCGCGGCCTGCCTGATAGGCGGCGGCTTCGCGTTCATGCACTCCACGCTCCAGACGTGGGCTACGGAGGTCGTCCCCGAGGCGCGGGCCACCGTGATCTCGTTCTTCGCCGCCGCCCTGTTCGTCGGCAGCGGCATCGCCACCACCGCCGCGGCCCCGCTCGCCGAGGCCGGCTCCTACGGCACGCTCTTCGCCCTCGCCGCCGCCGTGGCAATCCCCCTGGCCCTGATGTCCGGCTTCGCCCGCCTCCGCTACGACGCCCGCAAACAACCGTAGGACTGCCCGAGCTTTGCCGGTGTTAAGCTCCCCGGGATGACGATGGACCAGCAGACAGAGCAGAGCCCGTCGAAGAGCTTACGGACCGTGACCGCGACGCGTTACGTCACGCCGTTGCGGGAGGGCGGCTCCCTCCCGGCGATCGTCGAGGCCGACGACCTCGGCACGTACGTCCTGAAATTCCGGGGCGCGGGCCAGGGGCGAAAGACGCTCGTTGCGGAGGTGGTGGCCGGAGAGCTTGCGCGGCTCCTGGGGCTGAACGTACCGGAGATCGTGTACGCCGAGCTCGACCCCGACCTCGCGCGCACGGAGCCGGACCCCGAGATACAGGACCTCCTGCGCGCGAGCGGCGGGTTGAACGTCGCCCTCGACTACCTGCCCGGCTCCCTGGGCTTCGACCCGCTGGTCTCGCCGCCCGGCCCCGGCCTCGCCTCGCGCATCGTGTGGTTCGACGCGCTGGTCCAGAACGTCGATCGCTCGCCCCGCAACACGAACCTGCTCGTGTGGCACGGCAACCTCTGGCTTATAGACCACGGGGCCGCGCTCTACTTCCACCACAACTGGCCGGGCATCTCGGGCGCGGGCCTCGCCGCTGCGAGCCAGCGGCCCTACGTCGCCGCCCGCGAGCACGTCCTGCTCCCCTCCGCGGGCTCCATACGCGAGGCGGACGAATCCCTCGCCCCCATCCTGACGGAGGCCGTCGTCCGGGAGGTCGTGGGCCTCGTCCCCGATGGTTGGCTCGCGGACGAGCCCGGTTTCGGCGGTGCCGGGGAGGTACGAGACGCCTACGTCGAGTACCTCTCGGCTCGCCTGCGGGGGGAGAGGGCGTGGGTCGACGCGCTGGAGGAGGCCCGGGGGGGCGCGTGAGCGAGCTGTTCGAGTACGCGGTACTCCGGGTGGTCCCGAGGGTCGAGCGCGGGGAATTTTTCAACGCGGGCGTCGTGCTCCACTGCGGCTCGAAGGGCTTCCTGGGCGCCCGGATCCACCTGGACGCCGCGCGCCTGGCTGCCCTCGACCCGGCGGCGGACCACGGGTCCGTGCTCGCCCACCTGGACGTGGCGCGGCTCGTCTGCGCGGGTGGGGCAGCGGCAGGATACGTGGGGCGGCTGTCGAGGAGCCAGCGCTTCGGGTGGCTCACGGCCCCCCGGAGCGCCGTCGTCCAGCCCTCGCCCGTGCACACGGGCTTCTCGGAGGACCCGGAGCGGACCCTCGAACACCTCCTGCGCGTCATGGTCCTGCCGCCGGACTAGGAGAGGGATGCGGAAGGGATTGCGGGCATCCTCACCGCGCCTCATGAGGCTTGCTCGCTCATCTCGTGGAGGACGCGAAGCCCTCAGTCGGATCGCTGCCTCACAAGGGATCCAGGCAGCGGTCTGGCGCACCCCCGGCTCGTGGCGTAGCACGGCGCGAGTTGCGATCCCCCTTGCCAACGACGACGAGGCCCTTGGAGGCAATTCCGTATCCATCGTGCTCCATCTCTGTGGTAGCCTCTCGGCTTGGTGAAGACGCTGGCGAAACAGGTTTCCAAGGGTGATATGGCGGGGGACGCGGGCCGTCGTCTGGTGACCCCGGCGCGGGTAGCCGGGGCGGGCGCGGGGGTTCTCGCCTTCGTGCTGTACGTCCTGACCCTGGCGCCGACGATCCTGTACTACACGGACGAGATGAAAGACTCGGCGGTGCTACCGGCGATCGCGTACGTGCTGGGCATCAGCCACCCCACCGGCTACCCGACCTACACGATCCTCACCCACCTCTTCACCTACCTGCCGATCGGCGACGTCGCCTACAGGGTCAACCTCGCCTCTGCCGTCTTCGGGGCCCTGGCGGTTGTGGCGCTCTACGCCGTCGGGCTGCGCCTCGGCGGGAGCATCCTCGCCGCGCTCTTCGGCGCCCTCGCGTTCGGGGCGAGCCCCCTGTTCTGGAGCCAGGCGGTGATCGCGGAGGTCTACACCCTGCACGTCCTCTTCCTGGCGGCGGCGCTCCTCGTCCTGCTCGTGTGGCGGGAGGAGCGGAAGGATGGATACCTGCTGCTCGCGGCCTTCGTGCTCGGGCTCTCCATGACGCACCACCTGACGAGCGGCCTGCTGCT
>CADCVI010000034.1 GCA_902806105.1 uncultured Rubrobacteraceae bacterium
CTCCTCCATTCCTTGAGCAAAACCTTGACACACGATCCCCAAAGAGCTATTTTTAGCCAAGGCTAAACTTGTTTTCAGGCCAAAGCACTACTCCTAGAAAGGTCTTGCTAATTTGCAAGGTAAGCTCGCGGGGCGAACGTATCAACCCATGGGACATCGTTGATGGGTGCGAACGGGAAAGAAAGGCGTTTCGCGATCTCCTCCTTGGACCAGCGGAACCCCGAGCGCCGCGCGAGCATAGGGGGTACGCGGTCTTGGTCAGAACGAGTGTCTTGCAAGGTTATCCATCGAGTACGAGGAGCGAGCATGAACGGCAGCATACGTATGGACAAAAGGGCGGAAGCGGTCGGGTTTTGGGGTCGTCTGGCGGTGGTCGCGCTGGCGGGGTTTCTGATCCTGGCCCTGGCCGGCGGTTGCGGTAGCAGCGAGTCCGGGGAAGCGGGGGCGGCCGAGGGCAAGATCCAGGCCACCACGACCACGACCATGATCACGGACCTCGTCCGGCAGATCGGCGGGGACCGGGTGGAGGTCACGGGCTTGATGGGGCCGGGTGTGGATCCCCACCTCTACAGGGCCAGCCAGGGGGACGTTGCGGCGTTGCGGGATGCGGACGTCGTCTTCTACAACGGGCTCTTCCTCGAAGGCCAGATGGAGGACATTCTAGAGAAGACCGGCGAGCAGAAGCCCGCGGTGCAGGTAACCGAAGGCATTCCCAAGGAGGAGTTTCTGGACTCGCCGCAGTACGAGGACCAGTTCGATCCGCACGTGTGGTTCGACGCGACACTGTGGAGGATGTCGGTAGATCCGGTCGTCGAGCAGCTCTCCGAGCTGGACCCGGACGGCGCGAGCGAGTTCGAGCAGCGCGGCGATGAGTACAAGGCGGAGATCGACGAGCTGCACTCGTTCGTTGAGAAGGAGATCTCCTCCATCCCCGAGGATCAGCGGGTGCTGGTTACGGCGCACGACGCATTCAGCTACTTCGGTCGTCAGTACGGCATGGAGGTCCGGGGACTGCAGGGTATCAGCACGGAGTCCGAGGCCGGATCCAGGGACGTCCAGGAGCTCGCGGAATTCCTGGCGGAGAACGAGATCAAGGCCATCTTCGTCGAGTCCAGCGTGCCGCCCGAGACCATAGAGGCCGTCCAGGACGCCACCCGGGACAAGGGCTGGGATGTGGAAATCGGCGGAGAGCTCTTCGCCGACGCTGGCGGGGACGAGGGCACCGAGGCCGAGACCTATACCGGTATGTTCCGTGAGAACGTAGAGACGATAACGGGGGCTCTTAGATGAGACTGAACAATCTTCAAGCACCACCTACGGCTCTACCTCTGGAGGTCAAGGGGATCACCGCCGCCTACCGCGACAAGCCCGTCCTGTGGGACGTGAGCTTCGGGGTGCCGGAGGGTCAGCTCGTCGCCATCGTCGGACCGAACGGCGCGGGCAAGACCACGCTGCTGAAGATCATCATGGACTTGATGAAGCCGGCGGCCGGGAGGGCGACCGTTTACGGGAGGCCGTTCTCCAAGGCCCGGCAGTGGGTGGGATACGTCCCGCAACGGGGCAGCGTGGACTGGGACTTTCCGACGAACGCACTCGATGTGGTGCAGATGGGCCTCTACGGGAGGCTCGGTTGGTTCCGCAGGCCGGGCCGCAAGGAGCGCGAGACGGC
Organism: uncultured Rubrobacteraceae bacterium; assembly: GCA_902806105.1. The sequence goes on from CADCVI010000034.1 coordinate 1,670, forward strand.
CATGCAGTGCCTGGAGAAGGTCGGCATGGCGGACTTTGCCGGTCGCCAGATCAGCCAGCTCTCCGGCGGCCAGCAGCAGCGGGTCTTTCTGGCCCGCGCTCTCGCTCAGGACGCCCGGCTCTACCTCACCGACGAGCCCTTCGCCGGGGTGGACTACAAGACCGAGCAGGCCATCGTGGCCCTTCTACGGGATCTCAAGGCCACCGGCAGCACCGTAGTCGTCGTCCATCACGACCTAGGGACCGTGAGCGAGTACTTCGACCGGGTCGTGCTCCTCAACAAGAGCCTAGTGGCCGAGGGGCCGGTGGAAGATGTGTTCACCCCGGAGAACGTGGCGGCCGCCTACGGCGGGGGCGTGAAGTACCTCGCAGGGGCCGAGTGAGGTCCGTCAGATGATCGACCTGCTAAGAGATCTCTTCTTCGACTACACCATACGCAACGTGGCCCTGGGCGCGGCCATCCTCGGGGTGGTGGGGGGAGCTTTGGGCTCATTCGCGGTACTCCGGCGACAGGGGCTCTTCGGGGATGCTCTGGCGCACGCGACGCTCCCCGGCGTGTGCCTGGCGTTCATACTCTCCGGCGCCAAGACGCCCATAGTATTGATGTCGGGCGCGGCGTTCACGGCGGGGCTCGGCGCGCTCCTCATCCTCACGATAGTCAACCGGACGCGCATCAAGCAGGATGCGGCTCTGGGGATCGTGCTCTCGGTCTTCTTCGGGGCCGGAGCCGTCCTGATCACCTACATTGGAGGGTCCGGTAACGCCGGGCAGAGCGGTCTCGACCGCTTCATCTTCGGGCAGGCGGCAACCATTGTCCGGGACGACGTGATAACCATGGGCATCCTGGCGTCTCTGGCGCTCCTCGTCGTGGCCCTGCTCTTCAAAGAGTTCAAGCTCCTCTCCTTCGACCCGGCGTTCGCCGCCAGTATGGGGTTCCCGGTGGGGAGGCTGAACGTGCTCCTGACCATGCTCATCGTGGTGGCGGTGATCATAGGCATACAGGCGGTCGGCGTCGTACTCATGGCGGCCATGCTCATCATTCCGGCAGCGTCGGCCCGGCAGTGGACGGACGGCTTGGGCACCATGGTAATCATCTCCGGATTCTTCGGGGCTTTAAGCGGGGTCTCCGGGACACTTATCAGCGCGACGGGCGCGAACCTGCCAACCGGGCCCCTGATCGTGCTGTGCGCGACCGCGATCCTGATTCTCTCCCTCTTCCTGGGCCGCAGCCAGGGCTTCGTGTGGGGCTGGATAGAGAGCCGCCGCAACCGTCGAAACGCCCTGAGGAACAGCGATCCTTCCATGCCTCATGGGGGAGGAGCGAGATGAGCGCGGACCTCATAATCATCCTGACCGCCGTGCTGGTAGCGATCCCTTGCGCGCTTCTGGGGACGCTGCTCGTGCTGAGGCAGATGTCCATGATGGGCGACGCGATAAGCCACGCGGTCCTGCCCGGCATCGTTATAGCCTTCTTTATCTCGGAGAGCCTGGGCGCGCTCACCTCGCTAATCGGCGCCGGGGTCTTCGGTCTGCTCACGGCGGTGCTCGTCGAGGCCTTGCGGAACACGGGAAGGGTCAAGGAGGACTCCTCCATAGGCATCGTGTTCACGGCCCTGTTCGCGCTCGGGGTATTCCTGGTCTCAAAGTTCGCCAGGGAGGTGCACCTGGACCTCAACCACGTGCTCTACGGTGAGATCGCCTTCGCCCCGCTCAACTCGCTGCTAGTAGGAGGAGTGGACCTGGGGCCGCGCTCCCTGTGGGCCATGGGCATCGTGACCGTGCTGACCATGGGGATGGTGCTGCTGCTCTACAAGGAGTTGAAGATAGCCACCTTCGACCCCGGTCTCGCCGCCGCCGTCGGACTCTCCCCGGTGCTCGTCCATTACCTGCTCATGGGGGCGGTCTCCGTAACCACCGTCGGCGCGTTCGACTCCGTCGGCGCCATAGTCGTGGTCGCATTTCTGATCGTACCGCCGGCGACGGCCTATCTGCTGACCGAGCGCCTCTCGCACATGATGGCCCTCGCGGTACTCCTGGGCTCCGGCTCCGCCGTCGCGGGCTACTACCTGGCCGCCGTCTTCGACGTGGCGATAGCCGGGATGATGGCCGTGGTAGCCGGCGGGTTCTTCGTGCTCGCGCTCCTACTCTCACCCTCCCGCGGCCTCGTCGCCAACCTCCGCCGCCAGCGCGGGAACCGGCGCTCTTTCACCAGGTCCCTCTTGCTGGCCGGTCTGGAGAGACTCGGCGGACACGCCTCTGAAACAGAGCTGGCCCGCCTACTCGACTGGGAGGAAGACTCCCTCTCCCAACCCCTCGAGGATGCCTCGCGTGGCGGCCTTGTGTATAGGCCAACACCGGGAGAGGTCGCACTCACCGGAGAGGGACAGAGCGCCGTGAGCCAGTTGGCCCGTGAACATGCACTCACCGTGCCGGCCCCATAGCTCTCGCAGGTCGGGCAGCGACGGTCGTGGACGGCCGTTCTTCTCGGGAATCAAAGCGGAAGGAAACGAGATGACATGCACGCAAACACCAGAGAATCTAACGTAAACGTGGAGACGATCGACGACAGGGTCCTACGATTTCTCAAGCAGGAGCTCTGCAAAGAGGGAGCGTACCTCTTGCCGCTCAGGCTCTTCATCGGCCTGGGCTGGCTCCGCGCTTCCGCAGAGAAGATCATAGACCCCGACTGGCTCGGCGGCACGGTCCTCGCCACCTTCCTCCAAGAGAAGATCGCCGGAGACCACGTGGTCTTCCCGTTCTACCGCACCCTCATCACGGACGTCTTCCTGCCCAACGCCTCCGCCCTCAGCTGGGTCATGATGATCGGCCAGGGGCTGGTGGGGGCCGCGATCCTGCTCGGGTTGTTCACCAACGCGGCGATCCTCGGCGGGCTGTTCATGAACCTCAACTTCATACTGGCCGGCGCCCCCAACCCGAGCGCGTTCTACTTCGTGATCCAGGTGGCGCTGTTCATCGGCGGCACCGGGGCGATCATCGGCGTGGACGCCCTGCTCGGCCGGCGCGTCAGGACCCCGCTGTTCGTGGCGAAGGTGGGGATAAGGAGCTGGCATTTCCGCAGCAAGGAGCGGGCCCTCCTGGGGTTAACGGTCCTCTCGTTCGGCCTCGCCGCGTACAGCCTGGCGCACGTGCACACGTACGATCCGGGGTTGAGCGTGGAAGACCCGGCGATGATATTGACCGTGCTGTTCACGCTGAGCAGCCTGCAAGCCTTCGTCTCCTACCTGCGCCAGCAGCCGCCCGGGAACGCCAGGAGGGCATCGTGAGCGGCGTAAGGGAGGATTACGGAGCAGCAGAGCGTGCTTTTGCGCCTGGAGAGCGGGGCTCTCGCCACCTACTCCGCGGTATGCGCGCGACAAGCCTAGCCCGTCGCCCACAAGGACGGCAAGATCGCCTGTCCCTGCCACGTCTCGGCCTTCGACCCGGCCAAGGGCGCTGCTATCTTGGGTGGTCCGACGAACCAGCCCCTGCCAGGGGTAGGGGTCAGAGAGGGAGAGGTATTCCTTGCGTAAGGTCGGTGGCCGGTCTCGCGTACACGACCCTCCTTGTGGACGACTTTCGCGGGTCCCCTTGCATAAGTAAAATTCGCGTTAAACAAACAGGTATGTAACCGACTCTAGCTGGAGGTGTGGAAATGGCTCTCGACGATTATCTGGAATCCGAGGTAGTAGTCGCCGTCGCAGCGACGGCGGCGGTCATGTCGCCGCGGGTACGCGGCGTGCTGAGGCGTGGCGCAGTATACGGGCTGGCGGGTGTGCTCAGGGCGGGCGACGCGATCTCCTCGGTCGCCCGTAACGCGGCGCCCGGCGTCCAGCACGCCGCCACCGTTGCGGCGGGCACCGTTCAAAGCGCCGCCCACCAGGCCGCCGCTTCGGCCGGCAGCGTGATGGAGGAGGCCACCGAAAGGGCGAGACCGGTTGCAGAGGGCGACGAGGACACGCAAGCCACGCGGAGCGAACCCTGATGGACGAAGTCCGGGACGACACCGGCAGGGAGACGGTCAGGCCGGCGACGGAACGTGCCGAAGAGCTGGTGGACCGCGCGACGAGGGGCGCGAGCTACCTCGCGTCCCTGGCCGCCATGCACCTTATGAGAGGAGCGAGCCTCGCCCGCGAGGAGGCCGAAGATATCTGGGCAGAGGCCCAGAGCCTGAGGTACCGTGAGAGGCAGGGCGTTGAGCCCAACGCGGGCGGCGGGGACGTCGTGGCGCCGGACGCCCAGCAGGCCACTACGACTGCTTCGGACACCGTTCAGAACGCCGCTCAACAGGCCGCCGCTTCGGCCGGGAGCGTGGTAGAAGGGGCCACCGAAGCAGCCCGTCGCAAGGCCGAGGAGTCGGGCCTTATGGAGACACCCACCATCAAGGTCACCGAAGCGGCCCGCCGCAAGGCCGAGGAGTTGGGCGTGGACCTCGCGGGGCTCCAGGGCACCGGGACGGGAGGCCAGATCACCGTGGAAGACGTCAAGAAGAGGGCGAAGGCTGAGAGACCGTAAAAGTATGGCTCCAACGGTGCAGCTTCGCGCCGTTCTCGGGGCATAAGAAAAAGACATGTTAGGGCGCTGGACGAAGCATGGAAACCGCGCCCCACGCACCACCTATCCAAGATTCGTATGAGAAGCCGGGGAGTTTAGATGAGCCTAGCCGCTGTAGGGGAGCCACGCATCGTCCATGCGATACCGGGACGGATGCGCGTGCATCTGCCGGGCTGGGAGGGGCGGGGGCCGCGCGGCCTGGAGACCCGGCTGCGCCGGGTGCGCGGGGTGAACGGCGCGCGGGCGAACCCGCTGACCGGCAACGTCCTGATCCGGTTCGACCCGACGGAGACCGACGACGAGGACGTCCTCCGGGCGGTGCGAGGGCTAGAACCCGACGAGTCGGCCAGCGAGGCCCGAGAAGAACCGGCGCCCCCGCCCGTGCAGCACGAGCTACGCGGGCAGGTAAGACGAGCGCGCATCGCCATGCGGGGTCTCGACCACGCCCCGGACGTCGCCCGTCGCGTGGTCGAGAGCTTGGAGGAGCGACCGGGGGTGACGCGGGCGAGCGCGAGCCAGCTCACGGGGCGCGTGCTGGTGGAGTTCGACGAACGCGAGGTGGCTCTGGAGGAACTGATCTCCGAGGTCTCGAGCCTGGAGTTGCCGGCGCACCCCGAAGAGGGCCGGCCCGCCCACCCGCTCGATCCCGGGCCGGTGAGGCAGACCGCGACCCGTACGGCGGGGGCGGGCCTCGGGCTCGGGCTGCTCGCCGCGCGCCGGCTGGCCGGCCGCCAGGGACCGCCCATCCGCAGTGCTATCCCCGTCGTGACGGGGGGCGTGATCGGCGTCCTGCGAGGTTTTCCCGTGCTCAGGAACGGGCTGCGCGAGATCCTCGGCACGGACACCGCCGATCTAGCCTTCAGCGCGGCCGGTATAGCCCTCCAGATCCTCTCTGGCAGCCCGCTCGGCCTGGCCCTCAGCGGCGCAGAAGCCCTGCTCCTCTTTACCGAGATACGCGCACGGAGGGCCGCGTGGCGCCGCTACGAGGAGAATGTGGAGAACGCTCCTCCCGCCCGTCCCGGCGCGGTAATACGTCTGCGAGCGGGCGGGCGCGCCCCGCTCGCCGGGGAGGTAATAGAAGGCGTGGGCACCGCGACAGGACCCGACGGCCTGCCCGCGCCGGTCGGGCCTGGCGTCGTCGTCCCCACTGGCGCCCGACTGCACGGCGGGCCGTTCGTGTTGGAGCTTCGCAGCGGCGAGCCGTACTTGCCCGAGCCCAGGACGGCCCCGGTGTCCCCGTCGCTCTACGATAGGTATGTGCGACACGTAGGGTCGTTCGCGTTCGCCTACGCCGTGGCGAACGCCTTCTTCAGCCGTTCCCTCTCCCAAGCCTTCAAGGCTTTGCTGCTCATCAACCCCCGCGCGGCGATCACAGGCGCGGAGGCCGCGGACTCCGGAGCCTCCGCGCGGGTGCTGCGCTCGGGGGTAACGGTTGTTGGCACCCGCCCGGAGCGGAGCGTGCGCCTACCGGGCTTCCTGCTGCTCGACGGGCCCCGCGTACTCACCGATGGCCTGGAGATCGGCGGCGCTCTGCCGCTGAACGAGGCGCGCGACGCCTCCGAAATTCTCGCCCGGGCGGCAATGATCTCCGCCGCGGCCGGCTCTCCCTGGGGAGACGTGTTCCGTGCCGTTGGAACCGCGACGGCGACCGACGGGACCTTCGACGGCGAGGCCGCCGTCGCGTGGGTCGGAGGGGCGCGGTACTCCCTGCGAACCGTCACGGACCGTGCCTCGCTGCCGCCCGCCGCCCGCCTGAAAAACCGCGGTGACCACTTGCTGCTGCTCGCCGATGACGATGGGCCGCTCGGAATGGTGGCGCTCCGGCCCCGGCTTGCGCCGGGAGCCACGCAGATGGTCGAGGCGTGCCGCCGGCACGGGGTGGAGATCGGTCTGCTCGCCGCCGGGGACCCGGCCGCCGCCCAGGCGGTCGCCCGTCGCGCACAGGTGCCCCTGATCCCGAGCGACGACGCGGTCGAGACCATTCGGGGGAAGCAGGAAGACGGGGCACTGGTCGCGTTCGTCTCGGACAACGCGGACGCCGCCGCGGCGTTCTCCGCCTGCGACCTGGCCATCGGCGTGACGGACGGCGGGAGCAACCTGCCGGCCCGCGCCGACCTGCTGGCCCCCGACCTCGACACGGTCTCCGCCATCCTGGGCGCGGGGGCGCGTCGCGATGGAGCGGTGCGAGACTCGGTCGCGCTCTCGGCGGTGGCCGACCTCGCCGGCGCGGCTTTAGGGGTCTGGACCAGACCGGGGGTGCAACTCGCCTCCCTGCCGACGAACGTCGCGGCACTCGGCGCCATCGCGGCGGGCTGGGCAAGGCTGCGCGGCGGAGATCGCCCGCGCTCGTCCGCCCCCCGGATACCGGACCCGCAACCGGAACGGTGGGGTCGACGTGATGCGGACGAAGTCTTGCGCGCCCTGGATTCCAGCGAGGAAGGCCTCTCGGGCGACGAGGCCGCGGGGCGACGGCGCCCCACGCCGTCGCCGTCGCGACGCAACAGGCTTCTGGCCGCGATCCTCGACCAGATCCGCTCCCCGCTCACGGGCGTCCTGGCCGCCGGGGCGGGCCTCTCGTTCCTCCTGGGAGCGACGGGCGACGTGGCCATGATCGGGACGATGATCGTGGCGAACGCCGCCGCCGGCGCCTGGCAGGAGCGCCAGGCCGACCGCACGGCAGAGACCTTGGAGCGCATGGGTACCGTCAACGCGTGCGTCCTGCGCGACGGAGACGGGAGCACGATACCGGCGGACGAGGTCGTGCCGGGTGACGTGCTGCTGCTCGCGCCGGGGGATCGGATCGCCGCCGACGCCCGCCTGCTCTCCGCCCACGGCCTGGAGGTCGACGAGGCGGCCCTCACCGGGGAGTCGCTGCCGGCCTCGAAGGCCCCGGACGGGGAGACCGACGCCGAACGCATCGTCGTGGAGGGCAGCGACGTCGTCGTCGGGACCGGGCGCGCCGTGGTGGTCGCCGTGGGACGAGACACCAGGATGGGCGCGACCGCGGCGGCGCTCGCCGGGGACGACGGGCGCCCGAGCCCCCTCACCACGCGCCTGAACCTGATGCTGCGCCGGGTGCTGCCGCTGGTCGCGGCGGGCGGCGCCATCGTCTTCGCCTCGGGTCTGTTGCGGGGACGCGCGCTCTTGCCCCAGCTCGCCATCGGGGCGAGCATCGCCGTCGCCGCCGTCCCCGAAGGCCTGCCGCTGCTCGCCAAGATAGGCGAGGCGGCGGTCGCCCGTCGCCTCGCTGGCCGCAACGCCCTCGTGCGCCACCTCTCGGCCGTCGAAGCCCTCGGACGGGTCGACGTCGCCTGCGCCGACAAGACCGGGACCCTGACCGAAGGCCGCCTCGCGCTCCGCCTCGTCTCCGACGCCTCCGCCCGCGAAACCGGCCTCTCCAACGATCTACCGCCCGATCCGCGCCGTGTACTGCTCACCGCCGCGCTCGCCGGCCCGCACCCAGACGCTTCCGATGCTTTCAGGGACCCGACCGACGTCGTCGTCTCCGACGCCGCCCGGGACATGGGCTTCGGAGACGAGCTGCAAGCGGAGCGCGAGTCCGAGCTACCCTTCGACTCGGCCCGGGGCTTCCACGCCAACGTCGTCGGGGGACGCCTGTGCGCCGAAGGTGCTGCGGAATCGCTCGCCCCCCGCTGCAACCGGGTGCGCCGTGACGGCGAGGTACATACCCTGGACGAGGCCGGAAGACACGAGCTACTCGGAGAGGCCAGGCGCCTCGCCGAGCGCGGCCTGCGCGTGCTCATGGTCGCCGAAGGCTCAGCCGACGCAAAACTCGACGACCCGCAGGGGCTCGTCGCCCTCGGTTTCCTGGGGATCACGGACCCCCTTAGGCCCGCGGTCCCGGAGGCGGTGCGCCGCTGCCACGACGCGGGCGTGCGCGTGGTCATGCTCACCGGCGACCACCCCTCCACCGCCCGCGCCATCGCCCGCGAGGCCGGCCTGCCGGACGACGACCGCGTGCTCACAGGTTCGGAGATAGCCGGGCTGGACGACGAGGAGCTAGATCGGCGCCTCGAGAGCGCGACCATCGTCGCGCGTGTCACGCCTTTAGACAAACTCAGGATCGTCGAGAGCCTTCAGCGCCGGGGTCACACCGTGGCGATGACGGGCGACGGCGTAAACGACGCTCCGGCTTTGAGGCTCGCAGACGTGGGCGTGGCGATGGGCCGCGGCGGCACGGAGGTCGCCCGCCAGGCCGCCGACGTGGTGCTCTCCGACGACGATTTCTCGACCCTCGTCGAGGCCCTCGTCGAGGGTCGGAGCTTCTGGCGCAACATCCGGCGGTCTTTGGGACTCCTGCTCGGCGGCAACCTCGGCGAGCTCGGCCTCGAAGTCGGGGCGAGCGTGCTGGGCCTCGCCTCCCCGCTGACCACACGCCAGATTCTCGCGGTCAACCTGGTCACGGACGTCCTGCCCGCCCTCGCCGTGGCGCTCCAACAGCCCGAGCACCGGGACCTCGGCGCCCTGTCGCGCGAGGGCGCCTCCGCCCTCGACAAACCCCTGCGCAACGACATCCTGCGCCGCGGGATCGCAACGGCGGCCCCCGCGCTCGCCGCCTACATCCTCTCGCTCCGCTCTAGCGGCCTGGCAGAGGCGCGAAGCGTCGCCTTCGCCAGCATCGTCGCCACCCAGCTCGCCCAGACCCTCGACGCCGGCCGGTCAGAAGGCGGCCTCAGCAGATCCGTGCTCGGGGCGGTGGCAGGCTCCGCCGGATTGCTGCTGTCCGCCCTTATCGCGAGGCCCCTGCGCGGCTTCCTCGGCCTGGCAACCCCAGGCCCCCTCGGGCTCGCCCTGGTCGGAGCCGGCGCGATCGTCGCCGTCCTGCTCGGTCGCGTCCGCTCTTCCCCGAACCTTCCCGGCCCCTTGCCTGGCGCATTTCCCGTTTCTCCGGACGAGGGAGTCGTCCGGTGAACCGGAAGCAAATCGACTTTTTCATCGGCCTGCACCTCCTCAGCGCGGCTCGCTGCGACCGCGCTTCCGCGCTGAGGAGGCCGCGCGGAAGGGGCGACACTTGGTGCCTGAGGCCATCAGGACCCAAAGCGGTTACGTCCCAGGCGAACCGTACTTCACGAACTTATCAGCGTTCAAGACCATGCTCGAGGAGTTACCCAACGTAAATACCTCGCGACCCCGAGCGCAACAGCTTCTACCCTCCTAGCAGCCGTGCGGGCGTCAACCCAGGGGCGGAAGTTTCATGTACTCGACCGTACTCCTAGTTGACTCGTCGGCTGTGTACGACAGCAAGGTGGCGTTGCTCGACCAAGGAAACGTAGTGTTACAGAGAGGAGCGAAGCGATGGCACAAACAGAAGAGGTCGTATTGTTCGTACAGAAGCCCGGCTGACGGTTCTGCGACAGGACGGAGGAGTTCCTCCGTGAGAAGGGCGTCGCGTTCGCCATCAGAAACATATCCGAGGATGAGGAGGCCCTGACCGAGTTGGAGCGCATGGGGACGATGACCACGCCGGTCGCCGTGATCGGGGGCGGAACCGACGAGAAGATAGTGGTCGGCTTCGATCGGGCGAGGCTGGAGCAAGCCCTGGGCTTGTAGGCCTCGCCCCCCCGCATGGACGGGGGTTACGCTGGAGTGGACGCGGCGAGGGCGTCGGAGATGATCCTGTCGTGATCGAAGGCCAGCGCGGTGGACGCGGGGTCCAGGAAGGCCGCCTCGGCGGCGTCGGAGGCCGCGGACGGGTCGCCCCCGGCCCGGGCCAGAAAGGCGACGCTAACGTTGTGGCCGCGCGGGTCGCGGTCGGGCTCGGAGTAGACGCCGACGGGGCGAAGCAGCTCGACGTCGAGGCCAGTTTCTTCCCTTGCTTCGCGGACGGCGGCCTCCTCCACCGTCTCGCCCACGTCCACGAAGCCGCCCGGCAGTGCCCAGCTTCCCCGGAAGGGCTCGCTCGCGCGTTGGATCAGCAGCACGCGACCCTCCCCGTCCGGTATCACGATGTCCACCATCAGCTTCGGGGTCTCCGGTCCTGCCACTGGAGAAGTCCTTTCGGTAGCGGTTGCTCGATCCACGGCCATCCTACCCCGACGAGCAGGGAGGCAGGCTGTATGCTCCACCATATGGGTGAGCGGGCATGAAAATACTCGCGATCAGCGACGCTGTCGAGCCGGTGCTCTACGGGGATAACCTCGCCCGGTACGCCTCCGGGGTCGAGGCCGTCGTCTCGTGCGGGGATCTTCCGTTCGAGTACCTGGAGTACGTCGTAACCTTCTCCGGGGCACCGCTCTACTACGTCCGGGGCAACCACGACCCCGAGGAGGACAGGAAATCCCCAGGAGGCTGCACTTCCCTGGACGGGCGCGTCGTGGACGTAGGCGGCGTGGTCCTCGCGGGCCTCTCCGGGTCGCCCTGGTACTCGGGCGGACCAAACCAGCGCACCGAACGCTCCATGCGCCGCCGGGGACGCGCCCTTTCGGCCAGGATAGCCGTGAACCGGCTGCTCGGCAGAGGGACCCCCGACGCGTTCGTCACCCACGCCCCGCCGTTCGGGCTCGGGGACCGTGAGGACGTCGCCCATACCGGCTTCGAGACCTTTCTCGGGCTCATGGACCGCCACGCGCCCCCGCTCTGGCTGCACGGGCACGTGCATCTCTACGGCACGGAGGCCAGGGAGGGGCGAGAAGCAGGGCGTGGCGGGACCAGGGTCGTCAACGTGTTCGGGCATAAGATACTGGAGATACCGACCAGGGAGCCGGGCCGGCCGCGCTAGGCGCGGCTCCGGAACAGGGACGAGGAAATCGCGTGGATCCCAACGAGCAGGCGGACAAGGACTTTACGCGGGCGAGGCGCCAGGCCTTCGTGCGGCGGATCGGGGCGTATTTCAGAAACGACCCGGCCTCCAACCAGCTGCTCTCCTTCGACGAGGTCAGGGGCGTCCTCGGGGCCATACAGCAGCACCACATCGGGATGCGCGTCGTACCCGTCTCGAAGATAGTGGGGAGCGTCGGGCGTCACCGGGACTTCGACAGGTCTTTCCTGCCGGCGCGCTCCAGCGTGGCGGGGCGGTGGAAGAAGATAGATCAGGCGATGATGCGCGCCGAGGAGCTGCCGCCGGTGAGCCTCTACAAGATCGGGGACGCCTACTTCGTCCAGGACGGCAACCACCGCGTCTCCGTCGCGAGGCAGCAGGGGATCGAGATGATCGACGCCGAGGTCACCGAGCTCAAGAGCCGGGTGCCGGTCGACGAGAGCCTCACCGCCCGCGACCTCCTCCACAAGCTGGAGCAGAGGCGCTTTCTGGAGAGGCTCTCGATGGATCGGGTCCTCCCGGAGATAGAGCTCCGGTTCTCCGACCCCGCCGACTACCGCACCCTCGCAACGTACATCGAGGCCCACGGCTTCAGGCTCTCGCAGCTCTGGCGCCGCTACGTCTCCCACGAGGAGGTCCTGAGGGACTGGTACGAGTACTCGTACCGGCCGATCTCCGCCATGATCCGGGAGGAGCGCGTCCTCGAAGCCTTCCCCGGACGCACCGAGCTCGACCTCTACGCCTGGATCATCCGCCACCGCGAACGCCTAGTCCTGGAGTCGCGCGACGAGTCGGTCACCCCCTCCAACGCCAAGGACGACATCCTCCAGCGCGAGGGGGGACGGCGCCGCAACCCCCTCGACCCCGGCCGCATGAACATCTACGAACGATAGCAACCATCCTGGCACCTCCGCCCGCACCAGCCCCGCCTTACCCCTGGCGTAAGGTGCGCCGCGGCAACGCTTCCGGCGGAAGCCTGCTTACCGGCGGTTTGGACGCCGGTGGCGCGCTCTCACGGTGGAGGAACGGCGCGCCCTCGCCCGGCGCGTGGGCTACGGAAAGTCGACGGGCTACTCCTACGTCTTCTCCCGCGCGGGCCTTATACTCGTGGCGGGTCTGCTCATCGCCGCCCTGGTCGCCGCCGCCACGGACGCCCCCGGCTCGGTCCGAGCTCCCGACTCGAAACTGACGGACGACGCGACAGAGAGGCGGCTCCCTTGGACTCCGGTCACGGGCAGGAAGGACGCATGGACAACCCCACGGAGGCGTCCGGGACGCCCGCGGTCCGGGGAGGGGATCAGGCGGGTCCGCAGGCTCCTCGCGGGCGGAGGAGATGGTGGTTGTGGATCGGGGGCGCCGTCGCGACGCTCCTGCTCTTCCTCACGGTCGGGACGGTGCTGCTTGTGGTCCTCGTCGGCTCCGGCGGGGGCGGCGGTAGCGCCCGGAGCCCCGAGACGTTCGAGGAAGAGTACGTCTCCGGCGAGGGCCCGGAGAAGATAGCGGTCTTGCCCGTTCGGGGTGCGATCGGCGCCGAGGGATCGGGGGGCGCGCTCGCGGCGTCCGCGGCCACGCCGGAGGCGTTGAGGGACGGGCTCCGCCAGGCCGGCGAGGACCGGGGCGTCAGGGCGGTCGTCCTGGAGGTCGACTCCCCCGGCGGCGGCGTCACCGCCAGCGCCCAGATGCGCGAGGAGATCCTGGATTTCAAGGAGACGTCGAAGAAGCCCGTGGTCGTCTCGATGGGCGATACCGCGGCCTCCGGCGGCTACTACATCTCCGCGCCGGCCGACAGCATCGTCGCCAACGAGTCGACCCTCACGGGCTCCCTCGGCGTGATCTTCTCTCTCCTCAACTACGAGGAGGCGGAGAAGAAGCTCGGCCTAGAGGAGGTGGTCATAAAGAGCGGCGAGTTCAAGGACATCGGCTCCCCCTCGCGCGACATCACCCCGGAGGAGCGGGAGATCTTCCAGGGCCTCATCGACGAGTCCTACGACGAGTTCGTCCGCGTGATCTCCGAGGGCCGCGGCCTCCCGGAGGACCGGGTCCGCGAGCTGGCCGACGGCCGCGTCTACTCGGGCCTTCAGGCGGAAGAGCTGGGGCTCGTCGACGAGCTGGGCGACCTGGAGACCGCATCCGGCATAGCTCAGGAGCTCGCGGGCGTGGACGGCGCGACGGTCGTCCGCTACACCCAGGAACCGGGCCTCGCCGAGCTCTTGCAGGCCCGCCTCGCCCCACAGAAGCCCGAAGCCCTAAAGATCCTGGAGGAGGCCGGCCTGAGCCCCTCCCCCGAGCTCCAGTACAGGTACCGCCCGTAGGGGAGGGCGCGCAGGCGGCCACAAGCGGTCCTTCCTCTCGCGGAACGCGGGCCGGGGAAGTGTACTTCCTCCACCCGTTGTCATAGAATCATGCAGGGTGGTCCTGAGGGGGACTGCGAGAAAACGGTGGCGAAAAAGATGTGTGTGACGCTGAGCGCGTACCGGGGCCATGACCGAGGCTTCCCGATAGGTTTCCTACGTTGATCTGGCAGCCGACCACCTACGCCCTGATCTCGCTGTGCGCATCCGCGATACCGGCGGTGGTCGGCTACTACGCGTGGGGGAGGCGCGGCAAGCCGGGGGCAGTTACCCTGGCCCTTCTCCTCTGGACGCTCGCGCTCTGGGGGCTCTTGTACGCCCTGGAGCTTGGCGCGCGCGCCCCCTGGCCGGCCGATACGCTCCACGAGCTTCGATTCGGCGTCCTCGTGCTGGCACCACCCCTCTGGCTCGTCTTCGTGTTCCAGTACACGGGGAGGGTGGCTTGGCTCACACGGGGCTTCGTGGCACTGCTCTTCGTAGTACCGGCCGCGACCCTGGCGCTCCTCTTCACGAACGAGGGCCACGGGCTCGTCTGGAGCTCGGAGGGGGTCAGCCAGGCGGGATCGGCGAGTCTCGCGGCCTTCGAGTACGGACCCTGGTTCTGGGTGGACCTCTCCTACGCCGTGCTCCTCGTCTTCGGGGGTGCCGCGGGCCGCGAAGAGGAGGTAGGCCTCCATCCCGGCGGTCACACACC
>CADCVI010000035.1 GCA_902806105.1 uncultured Rubrobacteraceae bacterium
GTGCGTCCTGGCGAACATGAAGCCGACCCCGGCCTCCCGGATGCACCGGGCGACCTCCTCGGGGCCGAGGTCTATCTCCGCCCCGAGCGCCTCCAGAACGTCGGCGGAGCCCGCGAGGCTCGTCGCGGCGCGGTTGCCGTGCTTTGCGATGGTGACGCCGGCCCCGCGAGCGACGAAGGCGGCGGCGGTCGAGACGTTGATCGTGCCCTTCGCGTCGCCGCCGGTCCCGCAGGTGTCGACCACATCCTCCGGCGCTTCTACCCTTGCGGCGAACCGGCGCATCGCGCGGGCAAAGCCCACAAGTTCCCCCACCGACTCCCCGCGCACCCTCAGCGCCGTCAACAGCGCCGCCGTCACCCCGGGGCTCGCGGCACCCGACATGATCTCCCCGAGCGCCCGTTCGGCCTCCCCGGCCGGCAACGCCTCCCCGGCCGCCGCCCTCCGCAACGCCTCCCGCAAGAGCGACATCGCCCTACAGCCCCAGAAAGTTCTTGAGCATCTGCCGGCCGCCCTCCGTGAGGACGCTCTCGGGGTGAAACTGGACCCCCTCGACGGGCAGGTCCCTGTGCCGGACCCCCATGATGACCCCGTCCTCGGTGCGGCTCGTCACCAAGAGGCTCTCGGGGACGGTCTCCGGGTCGATGACGAGGGAGTGGTAGCGCGTCGCCTGAAAGCCCTGCGGCAGCCCCCTGTAGACGCCCTCGCCGTCGTGCAGGATCTTCGCGGTCTTCCCGTGTACGGGCTCCCCGCGCACCACCTTCGCCCCGTATGCCTGCCCGATGGACTGGTGCCCGAGGCAGACGCCGAGGACCGGGACCCCCTCCGGGGCCGTCTCGATGGTCTTGAGCGAGATTCCCGCCTCGTTGGGGGTGCACGGTCCCGGCGATATGACTATCCTGTCCGGGTTGATGCCGGGGATCTCCTCGGGCGTGAGCTCGTCGTTCCGCTTCACGACGACCTCGGCGCCGAGCTCCCCCAGGTACTGGACGAGGTTGTACGTAAAGGAGTCGTAGTTGTCTATTACAAGAACCCGCATGAGCCCCAGGATTCTAACAAGGAAACGGAGCGGCATGGGGAGGACTGCATGACGCTCTTCCTCACGGAGACGGAGGTCACGGGCCTCCTCGACATGCCCTCCGTCATCGACGCCGTCGAGGCCGTCCTCCGCCAGCACGCGAACGGCAAGGCTACAAACCACGCCCGCCGGCGCGCCGCGCTGCCCAAGAGCGGCCTGAACGTGATGTTCGCCGGAGCCCCGGAGATAGGGGCCCTCGGCCTGAAGGCATACACCGTCGCCAGGGGCGGCGCCCGCTTCTACACCATGCTCTTCGACCCCGAGTCCGGCGAGCTTCTCGCCCAGATGCAGTCCGACAAGCTCGGCCAGATGCGCACGGGTGCCGCGAGCGGCGTGGCGACCAGGCACCTCGCTCGCGAGGACGCGAGCACGCTCGGCGTCTACGGCGCGGGCTGGCAGGCGGAGAGCCAGGTCGAGGCCATCGCCGCCGTCAGGAGCCTGGACCGCATAATCGTCCACAGCCGCACCGAGGAGCGCCGCAAGGCCTTCGCCGAGAAGATGGGCGAGAAGCTCGGGATGGAGATAGAAACGACGGCCGCCGCCGAGGAGCCCGCAACCCAGGACATCGTCGTCACCGTCACGTCCTCCCGCTCCCCCGTCCTCAAGGGCGAGTGGCTCAAGCCCGGCGCGCACGTCAACGCCGCGGGCTCGAACTTCCTGATGAAATCCGAGATCGACCGCGAGGTCGCGTCCCGCGCCAGCCTCGTCGCCGTCGACTCCCGCGAGGAACTCGGCCTCGAAGCCGGGAACCTCCTCGCGGCCCTCGAAACCGGGACCGTCCTCCCCGAAGCCGTCCGCGAGATCGGCTCCATCGTCGCCGGACACGTCCCCGGCCGCCAGGGCCCCGACGACATCACCCTGTTCTCCAGCCAGGGCCTCGCCCTCGAAGACCTCGCCGCCGCCCGCCTCGTCTACGACAGGGCGAAGGAGCAGGGCATCGGCCGCGAGATGGACTTCTAGTTGGGGCCGGAAGATGGCTCGCGAGTAGGAGGACAGCCCTCCTCCCCGCCCGTCTACGACACGGACGCAGTGGCGCGCGGAAGCGGAAGATGGATACGGCGCTACGCCGGATCTACTACCAGGAGGAATTATGGCTGAGATCTTCGAGACCCCGCCGGCGACCGGGGGGGACTACCGGCCGCTCGGCACGGCCGAACTCACCGACCACGATAACGACAGCGTCAGGTTTCGGTCGGGGCGGACGACCGTGGAGGTTGCAGCGCTAGCCCCGAACCTGTTCCGGGTCGGCATGTTCCCCGAGGGCCGGCCCTCACGCTACGACACCGAGGCCATAGCAAAAACAAACTGGGAGAGCGGCGGAGCGGAGATCCGCCAGGAGGACGGCGTCGTCACCCTCTCGACGGGCCCCGCGACGGCGCGCGTCTCCCTCGACCCGCTCCGGATCTCTTTTGTCGACGCCGGGGGACAGGAGTTCGCCGCGGACGACCGGGAGCTCGGGATGGGTGCTGTCGTGCGGGAGGGCGCGGACGTCTTCAGCCAGCCCCTGGGCAGCCCCGTGAGGCTCTACAAGAAGCGGATGCCGGGCGAGCGGTACTTCGGGTGCGGCGAGCGGACGAGCGGGCTGGACAAGACGGGAACTTCCCAGGTCTTCTGGAACGTCGACCCGCCGGCGGGCCACACGGCCTCCTTCAACAACCTCTACACCTCCATCCCTTTCACCCTGGTCCTTAACGGCGACTCGGGGGGCAGGGCCCACGGCCTCTTCTTCGACAACACCCACCGCGTCGAGTTCGACCTGGCGAAGGAGTCGGAGGACCGAACCTACTACGGCGCCGAGGGTGGCGACCTCGTCTACTACGTCTTCTGCGGCCCGACGCCGCGGGAAGTCCTGGACCGCTACACCGAGCTGACCGGGCGTACCCCGATGCCGCCCCTGTGGTCTCTCGGCCACCAGCAGTGCCGCTGGAGCTACGAGACCGCCGCCGAGGTCGAGGAGATCGCGCGCGGCTACCGCGAACACGACCTCCCGTGCGACACGCTCTACCTCGACATCGACTACATGGACGGATTTCGCGTCTTCACCTGGAGCGACGAGCGCTTCCCCGAGCCCGAGAAGTTTATCCTTGGGCTCGGGGAACGGGGCTTCAACGTCGTTACCATCGTAGATCCGGGCGTGAAGGTCGACGAGACCTATTCCGTGTACGCCGAGGGTCGCGAGCGGGGCTTCTACTGCCAGACCCCCGAGGGCGAGGAGTTCCACAACGTCGTGTGGCCCGGCACCTGCGCCTTCCCGGACTACACGAACCCCTCGGCGAGAGAATGGTGGGGCGAGAACCACCGGGCGCTCCTGGACAAGGGCGTCGCCGGGATCTGGTGCGACATGAACGAGCCCTCGCTCTTCATCCCGCAGCAGTCCACGATGCCGGGCGACATCGTCCATCCCGGCGGCGGCGAGCCGAAGCGCCACGCCCAGATCCACAACACCTACGGCTCCCTCATGGCCCGCGCGACCCGGGAGGGGTTGCTGAAGCTCAGGCCCGAGAAGCGCCCGTTCGTCATCACGCGCGCGGGCTACGCAGGTCTCCAGCGCCACGCGCTGCAGTGGACCGGGGACAACTCCTCGTGGTGGGAGCACCTGTGGATGAGCATGCCCCAGCTTCAGAACCTCGGCCTCTCGGGCGTCGCCTGGGCCGGGGTGGATATCGGCGGCTTCTTCGGCGACTCGGAGGGCGAGCTTCTCGCCCGCTGGTACGAGTTCGGCATCTTCCAGCCCTTCTGCCGCAACCACAGCGCGAAGGGGACCCGCTCCCAGGAGCCGTGGACCTTCGGCGAGGAGTACGAGGGCGCCATCCGAAAGATGCTCAAGCTCCGCCAGCGCCTCCTCCCCTACCTCTATGCCCTCTTCGAGGAGTGCCACCGGACCGGGGCCCCGATCCTGCGCCCCCTCCTCTTCGAGCACCCCGGGGACGCGGCCACCTACGCAGCCGACGACGAGTTTCTCCTCGGCGACGCCCTTCTGGTCGCCCCCATAACCAGGCCCGGCATCGAGCACCGCCACGTCTACCTGCCCGAGGGCACCTGGTTCCACCACTGGACGGGCGAGAGGACGGAGGGACCCGCCCACATCCTCGCCCACGCGCCCCTGGGCGAACCCGCGATCTACATGAAGGCGAACACCGCCCTCCCGCTCTGGCCGGAGATGAACCACGTAGGCGAACGAAGGGCCGACCCTCTGACCCTCCTCGTACGCCCCGCCCCGGATGCCAGGGGCGGCGAGACCACCCTCTACGAGGACGCCGGAGACGGCTTCGGCCACGAGAGCGGCGATTACGCCCGCCGGGGCATCCTGTGCGAGGCGCAGGATGGCGAGACCAGGATCCGGCTGACGGCGCGGGAGGGCTCCTTCGCCCCCGGGCGCGAACTTGTGGTGCTGGAGATCCGGGGCGTCGATACACGCCCCGCGAGCGTCGAAACCAACGGCACGGGCGCCGACTGGGACCACGACGCCTCCACAGCCACCCTCACCGTGAAGCTCACCGAGAGCGCGGACGAGACGACGGTCACGGTAGCCCACTGAACGCACTTCCCGCAGAGGGCGGGAGCTCCGGGCTGGCGGCGCGGGGCCCGGGAGGTGCGCCGTCCCGCGATCTGCGATGAACGCGACCTTGCGGCGGGCGGTGCTCGTCCTCGCGGCCGTGTTCTTCCTGCTGGCCGTCGGCTACCTGGCGACCGGGCTCCTCGTGGCGTCCCGGCTCTCCGCCCCGGCGCCCGAGCCCGTGGCGGCCCCGCCGGACGGCCTCGCGGTGGTGGATGTCTCCTTTGAGGCCACGGACGGGGTCCCGCTCTCGGCGTGGTGGGTGCCGCCGGCCGGCGGCGAAGTTCCCCGGCGGGCGGCCGTACTGGTCCACGGCTGGGGCGGCAGCAGGTCCGACGAGTACATAAGGGGGACCGCGCCGCTCTACGCGGAGGCGGGCTACGGCGTCCTGATGATCGACCTCCGGGGCCATGGTGAGTCCGGCGGCGACAGGCGCACCCTCGGCTACGCGGAGGTCCGCGACGTGCGCGGCGCGCTCGCGTGGCTTCAGGAGGAAGGTTTCGGACCCGGCAACGTCGTCCTGCACGGCTGGTCGATGGGCGGGGCGACGGTGGTCCGCTCGGCCCCCGAAACCGGGGTCGCCGCCGTCGTCGAGGAAGCTGGCTACGCCGACCTGCCGCTACTGCTTCGAGACCAGCTCCCCGAGAGCAGCGGCCTCCCGCGTATCTTCAACCCGGGCACGTTCCTCGCCGCGAAGCTCTTCCTGGACTTCGACCCCTGGGCCGTCAGGCCACGCGAGGAGGCGTCGCGGCTCCGGGGAGAGGGCGTCCCGCTCTTCGTCGTCCACTCGACCGCCGACGAGACCGTCCCCTACGAACACGCGCGCCTTTTCGCGCGCGCGAACCCCGACGCCGAGACATGGACGCTCGAAGGCTACGAGCACGTCGGCGCGTACGAGCACCCCGGGTACGGGGAGAAGCTCCGCGCCTTTCTGGACCGTGCGGTAACGCGCTAACCGCGACGTAGCCCCGGTTGTCGCGTTTCGGAAGCCGCGGATCCGGCCTCCGATCCTCCCCGCGACATTGCGTCCGCTACTGCGCCAGCGCCCAGGGAGGGCAAACAATAGTGCAGGCAACGAACGTCACGAGACGGCGACCCAGATCCCCCGTGCGGGCAACGAGCCCCGGCCGAGCCCTGCGAGCCCCCGCCCGTTCCGCGACGAGCGGTCCACGCATTCTCTCGTGGCGGCCGGGACCCGTCGTGGTGAAGGTGTAGAGCCTTTCCGGGGCTTCAGCTTGCTTCGACGAACGGCCTGAGCCCGGGGTCGGTGAAGTCGTGGACGACGAGGACGACGCCGAGGCGTCCGAGCAGACCCGGCTCCTGGGTCGAGGCGACGCCGACGGTCGGGATGCCCGCGCCGATCGAGGAGGCGATGCCCGAGGGCGAGTCCTCGAAGGCCAGCGCCTCCCCCGCTTCTACCCCCAGGGCGTCGAGGGCGGCGGCGTACGGCGCCGGATCCGGTTTGGCCACCCCTACGTCGTCGGCCAGGATGATCGGGTCGAACGCCTCGTCGAGGGCCAGGGAACGCAGCACGGCCAGGACGTTCTCCCTCGGGGCGTTGGTGACGAGGGCCATCTCCAGCCCCCGCTCCCTGCCCCATTCGACGAAGTCAATGAGGCCGGGCAGGGGCTCCAGGGCGGCGGCCCGCTCACGAAAGTCCGCCTCCTTCGCCTCGACCATCGCCAGCCCCTCCTCCTCCGACAGGTTCGGCAGGAGCTCCGTGACGATGTCCGGGTTGAGGCGGCCGCTCATCCTCTCCTGAAAGAACGCCCAGTCGACGTCGTAGCCGTGGGGCTTGAGCAGTTCGGCCCAGGTCGGGTGGTGGACGGAGTCCGTCTCGGCCAGCGTGCCGTCCAGATCGAAGAGGAGTGCTTTGAGCATCACGCCAGCATAAAGGCCGCGCCCGCAAGAATCCAGGGCACCGGTACCAGGTGCTTCTAGACGCCGTGGTACAGGTACAGGTTGAGCGCGCGGGTGATGATGAGGAGCGAACCTATATAGAGCAGGATAAAGTACTGGCCCCGCTCCTGTCCCTTGCGCAGAGGGCTCGTCTTGTACTCGGCCATGCCGAGCAGGATCGCGATGGCGCACAGCCCCCAGACCCAGTACAGGAGCAGGTACCGGTACCCGTCGCCCGGGGCCGGGTCTACCGTCGCCCACGCAAAGACCGCCGTGATGAAGAGCGCGAGGAGGACCGAGGCGAGAAACAGCGCCTTGTTCGGCCTGCTCCTCCGCCCCCAGGCGAGCCAGCCGGAGATGAGCCCCGGCGAGCCCTTCGTCCTCGTCCTCGTAGCCATGCGACCATGTTAACAGGCGCTCCGGCGCGCATTCGTGAAAGCTCTTCCCGGCTTCCACGCGCGTCCCAAGAGGTAGAATCTGCCGATGCGCCGACTCCTGATCCTGACCTGCGCGATGGTCCTCGCGGATACTATTTTCTACGCGGCACTCACCCCGCTCGTCCCGTACTTCACCGGGGAGCTCGGGCTCTCGAAGTCCGCGGTCGGCGTCCTGAGCGGGGCTTTCGGGGCCGGGGTCCTGCTCGGCTCGGCGCCCGCGGGCTACCTCGCGGCCCGGCTCGGCGTGAAGCCCACGGCGCTGATCGGGCTCGGCCTGATGAGCGTTTCCAGCCTGCTCTTCGGGTTTGCGGACGCGGCCTGGGCGCTCGTGTTCCTCAGGCTCCTGGCCGGGCTCGGGAGCGCGCTCTCGTGGGTCTCGGCGTTCACGTGGCTCGTGGCGCGGGCCCCGGAGGAGCATCGGGGGCAGATGATCGGGACGCTCGTCAGCGCCGCGGTAGTGGGGGCGCTGCTCGGCCCCGTGCTCGGCGGGGCCGCCGCGACGTTCGGGATCTCCGTGACCTTCGCCCTCGTCGCGGCTTTCGGCCTCGTGGTTTCCCTCATGGTCGTCCTCACCCCCGCGCCCTCACCGACGGGCTCGGGCTCGTTCTTCGGGCTCTTCGCCGCGTTCTCACACCCGAACCTTCTCGTGGGCCTCGCTTTTATAGGGTTCTCGCCCCTGCTCTTCGGCGTGCTAACCGTCCTCGCGCCCCTGCAGCTCTCTTCCCTGGGCTGGGGCGCGTTCGCCCTGGGCGGCGTCTTCCTCGCCGCCGCAGCGGTCGAGTCGATCGCCCATCCGCTGCTCGGCCGCTGGTCGGACAGGGTAGGCTACCGTCCGCCCATCCTCGCGGGCCTCCTCACCTCCCTCGCCATCCTGCTCGTCCTGCCCTGGGCGGGGGCCGCACTCCTCGTTGCCCTGCTCGTCGTCCTCGCCGGCGGGGCCTTCAACGCCCCCCTCGTCCCCGGCACCTCCATGTTCTCCCGCGCCGCCGAGAAGGCGGGCGTCGAGGGCGCCGTCGCCTTCGGCGCGACAAACTTCGCCTGGGCGTCGGGATACGCCGTGGGCGCCTCCCTCGGGGGCGTCCTCTCGGACCTCGGCGGCGACCTCCTACCCTACTCCATACTCGCCGCCGTCTGCCTCCTCGCTATGATCCCGATGCGCCGCCACTCGTGAACCAGGGGGAAGGGCTCGCCAGGCCCCGAGGGCTACGCCTTCCCGCAGCCAGGCACCGCGATCCCCGCGGCCCGTGACGGAGGAGAGGCCAGAAGCTTGGACGCCCGGGGACCCCGTCCAGAAGATCGCCGCGGGGCAGGGTCCGCGCCGCGTCCTTCCCGCAGCGGCGTTGCTACACGCCGTGCCCTCGGCGACCAGAACTCCGTGACCTCGGCGTCGATCCACTCGACGCCATGGAAGCGGGCCACGCTCACCCGGTGGTGGCCGTCTTTCACGAAGTAGTCCTCACCCAGCTTGTAGAGGCTCACGGGGGGGAGCCAGAGCCCGGCCCGGAATGCCCTGTCGATACGCTTCCACCTCTCTTGCGAGACGCCGCGCAGCGGCATAAACCCCTCGTCGAACCAGCCGCTCTTGTCGTCGCTGCCGACGATGCGCGCCACCTCCACCGTACTCCTGCCCCGCGGGACGCCGCTGCTCGCCCCGGACGAGCGCCGCGCCTCCTGGAACGACCGCAACCCGGTCGTTCCGCGCCTCCCGCGCAGCATCGCCCCTAGACCGCGCATCCAAGCCCTGCGCCTGGCAACGATGAAGTCCTTGTCCACCCCTTCCTCCAGGCTCATCAGGTCCACCATCGCTCTCACCCTCTTTGATTCTTTAGATACATATATTGTACCGCTCACGCGTACCGTGCCCGGACCGCCGCCTTCGTGCAGGAGGGGCATGGCGACCAGCCCTTGCCTCTGGCCCCCTGTGGTGCAAACATAGGCCCCGCTGGATCAACCGAGGAATGGGGGATAAGTTTGGACATCAAGGCGGCGGTAGCGTTCGGGGCGGGCGAGCCCCTCAGGGTCGAGACGGTGCAGCTCGAGGGGCCGAAGGCTGGCGAGGTGCTCGTGGAGATGAAGTCCACTGGCGTGTGCCACACGGACGAGTACACGAGGAGCGGGTCGGACCCCGAGGGGCTCTTCCCGTCCGTCCTCGGCCACGAGGGCGCGGGGGTCGTGGTAGAGGTCGGATCCGGCGTGACGAGCGTGGCGGTCGGGGACCATGTGATCCCGCTGTACACCCCCGAGTGCCGCGGGTGCAAAAGCTGCCTGAGCCGCAAGACGAACCTCTGCACGGCGATCCGCTCGACGCAGGGGCAGGGCCTCATGCCCGACGGCACGAGCAGGCTTTCTTTCGACGGCGACCCGCTCTATCACTACATGGGCACCTCGACCTTCGCGAGCCACGCGGTGCTGCCGGAGATAGCGGTCGCCAAGATCCGCGAGGACGCCCCGTTCGAGAAGGTCTGCTACATAGGGTGCGGGGTCACGACGGGGATCGGGGCCGTGATCTACACCGCGGGCGTCGAGCCGGGCGCGAACGTCGTCGTCTTCGGGCTCGGGGGCATCGGCCTGAACGTCGTGCAGGGCGCGAGGCTCGCGGGGGCCGACAAGATCATCGGCGTCGACCTCAACCCGGAGCGCAAGGACATGGCCGAGAAGTTCGGCATGACCCACTTCGTGAACCCGAACGAGGTCGAGGGCGATCTCGTCCCCTACCTCGTAGACCTGACCGGCGGCGGCGCGGACTACACCTTCGAGTGCATCGGCAACGTCAACGTCATGCGCCAGGCGCTCGAATGCTGCCACAGGGGCTGGGGCGTCTCCGTTATCATCGGCGTCGCGGGGGCCGGACAGGAGATCTCCACGCGCCCGTTCCAGCTCGTGACCGGCAGGGTCTGGAAGGGCTCGGCCTTCGGCGGCGCGCGCGGGCGCACCGACGTCCCGAAGATCGTGGACTGGTACATGCAGGGCAAGATCGAGATAGACCCCCTCATCACCCACACGATGGCCCTCGAAGACATAAACGAGGCCTTCGACCTGATGCACAGGGGCGAGTCCATCCGCAGCGTCGTGAACTTCTAGGGTGGCGCCCGTGAGTGACCTGAAAACGTCGGCCGAGAACCGCAGCTTCGGCGGCACCGTCAGCTTCCACGAGCACCGCTCCGAGGTCTGCGACGCGACCATGCGCTTCTCGGTCTACGCCCCGCCGCAGGCAGCCGAGGGCCCGGTCCCCGTCCTCTACTACCTGGCCGGCCTGACCTCGACGGAGGCCAACTTCATGGAGAAGGCCGGGGCCCAGCGGCTCGCCTCCGAGCTCGGCCTGCTGCTCGTCGCCCCGGACACGAGCCCCCGCGGCCTGGATCTTCCTCAAGAGCACGACGACTACGACCTGGGCTCCGGCGCCGGCTTCTATATCGATGCCACGGTCGAGCCCTGGTCCGGACACTACAAGATGTACTCCTACGTCACGCAGGAACTGCCCTCGATAATCGAGTCGACCTTCCCCGCCCTCCCGGACTCACGAGGAATCTTC
Organism: uncultured Rubrobacteraceae bacterium; assembly: GCA_902806105.1. The sequence continues at coordinate 10,500 of CADCVI010000035.1, forward strand.
GGCCACTCGATGGGCGGCCACGGCGCCCTGACCATCGCCCTGAAGAACCCGGAGAGGTACCGGAGCGTCTCGGCCTTCGCCCCGATCTCGGCGCCGACCCGCGCGCCCTGGGGTACGAAGATCTTCTCGAACTACCTCGGCCCCGACGAGGACTCCTGGCGCGAGCACGACGCCTCAGAACTCATCAGGAAAAACCCCTTCCCCGACGGCCGCGAGATCCTCGTGGACCAGGGCATGGGCGACCAGTTTCTCGAAGAACAGCTCTACCCCGGCGTCCTCGAAGAGGCCTGCGCCGAATCCGGCCAGCCCCTCAAGATCCGGCGCCACGAGGGCTACGACCACGGCTACTACTTCATCTCGACCTTCGTCGACGACCACCTCCGCCACCACGCAGAGGCGCTGAAGGCCTGAAGGGACCGGAACGCGCGAAGGGGGGCGGGGAGTTTCCTCCCCGCCCCCCTTCCTCTGTTCTCGTTCGCGGCTAGTAAGCGGCGGCGCCCGCTTCCGCGACCTCCTGGTCCTGCTCGATGGTTCCGGTCGAGACGCCGATGGCGCCCATGATGCTGCCGTTCCGCACGAGCGGGATGCCGCCGGGGAACACTACGAGCCGCCCGCCGTGCGCGTCGCTCAGACCGTAGATCGGGCCGTCCGGCCGGGTCAGCTCCTGAAGGCCCCCCGTCTCGCCCTGAAACGCGATCGCCGTGTAAGCCTTGTTTATCGAGATCGTTATGCTCCCGATGTGCGCGCCGTCCATCCTGACGTGGGCCTTGAGGTTGCCCCCGGCGTCCACGACGGCTATGTCCATCGGCTGGCCGATCTCCGTGGCCTTGGCCGCGGCGGCGTCGATGACCCTCCGCGCCTCCTCCGCCGTAATCGTGTCAAGCACAGTTCCTGCCATGATCTCCCCTTTCCTAGGCGTTCCCCTCGCGGACAAGTGAAGCAGAGTCCCCTCCCCCGCGCAACGGCGTCTCTTGCCCGATGCCGCGCAACGCCCGCGCGGCGTCGGGCATTGGAAACGGGCGGGGCTCGCGACGCGAGCCCCGCCCCCCGATCGAAGGTCTAGTACCCTCTACCTAGCCGAAGGCGGCGACGCCCGCTTCCGCGACCTCCTGGTCCTGATCCACGGTGCCGCCCGAGACGCCGATGGCGCCGACGACCTTGCCGTCGCGCATCAGCGGGATGCCGCCCGCGAAGATCACGATGCGCGTCCCGTTGGTGGTGTTCAGGCCGAAGAGCGGCTGTCCCGGCTGCGTCATCTCGGCGAGGTCTTGCGTGGCAAACCCGAGGGAGGCCGAGGAGTAGGCCTTGTCTTCGGCGATGGAGATGCTCGCGGTCCAGGCCTCCTCCATGCGGGCGAAGGCCTTGAGGTTGCCGCCGACCTCGGCGACCGCGATGTTCATCGGCTGCCCGATCTCCCGGGCCTTCTCCACGGCGGCAGCGGCTACGGTCTGCGCCTCGTCAAGCGAAATTGAGTGTATGGTCTCCATGTAAGTCCTTCCTACGAACCGTTCTTGAGCGACCAGTGCTCTTCCGTGACCTCGGTCTCGGCGAGCTCCAGGGTGGTCGCGTGGGCGACGAAGTTCACTTTCTTGTTCACCGCGTACAGCGCCTGCGGCGCCACCAGGAAGAGCGAGAGCGCCTCCTTGTAGACGAAGCGGTCGATCTCCCGGGACAGCTCGGTCTGGCGCTCGCCGTCCGTCTCCTTGATGAACCGGCCCATCAGCTCGTCGAACTCGGGGACCGCCGGCCCCGTGCGAAACGCCCCGCCGTCGCCGTAGAGGTAGTAGTGCATGAACGCGGGCGGCGCGTCGGCGGAGAGGTCGATCCAGGCGTGCAGCAGCACGTCGAACGGGAGCGGCAAGACCTTCTCCACGAGCGCGTGCTGGGCGGCGAGCAGATCCTCGCCCGGGACGACGATGACCTCGACGCCTATACCCAGGGACTCGCTGAGGTTCCCCTCCAGCATGCGGGCGACGCCCTCCGTCCCGGTCGTCGTGGCGAGCCTCAGGGGCCGCCCCTCGGGCCATCCGGCCTCCTTCAGGAGCCGCTGCGCCTCGCCGGGGTCGTGCGCGTAGGGCTCGTTCTCCGGGTGGCCGCCGGCGTACTCGGGGATGACCCCGGCGCTCGGGTAGGCGTAGCCCTTGAAGGCCTCGCTCACGAGGCGGGCGCGGTCCACGGCCAGGTTCAGCGCCAGGCGGACGCGGACGTCGTGCAGCGGCGCGTCCTCGGCGCCGCGGTTGATGAGCCCGAGAAGGATGCGCATGGAGTCGGTGACCTCGAGCTTGGCGTGCTCCGAGTTCTGCACCATCTCGGCGTCCGCCGGTGCGATCTCGGTGACGATGTCTACTTCGCCCTCGGTCGTGCAGACCAGGTTCAGGGCCTCCGCGGGCGAGATGTCGTTGCGGAAGATCACCTTCTCGAGGCGCGGGCCCCGCTCCTTGTTCCAGTGGTCCTCGAACGCCGTTAGGACGACGCGGTCGGTGCGCTCCTCGCGCGTGTCGAGCCAGACGCAATTAAGCGGGTCGGCCCCCATGATGGCGATCTCGTTGTGCAGGGAAGAGTAGCCCTCGGAGAGGACGAACGGACCGGTGCCCCACGGGCCCGGAGCGTCGATTATTCACCAGTGTCCCTCGCCTGAACCGTTCTTTTTGTAGCCGAAGCCGATCTCGTCCCAGAAGCGCGTGCTCGGGAGGTGGAAGCCGCGGAACTTGCCGAGGATCGCGCCGTCCGGCTCCGGGAAGATCATGCGGACGGTGTAATCGTCGATGATCTCCAACCTGGTATCCGGGTGGAAGTTGAGCGAGGTCCCCGGTGGATGGGGAGCCCTCCACCGCTGCACCTCGTAGAAGGCGCGCTCGAAGGAACGAACGTCGAACGTCTCGCCGTCCTGGAACGTGATCCCACGCCGGAGCACGACCTCGAGCGTCGTATCGTCGATCCAGCGGGACTCCTCCATCGCCGCCCCGACGAAACGGCCGTCCGGCGTAGTCCGTACCGGCTCCTCCATCGTGTTCCACGTGATAAACAGCCAATTCAACGGGTTCGGGTCCACGACGTGGATCGTGCCCGCGGGCGTGTACTGGCCGCCCTCCGTAGAGCCTTGCCTAACGGTCTGTGCCATGCTTCTCCTATTCTTTGCCCTTTCCGCACGGCATGCTAACAGAGCGGGAACCCCGCGCAACTGGCGAAAGAGATGCTTCGAAGACCTCGAAAACCGTTCATCCGCCACGCTCACGGCTCTCCTCGACACGCTCACCCAGACCCGAACCCATCGATACACGATCCGCTGCTAGAAACGAAAGGTACGGATGGGCGAAGGGTACGGTACGGTCACTTTGGCCAGTGAGGAGCCTGCGGCGTGGGTGCCAGCAAAGAAGGCGTGGGGAAGAAGCCGGGGTGGGGTTACCCTCAACAACGTCGTGAGCTTTGGCGAAGGTCACGGGGAGCTTCGGGATGTCCGCGCGGCATTTCTAGCACAGTGCGAAACAGAAAGGTTCCAGCCATCGAAGACCAGGGGGTAGCGGGTAGCCGGGACGCGGTGTTCACGATCGGGCACTCCAACCATTCGGCGGAGAAGTTTATCGGGCTGTTGAAGGGGCACGGGATCGAGGTCCTGGTAGATGCTCGCTCGCACCCGTACTCCAGGCACGCGCCGCACTTCAACGCGCGTGCCCTGAAGGCGGCTCTGTCGGATGGCGGGATCCTCTACCTGTTCCTCGGCAGAGAGCTTGGCGGGAGGCCCGCGGGGGATGAGTTCTACGACGCGGAGGGCAGGGTGGACTACGCGCTCGTGGAGCGTTCCCGGCCGTTTCTCGATGGTATAAGTAGGCTGGAACGCGAGCTCCGGAGGCGCACGACCGCCCTGCTTTGCAGCGAGGAGAACCCCGTCGAGTGCCACCGCAAACTCCTCGTCGGCCGGGCCCTGGGCGAGCGTGGGATCTTCGTCCATCATATCCGGGGCGACGGCAACATCCAGACGGAGGGCGAGGATTCCGGCGTTCAGCCGGTCCTTTTCACGGAAGCGGAGGTGAGACCGCGCAAGTCCATACGATCGGTTTCACGAGGAAGACGGCGGCCGAGTTCTTCGGGAAGTTGAACGGAGCCGGTATCCGGCGTCTCCTCGACGTGCGCCTGAACAACGCCTCGCAGCTCTCCGGGTTCGCCAGGAGCGCCGACCTCCCGTTCTTCCTGAAGAACCTCTGCGGCGCCGAATACCTCCACGAGCCCCGGCTCGCCCCGACCCGCGAGATGCTCGACGCCTACAGGAAGGGTAGGGTGGGATGGCCGGCTTACGAGGAAGCCTTTACGCAGCTCCTGGAGGAGCGCCGGGTCGAGGAGACGCTGAACAGGGACCTCTTCGACGTCCCGACCGTGCTGCTGTGCAGCGAGGCGGGACCAGAGCGCTGCCACCGGCGGCTGGTCCTCGAGTACCTGGACCGGGCCTGGGGCGGCATCCGGGCCGTCCACCTGTAGGGGAAGCGTGCAGATACTCGTAAACCACCTGACGCGGATGCAGCCGGGGTATGTTTGCGTGGCGGGCGTGGACGTAAACAAGCTGGAGCACGTCCGGCCGGTGCTCCGCTACGGCAGGCTTCCCGCAAGCCTCCTCAGGCCGAACGGCGGCCCGCTGGACCTCGGGTCCGTGGTGGACCTCGGCCCGACCACCGACGCCGGCCGCCCCCCGGAGATGGAAGACCGCTACTTCGACCCGGCGCGGGCGGCGTGGCTCTTCGACGACGAGCCGGACGACTACTGGGACCTTCTGGATGGAATCTCCAGGGAGAGCCTCGCGGAGATCTTCGGTCCCGAGCTCGAAGCATGGGACGAGAGCTGCACGGTCGAAGTGGGGTCCGGTAAAGCCTCGCTGGGCTGCCTGAGACCGGAGGCACGGCCGTGGCTGTACGTCGACCACCGGGGCACCATTCGCCTTGTCCTCGACCGCCCGACGCCCTCGGTGGATCTCGCGGTAAACGACCTGAGGCTGTACGAGATGGACGGCAAGACGCCCCGCCGGGACCTCGTAGCGGACGTGCAGCGCCGCCTCGAAGCGGGCGTCGAGGCCATCCTGAGCGTCGGCCTGACGCGCCCCTGGTGCAAGAGAGGGGACGATGTCGAGAGGCACTGGCTGCAGGTCAACAACATCCACCTCCGGGACGACCCGTTGTGGAGGTTGGAAGGTTAGTGAGACCCAAGGGCTCTGCCGGTCGTCTGTCTGGCCGCAGTGACGTAACCAGGAAGACCTCGGGCAAGGGCTGGCCCTAGCTCACCTCGACCATGAAGAGCGGCGGGACGTGCATGTAGGTGGTGCTCGGGCTCGGGCCTACGACGTCCTTGGACATCTCCAGGGCTTCGGCGACGGTGTCGGCGCGCTTGAGGCCCATCCTCGCGGTGGTCATGGGATCGCCGCCGACGAGGATCACGGAGTCCAGGTGGTCGAGGGCGTGGGCGGCCCAGTACAGGACGGTGAACGGGTGGACGCCGTGGTAGGCGTGGGAGTTTCGGTAGAGGGTCTTGTACCAGGGGTCCTCGGCGTAGCGCTGCTCGTACTTGTGAGCTATCTCCCGGATGTTGTTGGTCAGCGGGTAAGCCTCGTTCCACAGGTCGATGTACGAAGGGTGGTGGACCTCGTTGAACTCGTTCGGCATGGGGTGGGTGCCTATGAGGACGCCGCCCTCACGGACCAGCGGCTTGCCCTTGTAGAGGTTGAAGAGGTAACCGAGGAGCAGGTTGTAGACGAGCATCGGGTTCATGATGGAGTTGACGTTGTACGGCCCGACGTACGGCAGGCCCATCAGGAGGACGTCAGCCTGGCCCTCGACGGGAACTACCTGCTGGTGGTAGTTGTGGCGGATGGTCTCGGCGTGCACCGGGTCGGTCGCGCCGGCCTGCACGCTCGTCATGCGGTGCGGGGCCTTTATGCTCTGGAAGATCCTGCGGGCAGCCGAGCGGGGCATGGCCTGCGTCGCCTTGTGGTTGGCCAGGAAGTTGGCCCTCGTCAGGGTGCTCCACTCGTGCTCGGGCTTCGAGAGGAAGTCGGCGACGGCCGGGAAGGCGGAGTTGTTGAGGGTCGTCTCGATGTGGAAGACCTTGACGTGCTCGTCGAAGATCTTGCCCATGCGGTTGAAGGAGCCGTGCATGGCGGAGTTCGGCGGGTCGTTCAGGGACTTCGTGTTCGAGAGCGTGTCCGGGGTGTGGTTGTGGCGGATGGAGGACCACGGCGAGAGGCCGGTGTGGACGGACTTGTGCCCGCCGTTCATCGCCACGGCGTTGATGTTGACGTAGACGAGCAGGTCGCTCTCGGCGACCCTGCGGCTCACCACGACGTCCTCGCCCCTCTCGGTCTCCGCTATCTTCACGTTCCCCTCGGGGTCCTCGGCGTCGTAGTTGTAGAGCTGCTCCGGGTAGAAGGCGCCCATCAGCTTCTTGCCGAGGGCGTGCTGGAGCTCGGCCTCCGTCATGCGGCGGTGCAGGCCGAGCGCGGCGATGATGTGGATGTCTTCCACGCCCCTGGCGTAGGCCTTCTCCACGACCTTCTCGATAACCATCTGGCGGATGTCCGGCCTCTGCATCGGCGGCAGGGGGAGGGAGACGTCGTCGAAGGCGATGGTCAGCTTCATGCCGGGGTGCAGGAGCTCGTGAAGGGGCTCCATCTCCATCGGCTCCAGGAGCGCCCGCTCGATGGCGACGTTCGGGTCGGCGATGGGGTCGACGGGGCCGGGCGGGTAGATCACGCGCGTCCCCGCCGGCAGCTTCTCGTAGTGGAACCCGTCGCCCGCGTTGAACATCATCGGCGGACTATCGTTCTCCAGGATCTTGATAATGCCGGGACGTCTCATGATAGGTGCTCCCTTCGCTCGCGGGTCGTCGGCGCGCCGTCTCTGGCGGCCTTCAGCCCTTCGGCTCGTCTTGTTGCTTCGAGACCGCCTTTTGGAGGCGGGACTTCAACATCTTCTTCCACTCGGCGGAGAGCTCGGGCACGGCCCGGAGGCGCTCGACGACGCCGACATCCTGTCCGTCGCCGTGCATGATCCGATTGGCCTCCGCGACGGTGAAGCCGCCCTTACCGCTCTCCACCAGGGAGATCCCGTCCCCCCCGCGCACCTCGCCCGGCTCCAGGCACCGGAGGTAGAAACCCGTGAGCCCTGTCTCCCCGACCCACAGCGCGAGCTCCTTCTCCCCGTGGCGGGCCGCCAGCTTGAAGCAGGGGACGCGAGGCTGGCTGACCTGCGCGACGGCCGTACCGACCCGATACACGTCCCCGATGCGGACCTCCGTCTCGACGAGGCCCTCGGCGGAGAAATTCTCCCCGAAAGCGCCAGGCTCGAGCCCCGTACCGAGGCGTTCCTCCCAGTACGGGTAGTGCTCCAACGCGTAGACGCACACGGCCTTGTCCGGACCGCCATGATGTTCGGTATCGCCCTGGCCGTCGCCCTCCAGGCCCGTCTCCCCGAACCACGAACCTCCCCAGACCGCCGACTTGGTTATGCCGCTCAGGACGCTCCCGTGGCCGTGGGCCAGGGGACGGGGCAGCCCGACGTTCAGGGAGGCCAGGCGGGCGGCGTTCGCCTCCCCTGCCCTAGCGGTGGTCAAAAGCTACCTTCACGTGGCCGCGGCGGCCGGAGGAGCGGGCGGCGGCTATGGCCTCCCGGTACTCGCGCAGGCGAAAGAGCGGCCCCACGAGGGAACCGAGCTCCATCTCGGGGGCCATGCGGAGCGCGAGCTCGAAGCTTTTCACCTTCTCCTCGCCTAGGTACTCCTCGACCCCGTAGGCATAAGCTCCGGTTAGCCTCACCTCGCCGTGCCACAGCGGTGTGAGGTCCAGGGTGTTCCTCGCCCCCGGCATCCCGACGAGCATCACCTCGCCGCCCGGGGCGCAGAGCCTCGTCGCGTCCTCGATGGTGCCGGGGGAACCGACGCATTCGAAGACCCTCTCGGCCCCGCCGAGCACGACGGGCTTGCCGAGCTCGGGCCTGTGTACCGTCGCACCGAGGGTCTCGGGCAGCCCGGAGTAGATCTCCTTCGGATGAACCACCTCATGCGCCCCGAGCCTCAGGGCCTCGGCCCTCTGGCGCTCGTGCTTGGCGACCGAGATGATCCTCCCCGCGTTCGTGAGCCTGCTCAGGGCCGCAACGGTGAACAGCCCGATGTTCCCAGCCCCGAGCACGACCACAGTCTCATCGGGTCCCGGAGAGGCCGCGAGCGCCGCGTGCACCGCGCAGGCTAAAGGTTCTATCGCGACGGCGGCCTCGTCGGTGACGCCGTCGGGGACCCGGTGGAGCTGCGAGGGATGGGCGACGATGGTCCCCTCGGACCATCCCCCGCCGGTCGAGCCGCAGAAGCCGGTTTGTATTCCCGGCGCGATGTCGCCTTCGGTCACCCTGATGCACAGGGCATAGCGGCCGGAGGCGCAGTAGGCGCAGGGCGGGTCTATGCCGCGCACTGTGCAGTTCAGCGCGGGCTCGACGACGACACGTTCGCCGGCCCGAAAGCCCCCGGTCCCCTTCACTACCTCGCCGAAGATCTCGTGTCCCATCACGAACGGCGGGGAGGTGAGGGGCGAGAAGTACGGCGAGCTCTCGGCGCTCAGCGTGCCGAGGTCAGAGCCGCAGATGCCGGAGAGGAGCGGCCGGACGCGGACCCACTCCGGGGTCGGAAGCTCGGGCTCGGGGACGTTCGCGAGACCGAGCGGGGAGAGTTGGCTCGTGTCCAGACCCTTCACGCGGGAGGCGGCGGCGCGCATGAGCAGGTATCGCGGGACGCTCTTTTTGTACCGGAGGGCTAGCACGACGAGCCGGAGGGCTTACCCCCTGCGCCAGCGCTTTATCGGCCAGCCGCGTTCCTTGGCGGCCTTCTCGAGCCGGGCGTCGGGGTTCACTGCCACGGGGTTGCCGACGGCCTCCATCATCGGGAGGTCGGAGATGGAGTCGGCATAGGCGTAGGAGCGCGAGAGGTCGAGGCCGCGCTTGCGGGCGAACGAGGCGAGCATGCGGGCGCGCGCCTCTCCGGCGACCGGCGCCCCGGAGAGCTCGCCGGTGTAGGAGCCGTCCTCTTCCTCGAGCTTCGCCGAGAGGACGTCGTCGGCGAGGTCCTTGAAGGGTTCGAGCACGAAATCGAGGGCGCCCGAGAGCAGGACGATGCGGTGACCGGCCTTTCTGTGCTCCCGCAGCTCCTCGACGGCGCCGGGGAAGAGCCGCTCCAGGGTGTACCCGGCGAAGCTCTCCTTGCCTAAAGTGCGGGCCCGGGCGGGCGTCCACCCCTTGTAGCTCTTGTAGAAGGCGCGGTTGAAGTGGGTGCGGCTGATCTTGTCGAGCGCCCAGTAGTACGGCACCTTGCCGAGGATGGTGGCGGCGAAGAGGGGCCTCTTTACGGCCGGGAGGTCCCGCATCTTCATCCACGCGTAGTAGGAGACGACGTTGGACTTCACGAGCGTGCCGTCCACGTCAAAGATCGCCGCGACCTGGCCCGGCTTCTCCTCGCCGCCCTTCGCGCGCTTCTTCCGGTTGGGCCGGCTGGTGATCGCGGGGAGGTGCGTCTCCTGGAGCCAGTCCCTCCAGTCGACCTCGGTGATGTCGAAGGGGAAGGTCCGGCGGTCCTCCTCGTGGAGGGCGCGGTAGAGGTCGAAGGTTCGCTTCGCGGAGAACGTGCTCTTCATGTCGCCGTAGTCGCCGTAGATGCGGCTGAAGTAGTAGCTCATCCGGGAGCGCTTGTCCGCCCGCGCGATCCTCCCGCGCAGGTCGGTCTTTGCGTGCCCCTCGGGCATCCTCGCCACGATCGCCCCCGCGACCTTTAGGCCGGTCAGCTCGGCCTTCAACAGGCCCTCGACCCGCCTCCTGCCGGGGAAGCTCCACTCCGGCACGGGGACGGGACGCCCGCCCGAGTCGCGCAGCGGGTTCTTCAGGAAAAACTCGCGGACGTTCTCGTAGAAGTCGCGGTAGCGGATCGGGTTCCGTTCCCCCGAGGCGACCTGATAAACCTCCGGCTCCTCCGGGCGCCGGACGGCGGCGGCGATGATGGCGTTCACCACGTGGTCCACGGGGACGATGTCCACGATGCTCCTCGGGTCTCCGGGGAACTCGCGCAGGATGCCGCGGGCGAAGGCCATGATTATGGGGTCGGCCATGCGAGAGCCCTGGATCCAGCCGGGGTAAGGCTCCCGCAACGAGCTCTCGATGATCGCGGGCCGCAGGATCACGAGCGGCAGGTCCCCCCGCTCCTCCAGGACCCGCCGCTCGGCGAGCGACTTGGTGAACGTGTAGACGTCCTGCCACCCGAGCTCCCGCGCCCGCGCGTTCCCCCGCTCGACGAGCCTCTCGCGGACCCACGCCCGCCTGAGGGTCTCCGTCCTCTCGGCGACCTCCTCGTCCTCCCCGACCATCCCGAGCTCCCGGCGGGCCTCGTCCTCGAAGCGCCTGACCAGCCCCTTCTCCCTCGACGCCTCCCCGACCTCCCGGACGATCCCGTCGAGGCGGGAGACCTCGCCCTTCGGATCCAACCGCTTCCCGTTCGGCGTGAGCTCGCCCGGCGGCTCCTCCTCGATGATCCCCGCCTTCGTCCCCGCCACGTACGACGTCGAGACGTGCATGAACAGGGGCTTCTTCTCCCAGGAGCGCGCGAGGGTCAGCAGGCCCAGGGTGCCGCGCACGTTCGAGTCGACGGCGGCGTCGAGCGGGGCGTCGAAGACCACGGAGGCGGCGGAGTGGATCACCACGTCCACCTCCCGCGAGAGCTCCGAGAGGTCCTCCGCCCCGAGCCCCAGGGACTCCGAATGCGTATCCCCCTCGAGCACCCGGACCTTCTCCGCGACGTGGCCCTCGAACCCGTCTCCGAGCTCTCCGCGCAGCCCCTTGAAGGCCGCGGAGCCGAGGACGTCCTTCTCGAACCTCTCCTTCGCCCCCTGGGTGCGGGAGGGCCGCACGATCAGGTACAGCCGGCCCAGAGAGGGCAGGCTCCTGAGCATCTTCTCGACGAGCGCGGTCCCGAGAAAGCCGGTCCCGCCCGTGAGTAGGACGGATTTCCCCCGGTAATCCTCAGCGAGCACGTCGTTCACCCTTCCCCCCGGACTTCTCCCCTATCTTGCGCTCCGTCCCGTTCATCAGCGCCCGTACGTTCTCCCTGTGGCGGTACAGGACGAGAGCCCCGCCGACCACCGTGTACGCGACGTAGGGCCACGGCTGTCCGGTCAGCAGGAAGACGAACGGGCTGATCACCATCACGGCGATCGCGCCGAGGGAGGTGTACCTGCTCAGAAGAACCACGACCCACCAGAACGCGAAGAGCGCGAGGCCCACGACCGGGGCGAGCGCGATCGAGGTCCCGGCCCCCGTCGCGACCCCCTTGCCGCCCTTGAACCCCAGGAAGATCGGCCAGCAGTGCCCGGCCACGGCCGCGAGCGCGACCGCCGCCACGAGCCACTCGTTCCCCGTCAGCGATCGCGCCAGGAGGACCGGGACGAAGCCCTTCAGCATGTCCCCGACCATCGTGATGACGGCCGCCCCCTTGCCCGCGGTCCTCAGGACGTTCGCCATCCCGATGTTCCCGCTCCCCGAGCGCCGGACGTCTACCCCGTAGGCACGGCCCGCTATAAGCCCCGTCGGTACGGAGCCCAGCAGATAGCCGCCCAGAAGCAGAAGAACGCTCAACATGGCGGCCAGTATAGCTTACGGGTAGGGGGCGGGCTGCCGCCGGTTGCCCGGTCGAAGGTGAGCGAAACAGCCGTTGCAAGGCTCGAAACACGACCTGCGGCCTCGATATCCTCGTCGGCGACGGGCAGGGCTCCGGTACCGCGCTCGCCCCCTAGGGCCGGTTCTTGACGCCCCGTGTGCGACCGTTACACTGGTACGAACTGGGCGAACTCCGCCCTCGTGCGGCGGCGGCGCGAGCCTCTGCCCGCTTTCGTGTTCAGCAGGAGACAGGAGAACAAAGAGATGTTCGTTGTGGTGCGTTCCTCCAACGGGTCCAAGGGGACGGTGGAGGCGGTACGAGGCCAGGCCGAGAAGGCGGGTCTCGGGACCAGCGTCTTCGAGGGCGAGGGGCGCTCCGTCGTCGGCGTGGAGGGCGATATCCCCGCCGGTCTCCGGGAGATCCTGGAGACCATGCCCGGGGTTGAAGACGTGGTAGGCGGCGGGACCGAGGAGGGCGACGCGAAGACGCGGGACCTCCGGGTCAAGAGCATCAGGCCCCTGGAGCCGCCCGCGATCCTCCTGGAGCAGCTCCCGCTCTCCCGCGAGGCGGCGACGACCGTGCGGCGGGCGCGCGAGGAGGTCGTGAAGATACTCAACGGGGAGGACGACCGCCTGCTGCTCGTGGTCGGCCCCTGCTCCGTCCACGACCCCGAGGCCGCCATGGACTACGCCAACCGGCTCCTCAAGGTCGCCGACGAGCTCCGCGACGACCTCCTGATCCTCATGCGCGTCTACTTCGAGAAGCCGAGGACGACCGTCGGGTGGAAGGGCCTCATCAACGACCCCCACCTAGACGGCAGCTTCGACATCAACGCCGGGCTCCGCGAGGCGCGCGGGCTGCTGCTCCAGATCGCCGAGCTCGGCCTCCCGGCCGGTTGCGAGATTCTGGACCCCATCTCGCCGCAGTTTTTCTCCGACGTCGTGGCCTGGGCCGCCATCGGGGCGCGCACGACGGAGAGCCAGGTCCACCGCGACCTGGCGTCCGGCCTCTCGATGCCGGTCGGCTTCAAGAACGGGACCGACGGGAACACCCAGATCGCCATCGACGCCCTGCGCGCCGCCGACTACCCGCACCACTTCCTCGGCGTCACCGAACAGGGACTCGCCGCCATTGTGAACGCCTGCGGCAACCCGGATTGTCACGTGATCCTGCGGGGCGGCAAGCAGACCGGCACGAACTTCGACGCCGAAAGCGTCGGCGAGACGCTCGGCGCCCTCGGCAAGGTCGGCCTCCCCGAACGCGTCATGATCGACACGAGCCACGGCAACAGCTTGAAGGACTACCGCCGCCAGCCCGTCGTCGCGAGCGATATAGCATCGCAGGTCGCCGGGGGCCAGAGGGGCATCATCGGCGCCCTCATGGAGAGCTTCCTGGAAGACGGCAACCAGGACCTGACCGATGGCGGTACCGACCTCGTCTACGGCCAGAGCGTCACCGACGCCTGCATGGGCTGGGAGATGACGGTCCCCGTCCTCCAGGAGCTCGCCGAAGCCGTCCGCGCGCGGCGCGAGGTCAACGGGTAAGAGCTTAATTTAGACCGGGGGCTCCAGCCGGGCCCCCTTGCTTAACTACCTGAGAGCGCGTCCAGAAACTCCCGACCCGGCCCGCGAGCTTCTACAGCCACATCCCCCGGCTCCGCGCGACCTCCAGGGCACGGACCATCGCTCCGGCCTTGTTGCGCGTCTCCTCGTACTCCAGGGACGGCACGGAGTCGGCGACGACCCCGCCGCCGGCCTGGAAGTAGGCGCGGCCGTCCTTGAGGAGCGCGGTGCGGAGCGTTATGCAGGTGTCGAGTCGGCCGTCGATGCCGTAGTAGCCGGTCGCACCCGCGTATGGGCCGCGCCGGGTGGGCTCCAGCTCGTCTATGATCTCCATCGCCCGCACCTTCGGGGCCCCCGAGACCGTCCCCGCCGGGAACGCCGCGGCCAGGGCGTCGAGCGCCGTGAGGCCCTCCCTGAGGTCGCCCTCGACCGTCGAGACGATGTGCATGACGTGGGAGTAGCGTTCGATGCCCATGAAGTTTTCGAGGGTCACGCTCCCGATCTCGGAGACCCGCCCGAGGTCGTTGCGGCCGAGGTCGACGAGCATGACGTGCTCGGCCCGCTCCTTGACGTCCGCCAGAAGCTCTTCCGCGAGGGCCGCGTCCTCCTCGGCGGTGGCCCCGCGCGGGCGCGTCCCGGCGATCGGGCGCGTCATCACCCGGCGCCCCTCGACCCGCACCAGCGGCTCCGGCGACGCCCCGACGAGCGCGAACTCCCCCATCTTCAGGTACGTCATGTACGGGGACGGGTTGACCGTCCGAAGGCCCCGGTACAGCAGAAACGGGTCGAGGTCCCCAATCTCCGCGAAGAAGCGCTGGCTCGGCACCACCTGGAACGCGTCCCCCGCCCGGATGTACTCCTTCGCCCGTTCCACGGCCTCCTCGTAGCGGGCGCGGGTGAAGTTCGACTGGATCTCGAGCGCCCCCCCGTTCCCCTGGGGCACGGGACGATGCAGCGTCGGGGCGGCGAGCCTCTCGGCGACGCGGGCGATGTCGTCGGCCGCGCGGCGGTAGGCGGCGGCGAAGCCCTCTCCCTCCACGTCCCGGAGGTTCGCGGCATCTATAAGGGAGATCACGAGCACCTTGTGGCGCAGGTGGTCGAAGACGATCAGGGTGTCCGTGACCGCGAAGTACGCCTCGGGCACGCATAGGTCGTCGGGCGGCGCATCTGGGAGCTTCTCCAGGTAGCGCACGGCGTCGTAGGAGAAGTACCCGACCGCCCCGCCGACAAAGGCCGGCAGGTTCGGCAGGGGCGCCACGCTCTTCTTCCCAACGATCTCCGCGAGCCCCCGGAACGGGTCCGGGGCCGCAACCTCCCGCACCCCGTCGGAGTCCACAACGGTATACACGCCGTCCTTGTACGAGAGCGTCCGCTTCGGCCCGAAGCCCAGAAACGAGTACCGCCCGAACCTCTCCGCCTCCTCGGCGCTCTCCAGCAGGAAGACGTGCGACTCGTCCGAGAACTTGAGCGCCGCCGAGATCGGCGTCTCCAGGTCCCCTATGGCCTCCGCGTACAGCGGCACGACTTCGTACTCCCGAGCCAGCCTCCGGGCCTCCGGGAGGCTCGGGGTGAGCTGCCTACCTGTGCCGTTCATCGAGTATCCTGGCGACCTCTTCTGTAGGGACGCCCCTCTCCTCCAGCAGCACCAGCAGGTGGTACAGGAGGTCCGCTGTCTCCTCGGCGAGCCGGTCGTCCTGGAGCGCCGCCACCACGACCTCGACCGCCTCCTCCCCCACCTTCTGGCCGATGTACCCCGCGCCCCGCGTGAACAGCTTCGCCGTGTAGGAGCCCTCCGGCATCTCCCCGTGGCGCTCCCTTATCGTCCCGGCGAGCCTCGTCAGGGTGCGCCCGAGGTGCGGCTCCTCCTGCACCTTCTCCCCGTCGCCTGAAAGCGGGGTGAAGAAGCAGGTCCGCTCTCCGGTGTGGCAGGCCGGGCCCGCCGGGTCGACGCGGTACAGCAGGGCGTCGCCGTCGCAGTCGAGGCGGACCTCGACCACCCTCTGCGTGTTGCCGCTCGTCTCGCCCTTTCGCCACAGCTCCTGCCGGGAGCGCGAGTAGAAGTGGGCCTCGCCGGAGGACAGCGTCTTCTCGACGGCCTCGCGGTTCGCGTAGGCGAGGGTCAGGACCTCGTTCGTTTTCGCGTCCTGCGCGATGACGGGGACGAGACCGTTCGCGTCGTAGCGGACCTCCGCTGGCGCCGTCGCGGCGTTCTCGGGGGTGCTCATCGGACGGGGACCCCGGCCTCGGCGAGCTTCGCCTTCGTGTCCGCGATGGTCCACTCGTTAAAGTGGAAGATGCTCGCGGCGAGGACGGCGGAGGCCCCGGCGCCGACGGCGGCGACCATGTGGTCCGGGTGCCCGGCCCCGCCGGAGGCGATGATCGGGAGGTTCGTCCTCCCCGCGACCTCGCTTATAAGCTCCAGGTCGTACCCGACCTCGGTCCCGTCTGCGTCCATGCTGTTCAAAACGTACTCCCCCGCCCCCCGCTTCTCGCCCTCCACGCACCACTCCACGGCATCTATCCCCGTGTTCACGCGCCCCCCGTTCAGGTAGACCTCCCAGCCGGGCTTTCCGTGTTCCCTGTGCTTCACGTCCACGCTCAGGACGACGCACTGGCTCCCGAAGCGCTCGGCCCCCGCGTCTATAAGCTCCGGCGTTCTCACGGCGGCGCTGTTGACGGAGACCTTGTCGGCCCCGGCCCGGAGCATCGCGCGCATGTCGTCCGCGGTCCTGACGCCCCCGCCGATCGTGTACGGGATAAAGACCTCCTCGGCGGTCGCCCTCGCGAGCCTCGCCGCCGTCTCGCGCCCCTCGTGGGAGGCCGTGATGTCGTAGAACACGAGCTCGTCGGCCCCCTCGCGGTCGTAGAGGGCGGCGAGCTCCACCGGGTCTCCGGCGTCGCGCAGATCCTTGAACTTCGTTCCCTTGACGACCCTTCCCGCGTTCACGTCGAGACACGGGATGATGCGGACCTTCAGGCCCAAGCCGTACCTCCTCCCACTCTAGGCGTAGGGCACCGACGAGGCGCGGCACTCCTCGGCGATGCGGTACTGCAACCCCTCCGGCGCGGGCAGCAGGACGGACCCCTCGTGCCCGGTGCCGACCACGATGGAGCCGTCGCGGCCCTTCCAGTGGCGGTGCACGGTGTACGCGGCGAGCGTCCCCTCCACCAGAGCCGCGAGCCGGTCGAGACCCGCGTGGGGGATACCGGCGGTGATGTCGAGCTTGGAGAGGTCGACGTTCTCGGGGGCGTTGAGGTCCGCCGAGAGGTTTCCGGTCCTGAGCCGTAGCCCCGGCGTGTTCCACAGGACGTCCACGGCCTCCTTGAGGGCGGCGGCGCGGGCCTCCTTGTTCCCCTTGCGGAGCTTCGGCTCCGGCAGCTCGCGCAGGGCGGCGGCGAGGTCCTCGTCCTCTCCCCTGGGGGCCCGGGAGGCGCTGTCGCGCTCGAAGAGCAGGACCTTCAAGGTCGCCGCCGAATCGACCTCGGTCACCACGCTCTGGCCCCTGGACCGCTTGAAGGGGTAGTCGGTGTACTCGATCCCGACCCCTTCCAGCGCCGCCAGAAACTCCTCGGCGAACGGGGCCCCGCCGAACATCTTGCGGCTCGCCGAGTAGGCCGGCAGCGCCACCTTGGAGAGGATCCGCTCTATCCTGCGCGTCCCCCGCTCGTTCGGGACGGAGAGGGGCGCGTCGATGCCGGCCACGACCCCGCGCCGCCCCTCAGCGTACCGCCCCGCCGCCGCCGCGAGGTCCTCCGCCCCCTGCGCGAAGGAGTTCGCGACGATGCTGCCACGCTCGTCGAGGACGACGAGACACGACTCGCGCGTCCCGGCCTCGCCCGGACGCCATGCCAGAGAGCAACCTATAAACCTCAAAACCTAGACCCCCTTGGCCCCGGAGGCGTTCGCGGCGACGACCGCCGCTACCTCCTCGGAGACCTCGCGGCAGACCGCCGCGTCCTCGTGCTCCACCATGACCCGTACCAGCGGCTCCGTCCCGCTCGGCCTCAGCAGGATGCGTCCCTCCGAACCCAGCCTCCGCTCGGCGGCCACGACCGCTTCCTTTACTACGCCGCTCCCCGCAACGTCCGGGGCGGAGCCGCCGACCCGGACGTTGATCAAGCTCTGCGGATACCGCTCCATGATCCCGGCGAGCTCGGACAGGGGCTTGCCGCTCCTGGCCATCACGTCGAGGAGCGCGAGCGCCGTCACGAGGCCATCACCCGTCGTCGCGTACTCGGAGAGGATCACGTGCCCCGACTGCTCCCCCCCCACGGAGGCCCCGAGCCGCCACATCGCCTCCGCCACGTAACGGTCGCCGACCGGCGTCACCTCGTACGGAATCCCGAAGCCGTCCATCGCCTTGAAGAACCCGAGGTTGCTCATCACGGTGACGACCACGCCGCCCTCCAGAGCCCCGCGCTCCTGCAAATCGCGGGCGAGGATCGCGAGGATCCTGTCCCCGTCCACCACGCCGCCCTTCTCGTCTACGGCGAGCACCCGGTCGGCGTCGCCGTCGAAGGCGAACGCGACGTCGTTCCCGGCCACGTCCAGCCCCTCGACGCTCGTGGACCCGACGCCCTCGTTGATGTTCGTCCCGTCGGGCTCGTTGCCCACGACCGAGAGGGCCGCCCCGGTCCGTGAGAACGCGAGCGGCGCGACCTCGTAGGCCGCCCCGTGCGCGCAATCGAGCAGCACCTTCAGCCCCTCGGCCCGGGGGTTTAGCCGCCCGAGGACGTGCTCCGCGTACAGCGCGACCGCCTCCTCGACGGGCTCCGCGGCCCCCACGCCGCCGCCCGTCGGACGGGGTGTCCCGTCGTCGCCGGTCAGCCGTTCGAGCTCGGCCTCCACGTCGACGGCGAGCTTTCGGCCCTCGCCCGACAAGAACTTGATGCCGTTGTCGGCGTAGGGGTTGTGCGAGGCGCTGACGACGGCGCCCGCGCTCGCCCCGAGCTTGCCTGCGAGCGCCGCCACACCCGGGGTCGGCAGCACGCCGAGCTCCAGCACGGAGGCGCCCCCGCTCGCGGCCCCGGCGGCCAGGGCGTCGGAGAGCATCCCGCCCGAGAGGCGCGTGTCGCGCCCAACGACGATCGGTCCGCCGAAGAGACGTGCCGCCGCAAGGCCGAGGCGCAGCGCGACCTCCGGGGTCAGGCCCTCGTTGGCGACCCCGCGTACCCCGTCGGTTCCGAACTTGATCCTCTGCAAAAAACCTCCCGAACGCCGAACGGGCCCCCGTGCCGCCACGAGCGTGACACGCTCGTGGCGGGAGGACCCGCCGGAGACCTCGTCTCTGTTCTGTTCTCTAGCGCTTGGAGAACTGCGGACGCTTGCGGGCCTTCTTCAGGCCGTACTTCTTGCGCTCCACCGCCCGCGAGTCACGGGTAAGGAGCCCCGCGGCCTTCAGCTCTGCCCGCGCCTCCTGAGACTCCTCGGCGAGGGCACGGGCGATACCGTGGCGCACCGCCTCGGCCTGGCCGGTCGGACCGCCGCCCTCGACCTTGACGACGACGTCGTAGTTCCCCGCGACCTCCAGGACCTTGAGCGGCGAAGCCACCGCGACCTGGTAGGTGTTTCGCGGGAAAAACTCCTTGTAGTCACGGCCGTTCACCGTGATCTTGCCGTCGCCCGCCAGGAGCCTGACGCGCGCCACGCTCGTCTTGCGCCGTCCCGTACCGCTGTACAACGTCTGAGTAGCCGCCATTCTTTACCTCACCTCGTAGGGCTGCGGGTTCTGAGCCTCGTGCGGATGCACGGGTCCCGCGTAGATCTTCAACTTCTTGAACTGGGCCCGCCCGAGACGCGTCTTGGGCATCATGCCCCAGACGGCCTTGCGCAGGATCTCCGTCGGCTTGCGATCCAGCATGACCTCGTAGCTCGTCGTCTTCAGGCCGCCCGGACGCCCCGAGTGCCGCCAGTAGTACTTCTGCTCGGCCTTCCTGCCCGTGACGACCACCTTCTCGGCGTTCACCGCGACCACGAAGTCACCCGTGTCTATGTGCGGCGTGTACTGGGGCTTGTTCTTGCCGCGCAGGATGCGCGCGATCTCCGAGGCCAGACGACCTAGCGTCTTCCCCTCGACGTCGACGAGATGCCAATTACGCTCGACCGACTGTGGCCGCGCCATGTAACTTTTCATGTTCCTCCGCGAAATTGATACCGGTATCAACTGCTCAATAGCAAACGCGATAGATACTAGCATACGTTCACCCCACCGACACGTAAGAACCGGGCAAGCAGGCGGGCGTACGAGGCCCTTACCAGGCTAGAAAACGCCCCCCGCAGGGACACCGGCGAGGCATCCCTTTCACCGCACCCTGCTCCGGCGGGGGGGGCGAAGAGTGACCCGCCGGAGCGCCTTCTGCCCCATGTCCCGATGAGCTCTCCTAGCGCGGCTTCAAACTCCTCGAGCCCTACCGGAGGTGTCGTCTATCTCGACCTCCTCCTTGCGCAGGTCGACGTCGATGATCTCCTCCTCCTCGACGACCCTCTTCCTTATCCTCAGCTCCTCCTTGATCACGGGGCGTTTGATAACGACGAGCTCCTCTTCGATCACGGGGATGGCCATCTCGACCTCCTCTATACGGCTCTCGAAGGCCTCGGACGAACCCGATGTCGGTGCCGGTTGCGCGGGCTCCTGGCTCTCGACCTCCGGCGGCGGCGACACTTCTTCGCTCGGAACATCCGGGGGCGGCGATATCTCCTGGGCGGGAACCGAGGGGGCCGATGACAACTTCTCCTCGGGTATCGGAGGAGGCGGTGAGAGATCCTGGGTCGGCACGGTCTCCGGACCTGTTCCGAGGTCCGCGGACGCACCGGCCGGAGGCGGCGGCAATTCCTCGGAAGGGACCTCGGGGGCGGATGATAACTCCTCCTCCGGCACGGGAGGGGGCGGCGAAAGGTTCTGAGTCGGTACCGGTCCCGGCGCTGTCCCCAACTCGGCCGGAGGGGCCGGAGGCGGCGGTGGCAGCTCCTGGGAGGTGGTTTCGGGGGCCGAGGAGAGGTTCTCTTCCGGCACGCTCGGAGCTTGAGGCAGGCTCTCTTCTTGCACCCGGGGTGCCGGAGGCAGTTGTTCTTCCGGCGCCCCGGGGGCCGAGTACAGTTCCTCTGCACCAACCTGCGGCGGCGTAGACAAGTCCTCCGTTCCTACCCGGGGAGGCGGGGGGAGGTCCTCCTCCGGCACCTGCGGGGCCGGGGGCAGTACCGGCTCCTCCGCACCTCGTGAGGTTTCTCCCTCACCCGTCCGCCCGGGGTCACCCTTCGGCCTGTTCTTCTCGTTCTCGTCCACCGCTTCGTCCTCCCGTCCGGGGGCCCAGAGATTCCGTGCCGGCCCAAGATGATCTCGATCGTTCCACTACCCCTCTCTGGACGGCGAGAAACGAGGAGACAATGGCGAAAGGGGCCGCTGGATTCGGACGGCTCCTCACGACCTGCCCGGTCCGGGGAAGAAATCCTCCCCCTCGAACGGGCACGCGTCGAAGGCCGATGCCACGCTACACGCGCCCCTTGACGGTACGGACTCTCCCGCGTCCAGCAGACCACCAGACAAGACACGGGGCTCGGAGAGGGTACCCTCGGCGGGACCCGCGTGAGCAGTACCGGCGCCCTCGCCCCCCTTCGATCACGAACTGCAAGTTCCTAGGTTTAGATCACCCGGGCGATAGCCAGTCCATCGACGTTCATCCGGATCAGGGGAAGGATGAGGGCGGACAGCCGGGGATCCCGGGCCAGCCCCTCGTTGAACTTCCGTGTCGCCCGGGCGGACTCGTCCCTCGGGTCCAGGACGGCTCCGCCCCTGATGGTGTTGTCCGCGAGGATGACGGAGCCGGGCCGCGAGAGCCGTATCGCCCGCTCCAGGTACTCGGGATAGCTGCCCTTGTCGGCATCTATGAACACGAGGTCGAAGGGCTCGACGGGCTCGTCTATCATCGCGGCCAGAAGCTCCTTCGCGTCGCCGACGCGCACCTCGACCTTCTCGGAGAAGCCGGCGTCGCCGATGTTCTCGCGAGCCACCCCCGCGTGTCGCCCGTCGAGTTCCAGGGAGATCAAACACCCTTCTTCGGGCAGAGCCCTCGCGAGGTGGATGGTGCTGTAGCCGCCGAGCGTCCCCACCTCCAGGATACGCCGCGCCCCGGAGATCTCAGCGAGCAGCTGCAGAAGCTTTCCTCCATTCGGTGAAATCTGTATCTCCGGCAGCCCCGCCTCATGCGAGCGCCGGAGGACACCCTCCAGAACCGGGTCGGGCGGCGCGAAGAGCCCCTCGACGTAAGCGTCGATATCCCGCAGTAGATTCCAGGTCTCGTCACCCTTCATGAGCTTCCTCCCTTGAAGACCGGGCTCTCGTACCCCACGCCGACCAGCGTCAGGCCGCGAGCGGGGGCGGCGGGGCCCGCTTCGCTCCGCTCGCCGCCGTTCAGGAGACCGGCGAACGCCTGAAGGCTGCGCCTCCCCTGCCCCACCTCCAGCATCGTACCTACCAGGGCGCGGACCATCCCGTAGAGGAACGAGTTCGCGGAGATCCGATAAACCAGCAAGCCGCTCCGCTCCTCCCACCACGACTCCTCGACGGCGCGTACGAAGCGGACGTGGCGGCTCCTGGACGGGGTGAAGGCCCGGAAGTCGTGGGTTCCCCGGATCAGCGACGCGGCCTCGTGGAGCAAGGCGGGGTCCGGCCTCCTTATGACGTGTACGGCCCTGTGGCGCTCCAGGGGCGAGCGGATGTCGTCGTCCAGGACCCTGTACTCGTAGCTGCGGCTCGTCGCGTCCCTGCGGGCGTCGAAGCCCTCGTCCACCGCGACGCAGCGCCTGAGAGCGGCGTCCGGCGGGAGTACGGCCGTGGTCCTGTAAGCCAGGGAGGACGGCGAAAACCTCGTCGGGGCCGTGAACGAGACGACCTGCCCCGAGGCGTGCACCCCCGCGTCGGTGCGGCCCGCGACGGTCAGCTTTACGGGATGGCGCAGGATGGTCTCCAGGGCGCCGGCGAGCGTCGCCTCGACGGTCCGGCGACCGGGCTGGGCGGCCCACCCGGCGAAATCCGTCCCGTCGTACTCCACGAGACCGGCGTACCTCACAGCGAGACCGCGACGGCCACGACGACGGCGGCGAGGACCGGCGCGAGACCGTCGCGCGGACCGAAGCGCAGCTCCCGGTAGCGGGTACGTCCCTCGCCCCCGTTGTAGCCCCGGCTCTCCATCGCCTCGGCGAGTTCGTCGGCCCGCCGGAAGGCGCCCACCGTGAGCGGAACGAGCACCGGGAGCATCGCCCGGGCCCTCTTGAACAGGCCGCCCTCGGAGAAGTCGGCGCCCCTCGCGGCCTGGGCCTTGAGTATCCTCGCGGCCTCGTCCGCCAGCGTCGGGACGAACCGGAGCGCTATGGACATCATCATCGCCACCTCGTGTACGGGGAGGCGTAACTTCTTGAGCGGCGAGAGAAGGTCCTCGATCCCATCGGCCAGCGCGAGCGGCGAGGTCGTCGCCGTCAGGAGCCCGGCCGCCCCGACGAGCAACAGTATCCTCAAGACCAGGAACGCCGCGAGCCTCAGCCCCGCGTCCCGGACCTCCACAAAGCCCCACTGGAGAAGAACCTCCCCCTCACGCGAGAACAGCGCCTGAAAGAGGGCGGTGGCGAGTACGATGGGCAGGACCGGCCGCACGAAGGCGAGAAAGGTACCGGGAGGGACCCTGCTCGCCGCGACGCACAGGAGCAGCGCCGCCCCCACGACGAGGAAGCCGGCGAGCGAACCCACGGCGAACAGCCCGACCGCGAGGATCGCGACGGCCAGGATCTTGGCGCGCGCGTCCAGGGCGTGGACCGGCGAGTCGACGGGATAAAACTGTCCGAGCGTCCGCACGGAGACCCCCTACCCGCCCAGGACTGCCCTGAGCGCCGCGAGCGTCTCCCCGAAGGCGACGGGCCTCCCGATCTCCGGATAATCCCCGCGCAGGTCTCGCGCTACGCGCACCGTGGCCGGGGCCATCGGCGACGCGGCGTCCGCGTAGAACACGTCTTCGGGCTTCCCCACGGCGGCCACGGTGCCGTTCTCCACGACGCAGACGCGGTCGGCTACCTCGGCTACCTCATCCAGGTCGTGGGAGACGAGGACCACCGCTCCGCCCCCGTCCCGGAGCCCACGGATCGTACCGAGCAGGTCTCCCCGCGTCGCGGGGTCAAGGCCCGCGGTCGGCTCGTCGAGGACCAGAACTTCCGGCCCCATCGCAAGGACGCCCGCGATCGCCACCCGCCGCTTCTCACCGCCCGAGAGAGAATGAGGCACCCGCCCGGCCAGATGCCCGATCCCGAGGGTGTTCAGGACGAGATCCACCCTCTCCTCGACCTCATCTTTGCTCAGCCCCATCGCGCGCGGGGCGAACGCCACGTCCTCCCTCACGGTTGGCGCGAACAGCGCCGCCTCGGGGAACTGGAAGACCAGCCCGACGCGCCGCCTGAGCTCGGCCCTGTTCAGGCTTCTCGCGTCCACCCCGTCGACGAGGACCTCCCCGCTCGTGGGCTCGAGGAGCAGGTTCAGGTGCTGCACGAGGGTGCTCTTCCCCGAGCCCGTCCCGCCCACGACCGCGAGCACCTCCCCCGGCTCGACGCGGAGCGAGACGCCCCGCAGCGCCACCACCTCAAGCGGCGTGCCGGCGGCGTACGCATGGTAGACGTCTCGCAGCTCGATCCTCACCGTGCCCGCCTCCCCCCGTGCCGGAGCCGCCCGCTCGCCCGCTCGCGCACCTCCCCGGCAAGCTCCTCCGGGCCACGGGGCAACGTTCCTCCGGTATCCAGAAGGCCGAGTCCGGCCGCGAGCCGCAGGGTGGTCGGCAAGACGAGCCGGTTCTCGCGGAGAAGGGCTTCGTCCGAGACGAGGCGCCGGGGAGGGACGTCCGCGACGAGCCGTCCCGCGTTCAGGACGAGGATGCGGTCGGCGTCCAGAAGCTCCTCCAGGTGATGCGTCACGTGCAGGATGGTCCGGGTCCCCCGCAACGCGTGGACGCGCTCCAGGACCTCCTCGCGCCCCTTCCCGTCCAGCATGGCGGTAGGCTCGTCGAGAACCAGGATCTCCGGCCCCACCGCGAGTATCCCCGCGAGCGCCACGCGCTGCTTCTCCCCCCCCGAGAGCGTATGGGGCTCGCGCCGCTCGTACCCGGCGAGCCCGACCGCGCGGATCGCCTCGGCCACCCGCGCGCGCATCTCCACGCGTTCCACCCCGAGGTTCTCCAGCCCGAAGGCCACGTCGTCCTCGACGAAGGGCGCGACCAGCCCGTTCTCCGGGTTCTGGAACAGCATCCCGAGCTTCCTCCGAACCCCGAACGGATCCGAGGCGGGATCCAGGCCCGCCACCCGGACCCGCCCCTCCTCCGCGACGAGCAGCCCGTTCAGCAGCCGCACGAGCGTCGACTTTCCGCCGCCGTTCGGCCCCACGATGCCCACGTACTCGCCGCGCCGAACCCCGAAGCTCACGCCCGTCAGCGCCGGTTCGGGTTCGCCGGGATAACGGAAGGCGACCCCGTGACAAGAGACGACGAAGGGCCCGCCGTGGCGGGCCCCTTCGTCGGGTGCTTCGTATCGTTCGGGGGCTACGAGCTACTCCACCGTGTGGTTGACCAGCTCCAGGTAGACCGCCTCGACGCCGTCGCCGAGGCGCGGGCCGAGCCTGAGGATGCGGGTGTAGCCCGAATCGCGGTCGTCGAGGTCCGGGGCGACGTCCTCGAAGAGGCGGCGCACGACCGTCTTGTCCTTCAGGACCTTGACCGCCTGCCGCCGGGCGGCGAGGTCGTCCTTCTTGGCGAGCGTGATCAGCTTGTCCACGACGCTCCGGACCTCTTTGGCCTTCGGAGCGGTAGTCTTGATACGCCCGTGGGTGATGACCTGGCCGGCCATGGTGCCCATCATCGACCGCCGGTGGGCGGCCATACGATTCAGCTTGCGCCCGCGCTTAGCGTGCCTCATCGACGATCCCCTCGCTCTCCAGTTCGTAGCCGTACTCCATGAGCTTCGAGCGGATCTCATCGACGCTCTTCATCCCGAGGTTGCGGATGTTCATCAGCTCTTCCTCGGTCATCGTCGCGAGCTGCCCGATCGTGTCCACGCCCTCGCGCTTGAGGCAGTTGTAGGAACGGACCGTCAGCTCCAGGTCCTCGACCGGCCGCTCGTCCGTGATGACCGGACGATCCACCCGGTTCGCAACCTGAGCACGTCCCCCGCTGCTGTAGCCGTCCGTGAACAGCCCGAGGATATCCGTGAGCTGCCTCGCGGCCTCCTGCAACGCCTCCCTGGGGGCGATGCGCCCGTCCGTGAAGACCTCCATCTGCAGGGAGTCGAGGTCGGTCCGTGCGCCCGCGCGCGTCTCGGTGACGGTGTAGTTCACCCGCTGCACCGGCGAGAACAGGGAGTCGACGGCCATGACCCCGATCGGGTCCGCGTCGCTCTTGTTCGCGTCGGCCCTCCGGTAGCCCTGTCCCCTCTCGACCGTGAGCCGCATCTCCAGCGTGCCGCCCTCGGAGACGCTCGCCAGGTAGTGGTCCGCATCCACCACCTCGACGTCGGCCTTGATGTCGATGTCCTCCGCGGTCACCTGAGCGGGACCGCTCTTGATGATCTCGAGCTCTATCGGCTCCTCGCGCTCGAGCTTGAACTTCAGGCCCTTCACGTTGAGCACGATGTCCACGACGTCTTCCTTGACGCCCTCGATGGTCGAGAACTCGTGGCTGACGCCCTCGATCCGTATCTTCGTCACCGCGGCACCCTCGAGCCCCGCGAGCATCACGCGCCGAAGCGCGTTGCCCAAAGTATGCCCGAGGCCGCGCGGTAGCGGCTCGGCTACAAACAGCCCGCGCCGCTCGCTCTCTTCTTCCACCCTGAAACGGGGTGGCGCTATATCCAACATCGTCAAACTAACCACCTGTAATTGAAAGGTTCCCCCGAGGGACGACCGCGAGGCTCAGCCTAGCGGCTGTAGAACTCGATGATGAGCTGCTCCTCGACCGGCGTGTCGATCTCGTCGCGCCCGGGCGTGTGCAGCAAGCGTCCCGTGAAGTTGTCGTGGTCGGCCTCCAGCCACGGCGGAACCGCGACTACCTGCTCGACCGCGTTCTGCACCGGCTCTAGCTTCCGGCTCTTCTCCTTGACCGTGATAACGTCCCCCGGCTTCAGTATGCCCGACGGGATGTTGTGCTTGCGGCCGTTGAGGAGGAAGTGCCCGTGCACCACGATCTGGCGCGCCTGCTGCCGGCTCGTCGCGAACCCCATCCGGAACACGACGTTGTCCATCCGAAGCTCCATGAGCCTGAGGAGGTTCTCGCCGGTGACGCCCTGCATCCGCGTCGCCTTGTCGTAGGCCTTGCGGAACTGCTTCTCCGAGACCCCGTAGTACCAGCGAGCCTTCTGCTTCTCCAGCAGACGCAGCCCGTACTCCGTCTGGCGCTGCCTGCCCCGCCCGTGCTCGCCAGGGGGATACGGCTTCCTCTCCAGCGGGTTCTTGCGCATGTTGGAGAGCATCACGCCCGCCCGGCGGTCGCGCCTCCCCCTCGGTCCCGTGTAACGCGCCACCTCTAGCCCCTCCTTCGCTTGGTGGGCCTGCAGCCGTTGTGCGGCTGGCCGGTGACGTCCTTTATGGAGAGGACCTCGATGCCCATGCTCTGGAACGTCCTCGCCGCCATGTCGCGGCCCGAGCCGTGGCCCTTGACCTCGATGTCGGCGCGCCTCATGCCCTGGTCCATCGCCTTGTTCGCCACGCTCTCGGCCGTCATCTGCGCCGCGTACGGGGTGCTCTTGCGGCTCCCCCTGAAGCCCAAAGCTCCAGCCGACTCCCAGGCTATGACGTTGCCCTCCTGGTCGGAGACGCTCACGATGGTGTTGTTGAACGAGCTCTTGATGTGCACGATGCCGGTCGAGACGTTCTTGCGGACCTTGCGCCGCGTCCTGCTCGCCCCGCGGGTCCTGCCCTGCGGCCGCTGCTGCCTGCCCCTACCCATCTACTTCTTCTTCCTCCCGCCTATGGACGGCTTCGGTCCCTTGCGGCTACGGGCGTTGGTCTTCGTCCGCTGCCCGCGCACCGGGAGCCCCCGGCGATGCCGGATGCCCCTGTAAGAGCCGATGTCTATGAGCCGCCTGATGTTCTGGTTGTTCTCGCGCCTGAGGTCACCCTCGACCTCGACGTTCGCATCGACGTACTGCCGGATCTGCGAGACCTCGCCCTCGGCCAGGTCCCGGACCTTCGTGTTCGGGTCGATGCCCGTCTCCGCGAGGATCTTCTTCGCCGTGGAACGGCCGATCCCGAAGATGTACGTCAGCCCGACCTCGACCCGCTTCTCGCGCGGAAGGTCCACGCTCGCTATTCGCGCCATGCTAGCCCTGCCTCTGCTTGTGGCGAGGGTTCGCACTGCATATGACGCGCAACACGCCCCGCCTCCTTATGACCTTGCACCTGTCGCACAAGGGCTTTACGCTCGCCCGTACCTTCATATTCCAACCCTCGCTTCTCGCACTCTCTTCTACCTGAACCTGTAAGTGATGCGACCCCGGTCGAGGTCGTAGGGACTCAACTCCACCTTGACCTTGTCACCCGGCAGAATCCGGATGTAGTTCATCCGCATCTTGCCCGAGATATGCGCGAGCACGTTGTGACCGTTGTCGAGCTCCACCCGAAACTGCGTGTTAGGCAGCGCCTCGGTGATCGTGCCCTCCACCTCAATGACGTCTTCTTTAGCCAAGGACCTCCCTCGCCTCTTCTCTCTACCTTGTTACAAGATGACCGAAACCAAACGATTATACTACCACGCCACGGACGTTTCTCCTAATCCCCCCTACTCCTCGGTGAGGACCCAGGGGCCCGCCTCGGTCACGGCTATGGTGTGCTCGAAGTGGGCCGCGAGCGAGTCGTCCGTCGTGTATATCGACCAGCCGTCCCACTCGCTTATGCGGATGTCGTAGTCGCCGAGCGTGATCATGGGCTCTATCGCGAACGTCATCCCGGGCTGGAGGCGTGGCCCCGTGCCGGGTGTGCCGTAGTTCGGGATCTGCGGGTCCTCGTGCATCTTGCGTCCCACCCCGTGGGAGACGAGATCCCGGATCACCCCGTACCCCTTCGGCTCCGCGAGGCCCTGTATGGCATGCCCCACGTCCCCGAGCCTCTTGCCGACGCGCATCTCCTCCGTCGCAGCCGCGAGGCACCGGCGCGTGATGTCGAGGAGCCCCTTCGTCTCCTCCGGGACCTCCCCCACGGCCACCGTCGTCGCCGAATCCGTCACGAAACCCTCGTAGCGGACCCCCACGTCGAGGGAGATTATGTCCCCCTCCTTCAGCTCGTAGGGGCCGGGGATGCCGTGGACGATCATGTCGTTCGGCGAGGCGCAGATGGAGGCGGGGAAGCCCTGGTAGCCCTTGAACTCGGGCTTGCCGCCGCGCTCGTAGATGAACTCCTCGGCCATCCTGTCGAGGTCCTTCGTGGTGACCCCGGCCCTCGCGTTCTGCCGAAGCATCTTGAGGCAGGCGGCCGTGATGCGGCCGCCCTCGCGCATGGTTTCGAGCTCCGAACGGCTTTTCCGGACGATCATGGTCTTTAGGAGCCTTCTCCCACGGCCCGCAGCACCTCGTCCGTCACCTCTGGTATGGGCCTCGTGGCGTCGACCGTGACGAGGAGGCCCTGCTTGTCGTAGTAGTCCTTCAGGGGCTCGGTCTGCTCGTGGTAGACGTCGAGCCTGTGCCGGATCGCCTCCTCCGTGTCGTCCTTGCGCTGGACGAACGGGCCAGGGTCTTCCTCGGGGTTCTCCGGCGGCGGGTCGTACTGGACGTGGTAGGTCTTCCCCGTCGCGTCGCTCTGACGACGGCCCGAGAGCCTTTCGATCAGGGCGTCGTCCGGGGCTTCCAGGGCGACTACCTTGTCGAGCTCGGCGCCGATCTCCTTCAGCGCCTCGTCGAGCGTCTCCGCCTGAGCCTGGTTGCGCGGGAAGCCGTCCAGAATCCACGACTCCGACTGATCCAGGTGCGGCTTCATCATCTCGACGATGATCTCGTCGGGGACGAGGTCGCCGCGGTCGTTGTAGTCCTGGATCTTCTGCCCGAGCTCCGAGCCGGACTTGATCTCGGCGCGCACCAGGTCGCCGGTGGAGATGTGACGCCCGCCGGAATGCTCGGCGAGCCTCGATGCCTGTGTTCCTTTGCCTGCCCCCTGGGGGCCAAAGAGTATGATCCTCATCGCTTACGCAAGAACCCTTCGTAGTTTCTCATCATCAACTGGCTTTCGAGTTGCCTTACCGTGTCGAGCGAGACCCCGACCACGATCAGCATCGAGGTGCCTCCGAGGAAGATCTGGTTGCCAAGATCCAGGAAGCTCGTGAAGAGGTACGGCAAGACCGAGATCGTCGCGAGGAAGAGCGCGCCGAAGAGCGTGATCCTCGTGAGGACGTTGTTCAGGTACAGCGCCGTCGGCTGGCCGGGACGTATCCCCGGGATGTAGCCGCCGCTCTTCTTGAGGTTGTCCGCGTGCTCTACCGGGTTGAACTGCACCGCCGTGTAGAAGTACGTGAACATGACGATGAGGAGCGCGAACAACACAAGGTAAGGCACCTCACCCGGTGCAAAGTACCCGGCGATCCGGCTCAGGACCGAGTCGTTCCCGCCGCCCAGAAACTGCGTGATTATCGTCGGGAAGATCAGGAGCGACGAGGCGAAGATGATCGGGATGACCCCGGCCATGTTGACCTTCAGGGGCAGGTACGTCGTCCCGCCCTGGCTCATGCGCCGTCCCACCTGACGCTTGGCGTAGGTGATCGGGATGCGCCGCTGTCCCTCGTTCACGAACACGATCGCCGCGATGATCATCACCGCGAGGAGGCCGAGGATAACGAGGGTGATGATGCTCCCGTTCTCGAAGAGGCCCCTGACCGCCGCCGGCGCCTGCGAGAGGATCGCCGCCGAGATTATGAGCGAGATGCCGTTGCCCAGCCCCCGCTGCGTGATCAGCTCGCCCAGCCACATGATCAGCATCGTCCCCGCCGTCAGCGTTACGACCACGAGGAACAGGTCGATCGGCGTCGCGTTCGAGAGGGCACCCGGAATAAGCTGCCCGCTGCGGAAGAAGAACATCATCGCTATGGACTGAACGACCGCCAGACCCAGGGTAAAGAAACGGGTGTACTGCGTGATCTTCTGCTGCCCGGTCTCGCCTTCCTTGGCAAGTTCCTGCAGCCTCGGCACCGCGACCGTCAGAAGCTGCATGACGATAGACGCCGTGATGTACGGCATGATCCCGAGCGAGAACACGGCGAGCTGGTTGAATGCCCCACCGCTAAAAGTATTGAAGAGCCCCGTGACGGCATTGCCGCCGGTAACCCCGTTCTCGAGCGCCTCCCGGTTGACCCCCGGCAGGGGTACGTAGGACCCGAGCCGGTAAAGGATCAACATCATCGCCGTAAACATGAGCTTACGGCGGAGCTCCGGGACGCGCCAGGCGTTTCCTAGTGCCTTGAGCATCTCTAACGCTCCAGTATCTCGACGCTCCCGCCAGCCGCCTCAATCTTCTCCCGCGCCGAGGCCGAGAAGGCGTGCGCGCGGACCGTTATGGCCCGGCCGATCTCCCCTTCGCCGAGGATCTTGACCAGCCCGGCCTTCTTCCTCAGAAGCCCCGCCGCCTTCAGCTCCTCGATACCGAAGGTGTCGCCCTCAAGCTCTGCGAGCTCGAGGATGTTGATCGGCGCGTAGACCTTCGGACGAGCCGTGGTGTGCGGCCCGCGGGCCATCCCCTTGAGGCGCGGAAGACGGCGCTGAAGCGGCATCTGCCCACCCTCGTAGGCGGCGTAGGACGACGAGCCCGAGCGCGAGCCCGCGCCCCCGTGGCCACGCCCGGCCGTCTTGCCCTGACCCGTACCCTTGCCGCGACCGAGGCGCTTGCGCTCCCTCGTCGAGCCCGGGGCCGGAGCCAACTCGTTCAGCCTCACTACTCGTCCACCTCCTCGACACGGATCAGGTGCTGTACCTTATGGATCATACCGCGAATCTGCGGCGTATCCCCGTGCACCCGGGAGTCCCGGATGCGCTTGAGGCCCAGCGCCCGAATCGTCTTCTTGTGGCCCTCCAGAGAGCCGATAACGCTCTTCGTCTGCGTAACCTTGAGGGGGCTCATAGCGTGATCTTCACCCCTCTGGTCTGCTCGATGGTGGCCTTGGAGCGGAGCGTCCTCAGGCCGTCGACGGTGGCCCGAACGAGGTTGACCGAGGTGGTCGAACCCAGGGCCTTGGTGAGCACGTCCTTGATGCCCGCAAGCTCCAGGACCGCGCGGACGCCGCCGCCCGCGATAACACCGGTACCCTCGGAGGCCGGCTTGAGCATCACCGTCGAGCTCAGGAACTTGCCCAGGACCTCGTGCGGGATCGTCGTGTTGCGCATCGGCACCTGGAACATCTCGCGCTTGGCCTTGTCCTGGCCCTTGGCGATCGCCGCCGGAACGGTGTTCGCCTTGCCGAGACCCACGCCGACGCGGCCCTTGCCGTCGCCCACTACTACCAGCGCGCTGAAGTTGAAGCGCCGGCCGCCCTTGACGACCTTGGAGACGCGCCGTATCTCGACGACGCGGTCCTGAAACTCGTTGTCCCTGTCGCGCCCGCGTCCGCCGCCGCGTCCGCCCTGACCGCCACGGCCGCCCTGGCCGCCGCGGCCACCCGGACCGCCGCCACGTCCGCCCTGACCACCGGGGCCGCCGCCCCTACCACCGGGACCGCCAGGGCCGCCCGGTCCTCTGCCACCAGGGCCTCCGGGGCCGCCCGGTCCTCTGCCACCGGGGCCTCCGCTTCTCGGTCGTCCCAAAACTAGTGTCCTCCTAGACTTTCAGGCCGTTTTCGCGAGCGCCCTCTGCGAGCGCCGCAACGCGGCCGTGATACTGGTTTCCGCCGCGATCGAAGACCGCGGTCTCTATCCCCGCCTCGGACGCCCGGCGAGCGATAAGCTCCCCGACCCTCTGGGCCGCGTCCTTGCGGTTCTCCGCGCCCTCGACCTCGCGCGAGTCGGCCGCAGCCATCGTCCGACCCGTCGAGTCGTCGATAAGCTGCGCGTAGATGTGGATGTTCGACCGGTAGACGGAGAGCCGTGGCCGCTCCGTCGTGCCGGTGATCTTGCGCCGGATTCTTGCCCGGCGCCTGTTCTTCTGGGCCCTCTTGGCCTCCGTAACCGCCATATCTCTTTACGCTCCCCTATCCGGCCTTGCCGACCTTGCGCCGGACCTGCTCGTCGCTGTAACGGATGCCCTTGCCCTTGTAGGGCTCCGGCGGACGGACCTTCCTGATCTCCGCCGCCTGCTGGCCCACCCGCTGCTTGTCTATGCCGCGGACCACGATCGTGGTCGGGTTGGGCATCTCGAAGTCTATACCCTCACGCGGAGCTACAAGGACGTTGTGCGAGTAGCCGACCTGCAGGTTTATGTCGCGCCCCTGCAGCGCACCCCTGTAACCGACGCCCTGTATCTGGAGCGTCCGGGTGAACCCGTCCGTCACGCCCGTTACGGCGTTCTGGAGGAGGCTCCGCGTCAACCCGTGCATCGCCCGGTGCTCCGGGGAGTCGGACTCGCGGTCCACCATCAGGCTGCCGTCTTCCTGCCTTACCGAGACGCCGCGGCCGACGGGCACGGTAAGCTCGCCCTTCGGACCCTTAACGCCGATGGCCCTGTCCGACAGCTCTACGTTTACGCCGTTCGGCACCGTTACCGGCGCCCTACCGATTCTAGACATTAGTCATCACCCCTAGTAGACGAAGCAAAGGACTTCGCCGCCGATGCCGGCCCTGCGGGCCTCGTGATCGGTGAGAATCCCTCGCGAGGTCGAGAGGATAGCCACCCCGAGCCCGTCGAGGACGCGGGGAATGTTCGTCTGCTTGCGGTACACACGCCTGCCCGGCCGGCTCATGCGCCGGAGGCCCGTGATCGCGCGGCGTCCGTCGGGGCCGTACTTGAGCTCTACCACGAGCTTCTTCTCGGCTCCCGCGCCCTTCTCGGAGACGTCGCTGACGTAGCCCTGCTCCTTGAGGATGCGGGCCACCTCCGTCTTCATCTTCGAGTGCGGCATCACGACAGTGTCGTGACGGGCCATGTGCGCGTTCCGGATGC
The DNA here is from genome assembly GCA_902806105.1 of uncultured Rubrobacteraceae bacterium. The sequence continues at coordinate 43,807 of CADCVI010000035.1, forward strand.
GGGTAAGGAGGTCCGCTATAGGATCGTTTACGCTCATCGCTAACCTACCAACTCGCCTTCGTGACGCCCGGGATCTTGCCCTCGTGCGCCAGCTCTCTCAGGCAGATCCTGCAGAGCCCGAACTTCCGGTAGTACCCGCGCGAGCGCCCACACCGCTGGCACCGGCTGTACTCCCTTACCTCGAACTTCTGCGGCCTCTGCTGCTTGACCAACAACGCTTTTCTGGTCATCTGTTCACGCTCCTAGCTCGTCCGGAACGGCATACCGAGGAGCCGCAAGAGCTCCCGTGCCTCATCGTCGGTCTCCGCCGTCGTCACGACCGCGACGTCGAGGCCGCGCGTGGCGTCCACCTCGTCGTAGGAGATCTCCGGGAAGATCAACTGCTCCCTGAGACCGAGCGCGTAGTTGCCGCGCCCGTCGAACCCCGTCGGGCTCACGCCCCGGAAGTCCCTCACCCGCGGGAGCGCGATGGAGATGAGACGGTCGAGAAACTCCCACATCCTCTCGCCGCGCAGGGTGACCTTGGCGCCCACGGGCATACCGTCGCGGATCTTGAACCCGGCGATGCTCTTCCGGGCGCGCCTCAACTGCGGCTTCTGGCCCGTGATCTTGCGGAGGTCTTCCATCGCCCCGTCCATGGCCTTGCTGTTCGCCACGGCCTCGCCGACGCCCATGTTGACGACGACCTTCTCGATCTTCGGGATCCGCATCACGTTCTGGATGCTGAACTTCTCCTGAAGCGCCGGGGCTACCTCCTCCCGGTACTTGTCCTTCATCCTCGCCATCAGTCGATATCCTTCCCGGACCTCTTGCTCACCCGGATCTTCTTGCCGGCCTCGTCGAAGCGGTAGCCGACCCGCGTGGGGTTGCCCTCATCGTCGACGAGCATCACGTTCGACGCGTCTATCGGCGCCTCGAACGTGAAGAGGCCTTCCTGGTTCTGCTGGCTCGGCCTCGCGTGGCGCGTCCTGACGTTCACGCCGCCGACGACCACCCGGTTCTTCGCCGGAATGACCCGCTCGATCTCGCCGCGCTTGCCCTTCTCCTTGCCGGAGATCACCATGACGGTGTCCCCGCGCCGTACCCTTAAACCCATAAGTTAGAGAACCTCCGGGGCCAGCGAGATTATCCTCGTGTAGCCCTTGTCCCTGAGCTCGCGGGCAACGGGACCGAAGATTCGGGTCCCGCGCGGCGCGCCATCGTTGTTGATGATGACGCCCGCGTTCTCGCCGAACCGTATGTACGATCCGTCGTCCCTCCGCGTCTCTTTCTTCGTCCTCACGACGACCGCCTTGACGACCTCGCCCTTCTTGACGCCGCCGCCGGGCGTCGCCTCCTTGACGGTCGCGACGATCACGTCTCCTATGCCGGCGTTTCTCCGCCGGCTGCCGCCCATCACCCGGATGGTGAGGATGCTCCTCGCCCCCGAGTTGTCGGCGACCTTTAGCCTGGTCTCGTTCTGGATCACTACTCGGCCCTCGAGATGATGTTCGCGAGCCGCCACCGCTTCTTCGCCGACATCGGCCGCGTCTCGATGATCCTGACGGTATCCCCGATGCGCGCCGTGTCACCCTCGTCGTGCACCATGAACTTCTTGGAGCTCCTGACGCGCTTCTTGTACTTCGGGTGCCTCACGAGCGTCTCGACGGAGACGGTCACGGTCTTCTGGGCCTTGTCGCTGACCACGAGACCGACCCGCTCCTTGCGCGTGTTCCGATCCGACTTCGGGTCCTGTACCGGACCCTCGTCCTGATCCAGCGCCGGACCCTTCGCCAGGCTTGTCTCCAGGCCCGCTTCCATGGTCTCCCCGGGGGGGACGTCGTTGACGACGGGCTCCGTCGTCTGCCCCTCCTGCTGGTTCTCCCTTTCTTCCGTCACTATGCGTTCTCCCGCTGCTTCTTGTTCAGGACCGTCAGGAGGCGAGCGATGTTCTTCTTGACCTCGCTGAGCTGTCCCGTGTTCTCCAACTGACCCGTCGCGTGCTGGAAGCGCAGGTTGAAGAGCTCCCGCCGCGTCTCGGCGACGCGGCGCTCTATCTCCTCAACCCCGAGCTCCCGCACCTCGGCGACCTTCACTACTGCACACCTCCACGAACCACGAACCGGGTCTTTATCGGGAGCTTCTGCGCCGCGAGAGACATCGCCTCGCGCGCCAGCTCCTCGTTGACCCCGCTCATCTCGAACATCATGCGCCCGGGCTTGACCACGGCGACGTAGCCCTCGGGGCTACCCTTGCCGCTCCCCATGCGGGTCTCGGCAGGCTTCTTGGTGACCGCCTTGTGCGGGAAGATGTTGATCCACACCTTACCGCCACGCTTGATCTTCCTGGTCATCGCGATACGGGCGGCCTCGATCTGGCGGTTGGTGATCCAGGACGCCTCTAGCGCCTGCAACCCGTACTCGCCGAACTCGATCTCGGTCCCACCCTTGGCGAGGCCGCGCATCCTGCCGCGGTGCGGCTTCCTGTACTTGAGCTTCTTTGGTACGAGCATCGCTTAACGACCCCCCGAAAGCTCGTCCTCGTGGACGCCGTGGTTGATCCAGACCTTCACGCCGATCTGGCCCATCTGAGTCTTGGCCTCCTTGAAGCCGTACTCGATGTCCGCGTCCAGCGTGTGCAGCGGAACCCGCCCCTCGGAGATGGTCTCCTCGCGGCTCATCTCGATACCACCGAGACGACCGCCGCAGCGGATCCTCACGCCCTCGGCGCCGGAGCGCATGGAGCTCTGGAGCGCCCGCTTCATGGTCCGGCGGAAAGCCGCCCGGCCCTCGAGCTGCTCCGCGATGGACTCGGCGACAAGCTGCGCGTTGAGCTCGGGGCGCGAGACCTCGCGCACGTTGACCTGGACCTTCTTCCTGGTCAAGCTCTGAAGCTCGTTGCGCAAAGCGTCGACCTCGGACCCACCCTTGCCGATCACGATGCCGGGCCGGGCCGTGTGGATGTCCACGGCGACCTCGCCCTGCTCGGCGGCCTTCCGGATCGTGATGTTCGCGATCCCGGCCCGCCTGAGCTTCTTCTCGATGTGCGCCCGGATCTTCAGGTCCTCGCCCAAGAGCTCCGCGAAGTCGCGGTCCGAGTACCAGCTGCTCTTGAAGTCGACCTTCTCGCCCTTGCGCTTGACCCCGAGCCTGAAGCCCTCCGGATGTATTTTCTGACCCAAACTACTCCTCCTCGCCCTCGGGCGTATCTACCGCGACGGCAGCGCCCACGGGGGCTTCCAGTTCCACGGTTATGTGGCAGGTCCGCTTGCGGATCATGGTCGCCCGGCCCATGGCGCGGGGACGGAAACGCTTGATGGTCGGACCCTCGTCGACCTTGATGGTCCTGACCACGAGCTCGTCCGGGTTGGCGTCCAGGTTGTGCTCCGCGTTCGCAGCGGCGCTGTTCACGACGCCGCCGACGATCTCGGCTGCACGCTTGTTCGTGTACATGAGCGTGGCGCGAGCCTCCGGGTAGCTTTTACCCCGGATCTCGTCGGCCACGAGGCGCGCCTTGCGCGGCGCGATCCTCACGAACTTGGCTACGGCCTTCATGCTAGCGCCTCCTCGCGGTCCGGTCGCTCTTCACGTGCGTCCGGAACGTCCGCGTCGGGGCGAACTCGCCGAGCCTGTGGCCGACCATGCTCTCCGTGCAGAACACGGGCACGTGCTTGCGCCCGTCGTGCACGGCCACGGTGTGGCCGACAAACTCCGGGTAGATGACGCTCGCCCGGCTCCACGTCTTCAGCATCCGCCGCTCGTTGTTCTCGTTCATCCGGAGGATGCGCTCCATCAAGCGCTCCTCCACGAACGGCGCCTTCTTGGATGATCTCGTCATCGACTAGCGCCTCCTTCCCTTACGACGACGCCTGACGATCAAGGCATCCGACTGCTTGTGCTTCTTCCTGGTGGGCGAGCCCTGAGCGAGCTTGCCCGTCGGGCTGACCGGCGCCCGGCCCGAGGTCGACTTGCCCTCGCCACCGCCGTGCGGGTGGTCGACCGGGTTCATGACGGTACCGCGCACCGTCGGCCTGATGCCGAGGTGACGCTTGCGCCCGGCCTTGCCCCAGCGCACGTTCTGGTGCGACTGGTTCCCGACCACACCAACGGTCGCCCGGCACTCCGAACGAACCCGGCGCCTCTCCCCGGAGGGGAGCCGCAGGGTCACGTAAGCACCCTCGCGAGCGGTAAGCTGCGCGCTCGTACCGGCGCTCCGCGCCATCTGCGCGCCGCGGCCCGGCTCGAGCTCGACGTTGTGGATCACGGTACCGACCGGTATCCGGTTGAGCGGCAGGGCGTTGCCGACGTCGACGTCGGCGTCGGGACCGCTCTCGACGATGCTCCCGACCGTCAGGTTACGCGGCGCCAGAATGTAGCGCTTCTCGCCGTCGTGGTAGTGGAGCAGCGCGATGTTCGCGGACCGGTTCGGGTCGTACTCGACCGACGCGACCGTGGCGGGAACGCCGTCCTTGTTGCGCTTGAAATCTATGAGCCGGTAGCGCCTCTTGTGGCCGCCCCCGATGTGACGGGTGGTGATGCGGCCCTTGTTGTTCCGCCCGCCCGTCTTGTGGAGCTTCCTGACGAGGCCCTTCTCCGGCTTCTCCCTGGTGACCGAGTCGCGCGTGAGGACCGAAGAGTTCCTCCGGCCCGCGCTCGTCGGCCTGTAGCGTCTCGCTGGCATGCTTCTAGACCCCCTCGAACAGCTCTATGCGCTCGCCCGCCTGCAGGCGGACGACGGCTTTCTTCCAGTTCGCGGTGCGGCCCCGCGTCAGGCCCTGGCGCTTCGGCTTGCTCTTCATGTTCGCCGTGTTCACCTTGTGGACCTTCACGTCGAACGCCAGCTCGACGGCCTGCTTGATCTGGTTCTTGTTCGCCCGCCGGTCTACCTGGAACGTGTACTGTCCCTCGGTCTCGATGAGGTTGTAGCTCTTCTCCGAGATGACCGGACGGATGATTACCTGGTGCGGATCCATTAAGCCCCGACCTCCTCGCGCTCGCGGGTCAGCCGATCGTAGGCGGACCGCGAGTACACGACCTCGCGCGCCCTCAGAAGCTCGTACACCCCATACTCGTAGGGCCGTACGACGGTAACCTTCGGCAGGTTGCGGAACGAGAGCTCGGCGTGCTCGTCTTCGTCCGTCACGATAACCAGGACCGGGCCCTGGAGCCCCATCCGCTCGAAGATCCCGCGCGCCTCCTTGGTGGAGGGCTTCTCGAAGCTCAGGGCGTCGAGCACGAAGAGCTCGCCGTCCGCGGCCTTCGCGGACATCGCGCCCAGGAACGCCGCCTTGGCCTCCTTGCGGTTGATCCTCTTGTGCGCCCCGTAGCCGCTCTTGGGCTTCGGGCCGCCCCAGGTACCGCCGCCGACCCGGTTGGGCGGCTTGATGTCGCCCGCGCGCGCCCGGCCGGTCCCCTTCTGACGGTACAGCTTGCGGCCGGAGCCCTGTATATCGCTGCGGCCCTTCGTCGAGGCCGTGAAACGGCGCCGGGCGTCGAGCTCGGCGATCACCGCGCGATGGATAACGTGCTCCTTGGGCTCCGTCTCGAAGAGCGGGCCCGTCAGGTCCAGCTCGGACATGCTGCCGCTACCGGCGTCGAACAGGTTCGCTTTCGCCATCCTACTCACCCGCCTTCCGGATTTTGACGATCGAGCCCTTGCCGCCCGGCACCCCGCCGCGCACCCAGAGCTCGTTGTTCTCGGCATCCACGGCCACGACCCGGAGGTTCTTGACCGTAACGCCCGTGTTGCCCATCTGCCCCGGCATGCGCTGGCCCGGGAAGACCCTTGACGGGTCCGCCGAAGCGCCGACCGAGCCCGGAGCCCGGACGTTGTGCGAGCCGTGCGAGACCGGGCCACGGCCGAAGCCGTGACGCTTGACGGTCCCCTGGAAGCCCTTCCCCTTGGAGACCGCGGTCACGTGGACCTTGTCGCCCTCGCCGAAGACGTCGGGGCCGATGGTGCTGCCCACCTCGCCGGAGACGCCCCGGAGCTCGCGGACGTACCTCCTCGGCGGAGCCTCGTGCTTCTCGAACTGGCCCGCGTGGGGCTTGTTCACCTTGCGCGTCGGCACGACCCCGAAGCCTACCTGGACCGCGTCGTAGCCGTCGACGTCCGCCGTGCGTACGGCGGTGACGAAGTTCGGCTCGACCTCTATGACGGTCACGCTAACGAGCGTGCCGTCGTCCTGGAACGCCTGGGTCATGTGCTTCTTGCGCCCGAATAATGCAGTCGCCATAACCTTAGGTAGCCTTAATCTCGATGTTGACGCCCGCCGGGAGGTCGAGCCGCTGGAGCGAATCGACCGTCCTCGGGGTGGGCTGCTGGATGTCTATGAGTCGCTTGTGCGTCTGGAGCTGGAAGTGCTCGCGGGAATCCTTGTCCTTGAAGGGACCACGGATCACCGTGTAAACACTCCTCTTCGTCGGCAGAGGGACGGGGCCAAATACGAAGGCCCCGGTCCGCTCCGCCGTCTCCACAATAGATTTCGCCGTCTTGTCTATGACCTCGTGGTCATAGGCTTTCAGCTTTATCCGAATCTTGGATACGGCCATATGCCTACTACTCCACTATCTCGGTGACGACGCCGGCGCCGACCGTCCGGCCGCCCTCGCGGATCGCGAAGTTCAGACCCTCGTCCATCGCTATCGGCGCTATCAGCTCCACGTTCATCACCGTGTTGTCCCCGGGCATCACCATCTCGACGCCCTCCTCCAGCCTTATCTCCCCCGTCACGTCCGTCGTGCGGAAGTAGAACTGCGGCCGGTAGTTCGAGAAGAACGGCGTGTGCCGCCCGCCCTCCTCCTTGGAGAGCACGTACACCTCGGCCTTGAACTTCGTGTGAGGCGTGATCGAGCCGGGCTTGGCCAAAACCTGGCCCCGCTCTATGTCCTCGCGCTTCACCCCGCGAAGCAGGGCGCCTATGTTGTCCCCGGCCTGGGCCTTGTCCATCGACTTGTTGAACATCTCCACGCCCGTGACGACCGTCTTCCTCGTCGGGCGCACCCCCACGACCTCGACCTCCGTGTTCAGCCCGATCTCCCCGGCCTCGACGCGGCCCGTCGCCACCGTCCCGCGCCCCTGGATCGTGAACACGTCCTCCACCGCCAGCAGGAACGGCCGGTCGATCGCCCGCTCCGGCTCGGGCACGTACGTGTCGACGGC
>CADCVI010000036.1 GCA_902806105.1 uncultured Rubrobacteraceae bacterium
CTTCAGGCCGAAACGCTGCGCTATAGGGGCGAGCGTGACGACCATCTGTATCGTCGAGCAGTTGCCGTTCGCGACGATACCGTCGTGGTGGCGCGCGGCCTCGGCGTTGACCTCCGGCACCACGAGCGGCACGTTGGGCTCGAGCCGGAAGTCGCTGCCGTTGTCTATGACGACCGCGCCCCTGGCCGTGGCCTCGCGCGCGAGCTGGACCGCCGCCCCCTTCTCGCCTTCCGTCCCGGCGAAGAGCGCGATATCCACCCCCTCGAACGCCTCGGGCTCGGCGACCCCGACCTCGAAGGTCTCCCCGTCGAGGACCGACGTGCGCGCGCTCCGGGCCAGGACGCGTAGCTCCTTGAGGGGGAAGTTCCGCCTCCTGAGCTCGGCCACGAGCCTCTCGCCCACGAGGCCCGCGCCTACCACAGCTACCGTGTACCCCTCGCTCATCTCAGTTCTCCTCGTCTCTCACGATCTTGCCAACGATATCCAGCATATCCCCGACGACCCCGCTCGCCGTCCGCTCCGGTCCGGCCCCCGGCCCCGTGACGGTGAGCGTCACGTCCGAGTAGCGGCGCGTGCGGAAGTCGAAGACGTTCTCGGGGCCGCTTATGGGGCCGAACGGCGTCTCCACCGCGGCCTCCGTCAGACCGACCTCTATCGGACCCTCGGCCGGGATGCGCGCGAGGTAGCGGAGCATGTGGTTCTCCTTCACCGCGTGCATCCTGCGGGCGAAGTCGTCGTCCGCCTCGGGCAGGCGCTCCATGAACTCCGGCAGCGGCACCTCCTGCAAGCCCTCGGGGACGAGGGACTCGTAGGGGATCTCCGATGGCTCTATCTCCCGCCCCATCGTGCGGGCCAGGATGATCGCCTTTCGCGCCACGTCGAGGCCGGAGAGGTCGTCGCGGGGGTCGGGCTCCGCGTAGTGGAGCGCCACCGCCTCCTTTACGGCCTCGGAGAACGACCTTCCGCCCTCGACCGCGCTCATGATGAAGCCCAAGGTGCCGCTCGGGCTCGCCTGTATCTCGATCACCTCGTCCCCGGTCTCCATGAGCCCCTTGAGCGTGGAGATTATGGGCATACCGGCGCCGACGGTAGCCTCGTACCACAGCCTGTCGCCGGCAGCCTCGATCAGGCTCTCGTACTGCTCCGTCCCCCCGGAGAGGGGTCCCTTGTTGGAGAGGACGAGGCACGAGCCGTTCTGCACGCCGAGCAGGTCCAGGTCGAAGGTGCCGCCGTGCACCGCGAGGTCCACGACGATGCGCGTGACGCCCCCCTCCGGCTCGGCCGCCAGCACGTCCCTGACGGGCTCCACCCCTAGCTCGGAGAGCTTGCCGCCGTCTTCCTTCAGCCGGAGCGCCTGCGGCAGCAGTTCCTCGCCGACCAGCGCGCCGGAGGTGTCAGCGACGGCATGGTAGTGGAGGTCGAGGCCCAGGGTCTCCAGCCAGCGCTTGCGCTCTTCTATGACGATCTGGGCCACGGCCCGGCCGACGTATCCGAGGCCGAGCTGCACGATCTCGACGCGTCTCACGCGACCTCCTCTGCGGCGACCTCGTCGCGCGAGACGAGGCCGTCGTGCAGCACCCTCAGGGCCTCCTCGGCCCTCTCCTCGAAGACCACGAAGACGAGGCCCGCCGCGGCGATCCCGGCGTGCACGGGGTTGATGCCCGAGCGGCGAAGCTTCTCCTGCCCGCGCCGGAGGTCCCGCTCGTCCGGCGACCCGATGCATACGACCGCCGACGCCTCCCGGCGGTGCCCCGTGGCGCAGGGAAGCTCTATGGAGAGGCTCGGCCGCAGCGCGACGCAGCGCACGCCCGAGCTCTCCTCGGAGTCCGTGACGCGGGTGCCCGCGCACTCCGGGTTGAAGGTGTTGCGGACCAGCACCTCCATGCCGACCTCGGCGGCGGGCTCCATCGTGCGCGGGTGGAGCACCTTCGCCCCGAGCTCCGCGAAGTCTCCAGCCTCGCGGTAGGAGAGGCGCGGCAAGAGGGCGGCATCCGGGACGAGGCGCGGGTCCGCGTCCAGCACGCCGTCGACGTCGGACATGATCCAGACCTCCGAAGCCCCGATCCCCCGCCCGACCACCGTCGCCGAGAGGTCGGAGCCTCCGCGCCCGAGCGTGGTCGGCAACCCTTCCGGCGAACGTCCGACGAACCCCGGCACGACCGCGACGCTCCCGTCCTCCAGGAGGGGCGCGACGTAGCGCGAACATCGCTCGCGCGTCCCGGTCACGTCGACCTCGGCCTCCGCGAAGACCGAGTCCGTGCTGATCGGGTCCTCCGCAACGACGGAGGCGGCCACGCCCCGGCTGCTTATCGCGGCGGCGAGGATGGCGGCCGAGAGGCGCTCGCCGAAGACCGCGATGCGCGCCCGCCGCGCGACCGGCCCGTGTGCGTCCGGCGGCGCCCCTATGGCTTCTATCAGCTTCTGGAGCAGGTCCAGAACCCGGCTTTCCACCGCGGGCCGAAGCTCCGGCGAGACCGCCTCGCGGATGGCGGCGAGGTGGCGGTCGGCGAGGGAGCGGTGGAGTTCGGCGAGGGGGCCTTCTCCGGGGGTAACGTCCCCCGTGAGGTCCGCGTAGCCGAGGAGGGTGTCGGTAGTCCCGGACATCGCCGAGACGACGACGGCCACGGGGCGCTCCGACGCGGCCCCGGCGACGATGGAGGAGGCGCGTACAAACTGCGCGCCTCCCCCGACGGAGGTTCCCCCGAACTTGATTACCAGGGGGTCATCGTTACGCAATCCGTTCACGCTCCGTTCAACGCTTGATCTAGGTCTGCCAGGATGTCCTCGATGCTCTCCAGGCCGACGGAGAGGCGGATGTAGTCGTCCGTCACCCCGGTGGAGGCCTGCTCCTCGGCGCTGAGCTGCTGGTGAGTCGTGGAGGCCGGGTGGATCACAAGGCTCTTCGCGTCGCCGACGTTCGCCAGCAGGCTGTGCAGCTCTAACCTGTCGATAAACTTCTTGCCGGCCTCCAGACCTCCCTCGATGCCGAAGCCCAGGATCGCCCCGAACATCCCCTGCCGGTGGTACTTTTTCGCGACCTCGTGACCCGGGTGGTCCGTCAGGCCCGGGTAGTTGACCCAGTTGACCTTGTCGTGCGCGGAGAGGAACTCCGCTACCGCCATCGCGTTCTGCGAGTGGCGCTCCATGCGCAGGGGCAGCGTCTCAAGGCCCTGTATGAGCAGGAAGCTGTTGAACGGGCTGAGGGCCGGACCGTAGTCGCGGAGCATCTGGACGCGCGCTTTGAGGATGTAGGACATCTCGCCGAGCGCCGGGTAGAACTCCAGCCCGTGGTACGACGGGTCAGGCTCGGTGAACTGCGGAAAATTCCCGTTGTCCCAGGGGAACGAGCCCCCGTCCACGATCACGCCGCCGATCGTCGTCCCGTGCCCACCGATAAACTTCGTCGCCGACTCGACGACGATGTCCGCGCCGTGCCTGAGCGGGTTGACGAGGTAGGGCGAGGGGAGGGTGTTGTCCACGATGAGCGGAACGCCAGCCTCGTGGGCGATCGCCGCAACCGCCTCGATGTCCAGGGTGTAGAGCGCGGGGTTGCCGACGGTCTCCGCGTAAATGGCCTTGGTCTTCTCCGTGATGGCCTCGCGGTAACCCTCGGGATCCTTGGAGTCCACGAACTTCACGTTTATCCCAATCTTGGGGAGCGTGTAGTGGAAGAGGTTGTAGGTCCCGCCGTAGAGGGCGGCCGCCGAGACGATCTCGTCCCCCGCCCCCGCGATGTTGAGGATAGCCAGGGTCTGGGCCGCCTGCCCGGACGCGGTCGCGAGCGCCCCCACGCCCCCTTCGAGGGCGGCTATGCGCTTCTCGAAGACGTCGGTGGTCGGGTTCATGATGCGGGTGTAGATGTTCCCCTCCTCGGCGAGGGAGAAGAGGTTGGACGCATGCTCGGTGTCGTTGAAGACGTAGGAGGTGGTCTGGTAGATCGGGACGGCCCGCGCCGTCGTCGCCGAGTCGACCTCCTGCCCTGCGTGCAGCGCCAGGGTGTCGAAGCCGTACTGGCGCTCCTGGGCCTTCTGATCTGCGGTGTCGGTCATCTTCTTTGCCTCCTACTCGTTGAGGAACGGCCCGACGGCCGCCCTTAGCTCGTCCCAGTCTTTCAGAAACGCATCATGCCCGTTCTCTGACTCTATCTCCTCGTACCGGACCTTCGCACCGGCCCGCCTCGCCTCTTCGACGGTCTCCCTTACCTCGGCGGCCGGGAAGAGCCAGTCGCTCGAAACCCCGACGAAGAGGACGTCGGCCTCGATCCTCCGGTACGCCTCCTCGCGCGACGCGTAGCCCGCCCCGGCATCGTACAGGTCCATCGCGCGCGTCAGGTACAGGTACGAGTTGGCGTCGAAGCGCCCGGCGAGGTCGCGGCCCTGGTAGTGGAGGTAGCCCTCGACCTCGAACGTCCCGGCGAAATCGTCGTAGAGCGGCGGGCGGCTCGCCGGCCTCCTCCCGAACCGCTCCCACATCCCGGGCGCGCTCTGGTACGTGACCATCCCGGCCATGCGCGCTATCGAGAGGCCGGTCTCCGGCGCATCCCCCTCCTCGTAGTAGTCGCCGCCGCGCCAGTTCGGGTCGGCCATTATGGCGCGACGCCCGATCTCGCTCATCGCCACCCCCTGCGGGCCCAGGGCCCCCGTGGAGGCGACCGGCACCGCCTTCTCGACGAACCCCGGGAACTCGATGGCCCATTCGAGTGCCTGCTGCCCGCCTATGGACCCGCCGACGACCGCCCGGAGCTTGCGCACCCCCAGCCCATCGAGGAGCCGCTTCTGCGCCCGTACGATGTCGCGGATGGTGACGATGGGGAAGCGCATGCCGTACGGCCGCCCCGATCCCGGCTCCATCGAGGCCGGCCCCGTCGACCCCGAGCAGCCGCCGAGCACGTTGGAGCAGACGACGAAGTTCTCGTCCGTGTCTATAACGCGCCCCGGCCCGACCATCTCGTCCCACCAGCCGCCGCGCCTGTAAGCGTCGGAAGGCCCCCCGGAGCAGTGCGAGTCGCCCGTCAGGGCGTGGACCACGAGCACGGCGTTCCCGGCCGTATCGTCCAGCTCGCCCCAGGTCTCGTAGGCCAGCTTTACCTCTGGGAGGTAGCCGCCCATCTCCGGCTCGAAGGAGCCAATGGGGTGGAAGTTCTTGCCCGGTCGGGCCGGAGCCGCGTTAGCCCCGGCCCCCGGCTCTGGTGTCATGCTTCGTAGTAATGTAGCCTCCTTCGTCCGTCGCGTACTTACGCCGTGGCGGCGTCGGGCTCTACCCCGCTCCGCCTTACGCGCAACCCGCTCCGTAGAGGAGGCCTCAAGTGATCGGCTCTCCACATCTTCCAGGACGCTCAACGTGCTCTGCGTCCTGCTGGACTTGGCACCTTGCGCGGGCGGTCTCCCACCCTACGCCGGTTGCCGCGGTTTCAAAGGGCCAGTTCCCTCCACCGCTCTCGATGCGAGTCCGCGCTAGGGCAAGATGCTAAAGCACCGCACCCCCAACCGTCAAGGGCGGGCAAGCGTCGCCTGGCCTGCTTTAGAGGGGATATCGGGTCGTACCGCCGGACAGCTCGCTTCGTGCTCGGAACGAGCGGCCATCATGGGGGCGGGGCGGCCTCGTTTCGAGCGGCTGCCCCGCACACCCTAACGCATTGTGTCGCTAATAGGCGCGGGCGAATACGGCGGTCAATCCGGGCTTTCCGGAGACGAGGTCGGTCCCCTCCTCGCGCTCGAACGGGAGGAGACGGATCGTGGCCTTCGTCTCCTCCTTTATCTTCGCCTCCGTCGCCGGGTCGCCGTCCCAGGGGGCGAGGACGAAGCCGCGGTTCTCCTCGATGATCTCCTTGAACTCCCCGTAGCTCTCGGCCCGGCGCGTGTTCTCGTCGCGGAACCTCGTGGCCTCGCGGAGCATGCTCTCCTGGATCTCCCCGAGGGTCTCGCGGAGCCTGCCGGCCAGACCCTCGCGCGGGACGAACTCCTTGCCCTCCTTGCCGGCGACGTCGCGGCGCGCGAGGACCGCCTGGCCGTTCTCGATGTCCTTCGGCCCGATCTCGATGCGCACCGGCACGCCGCGCAGCTCGTGCTCGTTGAACTTGTAGCCCGGGGAGTGCTCCTCGTCGAGGTCGATCTCCATGCGGAAACCCTCGCTCTTGAGCTCGATGTAGAGCTTCTCGGCCTCGCGGCGCACCTCGTCCTTGCTGTTGCCCCGCCAGATCGGGACGATGACCGCCTCCGTCGGCGCGAGCTTCGGCGGTATCTTCAGCCCCCGGTCGTCGCCGTGAACGAGGATCAGGCCGCCTATAACCCTCGTCGAGAAGCCCCACGAGGTCTGGTGCGCGTACTGGCGCTCCTGGTTCTCGTCGAGAAACGTGATGTCGAAGGCGCGCGAGAAGTTCTGCCCGAGGTCGTGGCTCGTCGCCGCCTGGAGCGCCCGGCCGTCCCCCATGAGCCCCTCGCACGTGAACGTCTCGATGGCGCCGGGGAACCTCTCCGACGGGCTCTTGATACCGTCGAGCACCGGGATCGCGAGGTTCTCGTAGAAGCAGTCGCGGTAGACCCGCTGCATCCTGAGGGCCTCCTCGCGCGACTCGCGGGCGGTCGCGTGGACCGTGTGCCCCTCCTGCCACAGAAACTCCGCCGTGCGCAGAAACGGGCGCGTGACCTTCTCCCAGCGCATCACGTTGCACCACTGGTTCACGAGCACGGGCAGGTCGCGGTAGCTCTGGACCCAGCGGCTGTAGAAGTCGCAGATGATGCTCTCGGAGGTCGGCCGGACGGCGAGCCGCTCCTCAAGGTCCTCCCGGCCCCCTATCGTCACCCACGCGAGCTCCGGGTCGAAGGCCTCGACGACCTCGGCCTCTTTCTTCAGATAACTCTCCGGGATAAGCAGCGGAAAGTAGGCGTTCTGATGCCCCGTCGCCTTGAAGCGGGCATCGAGGTCCGCCTGAATACGCTCCCACAGAGCGTAGCCGTAAGGACGAATGGCGAAGGTCCCCCGAACGGGCCCGTAGTCCGCGAGCTTCGCCATCCTCACGAGCTGCAGGTACCACTTGCTCGCGTCCTCGCTCTTCTTCGTAAGCTTCTCGACAGCCTCGGCCACGGGAGTTCCTCTCGTTATGAAATCGTTTGCGCGGAGTATAGCGTTTGGTTTTCGCGCGAGGCCCTGGCTCGATGCAGTCTGGCTCCGTGTGCAACGGTCGCAACCCTACCAGACTGTCTCGACCGGATATCTCGCCACGAGCGGGTCTGCTGTAAGGATGGCAAGGTTCTCCACGATGGCCTGGGCGACCAGCAGACGGTCGAAGGGGTCGCGATGGTAGTTCGGCAACTCGGCGACCCCCACGCTATGACGAAGGGTTACGGGGAGCACCTCGATAGCGTTCTCTTGAAGCCGCGTGGAGAGGTAGGAGCTCAGGGGACCGGTCACCGTCAGCTTGCCCACGCCGATCTTGATCGCCATCTCCCATCCGCTGGCCGCGCTGAACAGCAACTCCCTCTGGCCGTCGCTCAGAACCTCCCGTGCCGCCCCGGAAAGGCGCTCATCGTCGTTGATCCACCACATGAAGGCATGGGTGTCTAGTAGGACCTTCAGCGCTCGAACGAGTCCAGGATCTCATCGGGCAACGGGGCGTCGAAGTCGTCCGAATACCAGATCGTACCCTTGGCACTCCCTGGCCGCCGCTGTTTCGGCTTCTCGCTAACGGCGACCAGACGGGCCACCGGCTTCCCGGCCTTGGCGATCACCACCTCTTCGCCCTGCCGCACCTCCTCCAACAACCTCGACAGGTGCGTCTTCGCCTCATGAATGTTCACCGTCCGGGCCATCTGGACCACCCTTCTCCGCTCACCCGTCGCAGAATATTATAAGGTTAGTCCACCCCTTAGTCTACTTCTTCGGCGTGAGTTCCTTCTTGCCGACGTAGGGGACGAGGGCTTCGGGCAGTTCGACCGAGCCGTCTTCCCTCTGGTAGTTCTCGAGCAGCGCGATCAGGACGCGGCTGATAGCCAGGGCGGTGCCGTTGAGGGTGTGGAGAAGCTGGGGGCGTCCACCGTCCTTTCTGTAGCGGATCTTGAGGCGGCGGGCCTGGTAGTCGGTGGTGTTGGAGGTGCTGGTCACCTCGCCGTAGGCATCCCGGCCGGGCATCCAGGCTTCGAGGTCGTACTTGCGGTAGGCAGCGCCCCCGAGGTCGCCGGTGCAGATGTCCACGACGCGGTACGGGAGGCCGAGGCCCTGAAAGATTCGCTCTTCTATCCCGACCATCTCCTCGTGGATGGCCTCGGATTGTTCCGGGGTGGCGAAGGCGAACATCTCGACCTTGGTGAACTGGTGGACGCGGTAGAGGCCCCGGCTCGCGCGGCCGTGGGAGCCTGCCTCGGTGCGGAAGCAGTGGGAGAGGCCGGCGAGGCGGATCGGGAGCTCCCCCTCGGCCAGGATCTCGTCGGCGAGAGAGCCCGCCAGCGTGATCTCGGCGGTCGCTATAAGCGAGAGGTCGCTGTCTTCGACGGAGTAGATCTGGGTCTCCGGCCCCCTCGGGCTGAAGCCGGTCCCGACGAGCGCGTCGTCGCGCGCGAGGTCGGGGGTGATCGTGGGCTCGTACCCCTGCTCCATGAGGATGTCCAGCGCGTACCTCACGAGCCCGAGCTCCAGCAGGACGGCGTCGCCGCGCAGGAAGTAGAACTTGCTGCCGGTAGTCTTCGCGCCCGCGTCGAAGTCTATGATCCCCAGAGCTTCGCCGAGCTCTACATGGTCCCTGGGCTCGAAGGAAAATTTCGTCGGCTCTCCGAAGCGCCGGATCTCCACGTTCTCGGAGTCGTCGCGGCCTATCGGCGAGTCCGGGTGGGTCATGTTCGGGATATTGAGCTGCTCCTCCCGGAGCCTCCCCTCGACCCCAGAGAGCTCCCCTTCCTTCAAGGGCACGCGCTCCTTCATCGAGCGCGCCTCCTCTACCAGGGCCTGCCGGGCCTCCGGGTCGCGCTCCTTGCCCACGCTCTTCGCCAGCTCGTTCTGGCGCTGCTTGAGCTCGTTGAGCTCCTGGATGAGGGCCGAACGGCGGTCCGCAAGCTCCACCACGAGCCCCACGTCCGCCTCGACGTGCCTGTTCCTACAGTTCTCGGCGACGGCATCGGCGTTCTCGCGGATAAATTTGAGGTCGAGCATGGGGGTCCTCCTGTTTGCAAGCTTGTCGGTACTCCGGCGCGTCTCAGACGTGCCGGTCGCCCGACTAGCTTACATCAGCCAGCTCGCGGAGCGCCCGGTTCTCCTCCCGGATCCTGACGTAGAGCACGGCCGCGTTCAGGAGCGTGAAGGAGAGCGCCGTCGCCCACGCCCCGAAGATCAGGGGGAACGCCAGGATCTCGACGACGACCACCACATAGTTCGGGTGGCTCACGAACCGGTACGGCCCGCGCCCGACGATCCTCGCCCCCGGCACGATGAGTATCTTCGTGTTCCAGTAGGGCCCCAGCGAGAAGATCGCCCAGTACCGCAACGGCTGAACGATAAGGAAAGCCGCCAGCGCCACGGGCCAGAAAGGCGGCGGCTCCGGGCCGCGGGCCAGCCCCTCCACGAGCGTAGAGACGAGCCAAAGAGAATGCAGCCCGACGATTAGGGGATAGTGACCCCGCCCACGCTCGACGGCCCCCCGGGCCCGGACCTTCCGCTCGTTCCGGCGTGCCAGCACGAGCTCCAGCAGGCGCTGCACGGAGATGGCGGCAACCGCGAGGATCAGCAGGACCGTGCTCAACGAGCCCCCGCTCCGGACGCACGGGTAACGAGCTGGCGGTTCAAGAACCCCTCAGCACTTGAAGAACACGTGCTCGGCGGAGAAGCCCGGACCCAGCGCGGAGAGGACGCCGTGGTCCCCCGGCGAGACGTCGCCGCTCTCCAGCAGCTTCTCCAGGATGAACAGCACCGTGACGGCGGACATGTTTCCCTGGTAGCGGAGGACCTCGCGGGAGAGGGCAAGGCCGCCGGGTTCGAGGCCGAAGACCTCCTCGAAGGCGTCGAGGACCTTGGCGCCTCCCGGGTGGGTGACGAAGTGCCTGATGTCGTCACGGGCGAGGCCGACGGAATCCAGGGCCTCCTCCAGGTTCTCCGGCATGCGGTTGCGCACGAGGTCGGGGACGCTGCGGGAGAGCCGGACCTTGAAGCCGGACTCCACGATCTCCCAGCCCATGATGTCCTCGGTGCCGCCCCACGTAACCCCGTAGCTGCCGAGAAGCTCGGGGCCGGTGGCATCCCGTGCCACCCCGGGTCCCCCGAGCACGATCGCCCCCGCACCATCGGCGAAGAGGGCTGTCGAGATCAGGCCAGCCTTCGAGCGGTCGCCCTTCTGGAAGGTCAGGCCGCACAGCTCGACGGCGACGAAGAGGACCGCCTTGTCCGGGTAGAGGCGGGCGTGGTCGGCGGCCACGGAGAGCCCGCTCGCCCCGGCCGCGCACCCGAGGCCCCAGACGGGGACCCTACGCGTGTTCTCGGAGAGGCCGAGACGAGGCAAAAGCTGCGAGTCTATGGACGGCGTCGAGAGGCCGGTCGTCGAGACGAAGAAGATAGCGCCTACGTCACTCGGCTCCACCCCTGCCCGGTCCAGCGCCCGGCGGGACGCCTTCTCGGTCAGGTCGAGGGCGTTCTCGACGTACAGGGCGTTTTTCTCGGGGAAGGTGTGGTCGTCGTAGAACCACTCGGGCGGGACGCAGAAGTTGCGGGCCTCTATGTCCACGTTGTCGAAGACCGGCAGCAGTCGCTCGACGTCCCGGTAGACCCCCGAGAACATCGCGCGCGCGAAGTCCTTGGCCGTCTCCTGGGCGATGCGGTGACGCGGCAGGGAGGTCGCCACGGACATTACGCGCGGGTTCTCGACCCTCATCTCCCGTTCTCCTCTCCGTGTACGTTCGTTTCTTCGGGCTCCGGCTCGGGGGTGGCGCACGAGTTGCGGAAGACGTACTGGGGGAGGCGCTTGCGCTGGGTGCTCGTCCAGTCTATCGCCGGGCGGCGCTTCTCCTCCGGCAGGTAGCCCAGCCGGTAGATCGCCATAAGCTCCAGATCGTCGGGGACCTCGAGGAGTTTCTGGATCCTCCGCCAGCTCTCCGGGACCTCCATCGGGAACGAGACGAACTGGATGCCCATCCCGAGCTCGGTGGTCATAAGCCAGATGTTCTCGATCGCGGCCCCCATCCCGAAGATGGAGTAGAACCCCGAGAGCTCACCCGGCCGGTACTCCGCCTTGTCCAGCAGGACGGCGAGCAGGAGCGGAGATCCGGCGACGAGCTTGCGGTTGTCCTCACCTAAGGTCCTCGGCACCCCGAGGCGGTTCATCAGGGCCTGGGCGGTCGGCGAGAAGACCTGCCGGGTGAAGGGCCTCAGGACGCTCGGAAGCTGGTCGAAGAAGATGCCGTCGCGCTTCTCCTCCATCTCCTTCTTCGAGAATCGGAAGTACGGGCGGTAGCGCTTGAAGAACGTCCCGTCCCGGAAGACCTGCGTCATGCTCTCGCCGCTCTCCCTGGCCAGCGCCTCGATCTTCTGCCGGTCGTCCACGAGCACGAAGCGCCAGGGCTGGCTGTTCAGGTGGGAAGGGGCCATCGCCGCGACCTCGACGAGCATGCGCTGGTGCTCGGGGCTGACCGGGTTCGGGAGGAAGGGTCCGTTGGTGGTCCTGCGCCGCCGGAGGGCCTCGTAGAGTTCCATACCTACCCCCTCTCCACGAGCGCGGGCTCCGCGGGCTCTCGCAATAAAATCATCTTTCGAGTATACAACAGGGTTTTCGCTCACCGGCTTCTCACCTTCGTGCCCCGGACGCGCACGGGCCACGCGCCGAAGGCGATCAGGCGGGCGGGCATGTCGCGCAGCACGGGGACTCGCAGCGCCAGCCTCAAGGATCGCGGCAGCCGGAAGGGCTCGTCCGGCTCGGGGTCGAGGGCGTTGGCGACGACCCAGCGCTGCGCCAGCTCCTGGGCGAGCTGGACGATGAGGACCGCGGGAGACCGCCGCCGCTGCACCGAGCGCAGGTGCCCGGTGGCGAGCCGTCCCTCGCGGAGCGGCCCCGAGATCACGTTCGCCGCCTCGACCGCGTCCTGGATGGCGAGGTTGATCCCGATGCCGCCGACGGGCGAGATGACGTGCGCGGCATCCCCGATCATCAGGAGCCCCGGCGCGTACCACTTCTTGAGCCGGTCGGACTCGACGGAGAGCAGCGAGACTTGCCTCCAGTCCCCTATCCCCCACACCCTCCCCGAGAGCTCGGGCGCAAGCTCCGAGACGGCCCTCCTGAACGCCTCGATCCCCGAATCCTTGAGCCGCGCAAAGTGCCCCTTCGGGATGATGTAGCCGACCTGCCAGTGGTCGAAGTGGTCCATGAGGACGAGCAGCCCGCCGCGGCCGCAGCGGAAGATCGCGCCGGCCTCCTCGGGGTCGCCGTCCTCGCGGGGCACGTTGAACCAGACCACGTCCATCGGGGGATCCCCCCCGACCGGATCCAGCCCCGCGAGCTTGCGAACCTTCGAGAAGCGCCCGTCCGTCCCGACGACGAGCTCCGCCCGTACCTCGTGTCTCTCGCCGTCCGGACCATCGTAGAGGATGCCGCGCACGGCCCCGCCCTCCTCCACGAGCTCCCGCACCCGGGCTCCCATAAGCAGCTTGAAGTTCGGGAACCGCCCGGCCTCCGCCGCGATGAACTCCAGAAACCGGACCTGCGGGAGCATCAGGATGTACGGGTAGCGGGTCTTGAGGCGCGAGAAGTCCGCGAAGGTCTCCCGCTCGGGCCCAGCCTGCACGACGAACCTCTTTATGAGGGCGTGGCGGAGCCCGGAGATCCCCCCGGCCAGCCCGAGAGATTCCAATACCTCCATCGCCGCCGGGTTGATGGTGTTCCCCCGAAACTCCCGGTCGAAGTCCCCGTGCGCCTCGAGCAGCGTGACGTCGACGCCCCGGCGCGCCAGGAGCAGCGCCAGCATCAGGCCCGCAGGCCCCCCGCCGACGATGCAACAATCCGTTCTTATGGCGCCCCTGTCGCGCGTGACGTGGTCATGTCTCGGGGACTCTTCGACCTTCAGCGGTGCCGCCTCTCAGGAGAACTACACGACAGGTTGAACTTACCCCGCGCGCGAGCCGCGCAAGGTCAACGGGCTCACAGAAGCGGAGCCACTTTCCTACACACTTTGGGCCAATCCCGCCGCGTAGAGGACGAGCGCCGTGCAGGCGAGGGCCGCGTGGCCCCTGGTGCCCGCCCGGACGTAGGGCAGGACGGCGAACAGCCCGAGGACGGGGAGCAGCGTCCAGCCGTAGGGGGCGCCCTGGTAGAAGGCGGCAGCGACGGCAGCGGCGGCCGAGACGAAGACCGCGAAGAAGAGGGCGTGGTGCAGCCAGCGAAACGGCTTCGAATCGACGACGCCAAACTGGACCAGCACCCCGAGGGCGAAGTTGGCCAGAAAGAGCAGCGTGGAGACGAGCAGGATCACCCCCGCATTGTATTCCGGCGACCCGCGACCCGGAAGTGAAGCCGCCGCCGGATACCCGAGCCCGGAGAAGGACCGCCCCTATGCCAGCCGGGGCGCGGCCGAGGGGTGGCAGCCCGTGGCGGAACTCAGCCTAGCCACCGCCGCCTTCACGGCTGCCGGGTCGTGGCGGCTACCCGACCCAAGGATCTCCCCGCTCATCCACTTCAGCGGCAGGACGCGCACGCCCCGCGCCGTGATCCTGCCCTCCACGAAGGCGTCGGTAAACAGCAGCAGCGGCGCGACCTCGGCTCCTACGATCTCGCGCAGCCCGTAGCACCCGCTCCACGCCTGCTTGACGAAGTCTTTCTCGAAGGGCCGTCCGTTTCTGAGGAGCGTTCCGCCGCGGATCGTGACGTGTCCGGCGTGGCTCTTCGTCTCGATGGCGAAGAAGCCGCCCTCGCCGAGCACGACGTGGTCCACGTTGCCGACACTCGGGAGCTGGACGTCGTGGAAGATGTAGAAACCGTGGGCGCGCAGGCCCTCGAGCTCCTCCCCCACCCTCTCCTCGGCCCTGCCGCCCCTGAGCCAGGTCTGCTCCGCCGTCCGCGCCCTGTCTCGGGAGAACTTTCTCGCCCTCTCGATCCCGAAGAGAGAAGCCCCCATCTCAGCCACGGTCCACAACGCTACCTGCTTGCGGCCCTGCGACATCGCGTGCTGCCCCGCCGCTCTCTTCTCGCGCTCCCGACCCTCCGTTGCCGGTTCGACGGATGCCGGGGCCCGGGGCTCGGGAGCGCGAGAAGGCGTGGACCGCGGCACGGCCCCGTCGGCCTCCGGGCGGGCTGGCGCAACGGGATAGGATTCTTCCGTTTCCGCCTGCTCCACCCACCCGCCCGCGCGGCCGAGCACGTCCTCGAAGCCGGTTTCGGGGATGGCCAGGAAGCCGCCCGTGAGGGCGTAGCGGTGGAAGCCGAGGATGGGGTGGTTCCCGTCTCCGGAGAACTTGTACGGGATCGCCCTGGGGAAAGGCTGGACGTCCGTTACGGAGAGGGCCATCGACGGCGGCTTCTTCGAGGACCACTCCGGCGCCACGACGGGGGGCTGGGCGGGCGCCGAAACCCTTGCCCGGGCCACGAAGCCTTCTCCGGCGACGTAGAAAAGGACGCCGTCCCCGGGATGCGCCCTCCGGATCGGGGTCCGGTTCGAGGAGACGCAGAAGGTATTCGTGCGCCTCGTAATCTCGTGGTTCTCGCGTGCATGGTCACCGACGAAAGCCATCACCCAGTGGTCCATCGTGTCCCTCCTCGCCTCGCTGCCCTCCACGGTTATCGGGCGGGGGGGCCGCGGGCTTTAGCATAGCGACGGGGAGGGGGTGCTAAGATGGACCCTCCTGTAGGAAGAAGCAAGCTTAGAGAAGGTTCGGAGGGCGAGATGGAGAACGGCCACGGGGACCGGGCGGCTTACGTAACCGGGGTAGGGATGGTCAGCCCCGTGGGTATCGGCCGCGAGGCATTCTGGAGTTCGTTGCTGGCGGGAGAGAGCGGCATGGGGCCCATAACGCTCTTCGACCCGGAAGGCTACGGCGTGAGGATCGCGGCGGAGTGCAACGACTTCGACCCGAGGGACTTCATGGACCGCAAGGCCGCCCAGCGGACGGACCGCTTCGCCCAGATGGCGCTCGCCTCGGCGAAGCTGGCCCTGGACGACGCGGGCGCGTGGGGAGCTCTCGAGAACGACCCGGAGCGCGTCGGGCTCGTCATCGGGACCGGCATCGGCGGGGCGATGAGCATGGAAGAGACGCAGTGGACCATCGTGAACAAGGGTCCGGCGCGGGTCAACCCGTTCTCGGTCACCAAGATCATGCCGAACTCCGCCGCCGCTCACATAGGCATCCAGCTCGGCGTCAAGGGGCCCTCGATCGCCAACGCCCTCGCCTGCACCTGCGGCACCGACTCCATCGGCCTCGGCTACGACCTTATCCGCCGCGGCGACGCCGACGTGGTGATCTGCGGGGCCTCCGAGGCGACGATAACCCCCGTCATCGTCGCGGGCTTTATCGCCATGCGCGCGATGAGCCGCGACAACGATAACCCGAAGGAGGCGTGCAGGCCGTACGACGAGGCCCACTCGGGCTTCGTCATCGGCGAGGCGAGCGCGGTCCTGATCCTCGAGAGCGCGGAGTCCGTCGAGCGCCGGGGGGCGGAGCCCTACTCGAAGATCACGGGTATCGGGCGCACCACCGACGCCTTCAACGTCGCCGACCCCGACCCGAACGGCCGCGGCATCCACGCCGCCATGGAGATCGCGCTGAAGAACGCCCGGGTCGAGCACGACAGGGTCGGCTTCATCAGCCCGCACGGGACGGGCACGGTCGCCGGGGACGGCCCCGAATCCCAGGCGATGCACCGGATCAACCCGAACGCCAGGGTCTCCGCCACGAAATCTACCCTGGGCCACTCCCTTGGGGCGACCGGCGCGGTCGAGGGCGTGATCTGCGCCCTCGCCGTGAAGGAGAAGACCATCCCCC
>CADCVI010000037.1 GCA_902806105.1 uncultured Rubrobacteraceae bacterium
GGCGCGGCAGTGGATCGGGGCGACCGCCGCTCCCGGCGACGTGGCGGCGCTGCTCGATCTCGAAGAGGGGGCGCCGGTGCTCGAAGTAAAGCGGATCTCCTGTGGCTCCGGCGGCGGCCCGGTGGAGTACGTCGATGCCTTCTTCAACCCCGAGCGGTACCAGCACTACAACGAGCTCTCGTCCGAGCCGGACAACGCCGGGTAGCGTCCGGGCCACGCGCGCACGAAGTCCCTTCGTTGCGCGTGTTCTCGGGCCTGTGCTAGGCTAAAACGAGCGGTTCTGTATGAAAGGGGATCTACCGAGGGCCACCTAGAGCTAGGGACGCTGTGATCCCTCCTACTGTGACCGCAAGGGGTTGTGGGGGAAGCTGGTTGAACGATGAGTATCAATCATCGTTTCGGGTTAGGGAAAGGAGAATATAAGTGCGACGTATCCAGATGACGGTGGATGGTAATCCGCACATTGCGGATGTGGAGCCGAGGCTCTTGCTGCTCCATCACCTGAGGGAGAACCTCGGGAACGGGGGGGTCCATACGGGCTGCAACACGACGAGTTGTGGCGCGTGCACGGTGCTTATCAACGGGGAGTCCGTGAAGTCTTGCACGGTGTTGACGGTTCAGGCCGACGGGGCCGAGGTCACGACGGTGCAGGGCATCGCGCAGGACGGGGTTTGGCACCCGATGCAGCAGGCGTTCCATGAGGCGCACGGGTTGCAGTGCGGGTATTGCACGCCCGGCATGATCATGGCTTCCATAAGCCTGCTCAAGGAGAAGCCGAACGCGACGGAGGCCGAGATCAGGGAAGGTCTCGAAGGGAACCTCTGCCGCTGCACGGGCTACGAGAACATCATCAAGGCCGTGCAGCTGGCCCAGCCCCAGATGAACGGGCAAGCACAGCCCGCCGCCCTATAGAAGGAGAGGCACTTTGACTCAGGCACCGGAACGTTACATGGGGGGCGGGTTACTCCGCAAGGAAGACCCGGCCCTCGTAACCGGCAAGGCCAACTGGACCGACAATATCAAGCTGCCGGGGATGCTCCACATGACCCTGCTGCGCAGCCCCTTCGCCCACGCGAAGATAACCAGCATCGATGTCTCGGCCGCCAAGCAGCAGCCGGGGGTCGTCGCCGTCTTCACCCACGACGACCTCGCCGAAGGTTTCCCGGGCGGCGTCATCTGCGGGGCGCAGGTCTCCGAGCAGCAGAAGAACCCGGCGTTCCCCCCGGTCGTCAAGGACGAGGTGAACTACGCGGGTGACGTGGTCGCCGTCGTGGTCGCGACCGACCGCTACGTGGCCCAGGACGCCCTCGAGTTTATCGAGGTCGACTACGAGCCGCTCCCCGTCGTCGTGGACATGGAGAAGGCCCTGGAAGAGGGCTCGCCGCTCGTCCACGAGGACCTCGACGACAACGTCTGCTTCACCTACACCGCGGGCGTGGAGAACATGGACGCGCTCTTCGACGAGACTGACGATTCGAGTGACGAGGGCGCTTCTCTGCGCGGGCCCGACGTACAGGGGCAGGGCGACACGGGTGCTGCGTTCCAGAAGGCCGACGTGGTCGTCAAGGAGCGCTACGTACAGCAGCGGCTCCTCCCGACCGCCATCGAGACGCGGGCGACCGTCGCCTCGCAGGAGCCGGGGATGCGCGGGTACGTGGTGTACTCGTCCACCCAGGTGCCCCACCTCGCCAAGATCGTGCTTTCTCTTTCGACCGGGATCCCGGAGAACGAGATCCGTGTCGTCGCGCCCGACGTCGGTGGTGGTTTCGGCTCCAAGCTGAACATCTACCGCGAGGAGATCCTGGCGCTCGTCCTGACCAAGAAGATGGGCGTGCCCATCAAGTGGGTCGAGGACCGCTCCGAGAACTACCTGGCGACCATCCACGGGCGCGGGCAGCTTCAGGACATCGAGCTCGCCGCGACGAACGAGGGCAAGATCCTCGGGATGCGGGTGAAGCTGCTCGACGACATGGGCGCGTACCTGCAGCTTCTGACCCCGGCCATCGCGATCAGCGGGGCCGCCCTGTTCCCCGGCGTCTACAACTTCGACGCTTTCTCCATCGAGGTCAAGGGAATCTTCACCAACCTGGCCCCGACGGACGCCTACCGCGGCGCTGGACGCCCCGAGGCGTGCTTCGCCATCGAGCGGGCCATGGACACCCTGGCTCGCAAGCTTGACATGGACCCGGCCGAGCTGAGGCGCAGGAACTTCTTCGAGCCGTTCGACCAGCCGACCGCGAACCCGGCAGGCCTTCAGTACGACTCGTTCAACCTCCAGGGCGTACTCGATCGGGCGCTGGACCTTGCGGACTACAAGGGGCTTCGCGAGGAGCAGAGGCGCAGGCGCGAGAGCAACGATCCCGTACAGCTCGGCATCGGGTTCTCGACGTACACCGAGATCTGCGGCCTCGGCCCGTCTCAGGCGCTCGCCGGGCTCGGTCTCGGGGGCGGCGGCTGGGAGTACGCCAACGTGCGCATGCTCCTGACCGGCAAGGTCGAGGTAGCTACCGGCAGCACGGCCCACGGCCAGGGGCACGAGACCTCGTGGTCCCAGATCGCGGCCGATGCGCTCGGGGTCACCCCGGACGACGTGGTGGTCCTGCACGGCGATACGGCGAGCGTCCCCTACGGCCGTGATACCTACGGTTCCAGGAGCCTCGCGGTCGGCGGCATAGCGGTCCATCTGGCCTGCCAGAAGATCGTGGACAAGGCCAAGAAGGTCGCGGCCCACATGCTGGAGGCCGCCGAGGGCGACATCGAGTTCGAGGGCGGCAGGTTCAGCGTCGCGGGCTCGCCCGACCAGAGCGTGACGATGGGCGACGTCTCCGCGACGGCGTTCATGGGTGCGAACATCCCCGAGGGGATGGAGCCGGGGCTCAACGAGAACTACGTCTTCGACCCGCCGAACTTCACCTTCCCGTTCGGGGCGCACATCTGCGTCACCGAGGTCGACACCGAGACCGGGTTCACCAAGATCCGGGACTACTACGCGGTCGACGACTGCGGTCCGGTCATCAACCCGACCATCGTCGACGGGCAGCTTCATGGCGGCCTGGCGCAGGGCATCGCGCAGGCGCTGTATGAGGAGGCCGTCTACGACGAGGAGGGCAACCTCACCACGGGTACGATGGTCGACTACCTTATCCCGGGTGCCCCCGAGCTTCCGAACTTCACGCTGGAGCGTACGGTGACGCCGTCCCCCTCGAACCCGCTCGGGGTCAAGGGTGTGGGCGAGGCCGGTACGATAGGCGCGCCGCCCGCGGTCATCAACTCGATCGTGGACGCGCTCTCGCCCTACGGCGTCATGCACATCGACATGCCGGCGTCGCCGTTCAAGGTTTGGCAGGCGATCCAGAACTCCGAGGGGCACAGCGCGGGTACCCGCGACACCGACCTCTCGGGCCGCCCGGCTCAGACCACCGACAGCTCCACGACCACGGAGCCTGGAGAGGGCAGTTCCAGCCCCAACGACCTCACGGGAGGTGACCGCACTTGATCCCTCTGGCATTCGACTACGAGGTCGCCGAATCGGCCGACCACGCCATACAGCTTCTCGGGCAGTACGGCGACGAGGCGAAGCTTCTGGCCGGCGGCCACAGCCTGCTGCCGATCATGAAGCTCAGGCTCGCCGCCCCGACGGTCCTCATCGACATCGGGCGCCTCAACGACCTCAAGTACGTCCGCGACGCCGGTGAGCACATCGCCATCGGCGCGATGACCCGCCAGTCCGACCTGGAGATAGACCCGATCCTCCAGGAGCACTGCGGCCTGGTCGCGTACACGGCCTCCCTGGTCGGGGACCCGTCCGTGCGCCACAGGGGCACCATCGGCGGCTCCCTCTCCCACGGCGACGCCGCCTCGGACCTGCCCACGGCGATCCGCGCGCTCGACGCGCAGCTCGTGGTGCAGGGTCCTTCGGGCGAGCGTGTCATCGCCGCCGCCGACTTCTTCCAGGACTACCTCCAGACTACGCTCGAACCCGACGAGATCCTCACGGAGATCCGGGTTCCGAAGCTGAGCTCGAACTCCGGGTGGTCTTACAGGAAGTTCAACCGGCGGGCCCAGGACTGGGCAGTCGTTGGTGTAGCCGCCGTCGTCGACAAGCCGAACGGCACGATAAGCTCGGCCCGGATCGGCCTGACGAACATGAGCAACACCCCCGTGAGGGCGACCGCCACCGAGAACGCCCTCGCGGGCGCGGACGCGGGTTCCGTCGCGCAGGCCACCAACATGGCCGACGAGGGGACGAGCCCGTCCTCGGACATCGCGGCCTCTTCCGAGTTCCGGCGCCACCTCGCGCGGGTGCTCACCAGGCGGGCTGTCGAGGAGGCAATGAGTCGTTGAGCGAAGCTGTTAACGGACGCCGGGGGGCCTTGCCCCCCGGCGTTTCGCGTTCCGGGGAGATGAGGGAGAGCCTGCGCGAGGGGAGCTACCTCGCCGGCGAGGGGCTAGCCACCGCGATTTTTCTGGCCCTCAAGCTGGAGAAGCCGCTCTTTCTGGAGGGCGAGGCCGGGGTCGGCAAGACCGAGGTCGCCAAGGTCCTGAGCCGGATGCTCCATACGCCCCTGATCCGGCTGCAGTGCTACGAGGGGATAGACGTCAACCAGGCGGTCTACGAGTGGGACTACGCCCGACAGCTCCTGCACATCCGCACCGCAGAGGCGCTTGGCACGACCGGTGGGGACCGCTCCCGGCTCGAAGACGAGCTGTACACGCGCCAGTTTCTGGTGAACCGGCCGCTCCTTCAGGCCATCGAGCACGAGGGAGAGAACCCCCCGATCCTGCTCATCGACGAGATCGACAGGGCTGACGACGAGTTCGAGGCGTTTCTGCTGGAGATCTTGTCGGATTACTCCGTGACCATCCCCGAGATCGGGACCGTAAAGGCCGAGCGCCCGCCGGTCGCCATCCTGACCTCGAACCGGACTCGCGAGGTCCACGACGCCCTCAAGCGCCGCTGCCTGTACTTCTTTATAGACCACCCGGATCTGGAGCGGGAGGTCGAGATCGTGCGGCTCAGGGTGCCTCAGGCCGAGGAGAGGCTGACGCGCCAGGTCGCCAGAGCCGTGCAGCGCCTGCGCGGCATGGACCTGTACAAGCCGCCGGGCGTCGCCGAGACTCTGGACTGGACCGAGGCGCTCGTGGCCCTCGGGGCGAAGGAGCTGGACGAGGCCCTTATAGAGGCGACGATGGGGTCTGTCCTCAAGTACCACGAGGACCAGCAGAGGGTCCTGCTCCAGTCCCTGAGCCTCCTGGCGGGGAGCTAGGGGGGGACGACGATGCCCGGGACCGAAGAAGTCGAACTCCCGATGCTCAGGATGGCCGTTACCTTCGGGCGTCTCTTGAGGAGGGGCGGGCTCGCAACGGGCCCCGACCGGGTGGTGGGCTTCGCCTCGGCGCTGGAGCAGCTCGACGTGGGAAACCGCGGCGACGTGTACTGGGCCGGGCGGGTGACCCTGTGCTCCCGTCCCGAGGACTTCGATATGTACGATCGGGCGTTCAAGGTGTTCTGGGATGGCAAGAAGGGCCTCAAGGTGCCCGGCCCGAAGCAGAGCCAGCCCTCCGTCACCCTCGCCCCTGACTCCGTGCAGCCCTCAAAGAAGACCGCCCGGAGGGACGAGAAGGGCGAGGAGGCAGTACAGCTTCGCTACAGCCCCGTCGACGTGCTCCGCAAGAAAGACTTCGGGGACTGCACGCCCGAGGAGTTTGCCGAGCTCTACAGGCTCATGGCGGATCTCAAACTCTCCGGGGCAATGAAGCGCTCCAGGCGCCTGGAGTCCGCGCACAGGGGCCGTCACGACGCGCGCAGGACCCTCCGGGCCGCGATGCGCACCGGGGGAGAGCCCGTGCGCCACCGCTACCGCCGCGCCAGGGAGCGGCCCCGACGGGTCGTGCTCCTGTGCGACATCTCCGGCTCGATGGTCTCGTACAGCCGGGCGCTTCTGAGGTTTATGCACGCGAGCGTCGCCTCTGGCGAGCCCGTGGAAGCCTTCGTCCTCGGGACCCGTCTCACGCGCGTGACCCGAGAGCTCACGACGCGCAACCCCGACCGTGCGCTCCGGGAGGCTTCGAAGGCAATAGAAGACTGGTCCGGGGGCACCCGGCTCGGGGATACCGTAAAAGAGTTCGTGGACCTCTGGGGCCAGCGCGGCATGGCCCGGGGTGCCGTCGTGGTCCTGCTCTCGGACGGCTGGGACACGGGGGACGTTGATGTGCTCGCGGACGCGATGCGTCGCATACACCGCCTCGCGCACAAGGTGATCTGGGTCAACCCCCTCAAAGCCGCCCCCGGGTACCAGCCGCTCGCCCGCGGGATGGCCGCGGCGCTCCCATCCGTGGACGTGTTCCTCTCCGGCCACAACTTCGAGAGCCTGCAAGAGCTTGCCGCCGCCGTCGCCGGAGCGTCGGCCAAGGATGCTGGCCCGTAGTACATTTCGTAACGTTCGCACGAAGGAGGCATTCCCTATGAACCCCGTAGTCGAGAAGGTAGCGAAGTGGCGCGAGGAAGAGAAGATGGCCGCCCTGGCGACCGTCGTGAAGGTCGAGAGGAGCGGGCCGCTGGGTCCCGGGACCTCCATGGCCGTGTCGGAGGACGGGCAGGTCGTCGGGTCCGTGAGCGGCGGGTGCGTCGAGCCCGCGGTCTTCGAGGAGGCGATGATGGCTATCGAGACGGGGAAGCCCAAGCTGCTCTCGTACGGCATCTCGGATGACGAGGCGTTCGGGGTGGGGCTGACGTGCGGCGGGACCATCCACATCTTCGTCGAGCGGGTGGACTGGTGAGCATCATAGGCCGCTGGCACGCGTTGCTGGCCGAGCAGTCACCGGTCGCGATGGCGACCGTGATCCAGGGCCCGGAAGGTGTTCTGGGCGGCAAGCTGCTCGTCACCCCCGACGACCACGAGGGCGGTGCCGGGAACGAGGACCTGGACCGGGCGATAGTCGAGGCGGCCCGGGGGCTGTTGGAGGGCGGCAAGACCGAGACGCGCCACTTCGGCCCCAGGGGCCAGCGGCGCATGGAGGACGTCGCGGTCTTCGTGCAGAGCTTCGCCCCGCCGCCGAAGATGTACGTCTTCGGGGCGATAGACTTCGCCTCGGCCGTCGCCAGGGTCGGCAAGTTTATGGGCTACCGCGTGATCGTCTGCGACGCCCGCGCCGTTTTCGCCACGCGCGACCGGTTCCCCTCCGCCGACGAGGTTGTCGTCGCCTGGCCCGACGAGTTTCTGGAGACGGCACCCGTGGACGGGCGCAGCGTCATCTGCGTCCTCACCCACGACCCCAAGTTCGATATCCCGATCCTGCTCGCGGCTCTGAAGACCGACGCGGGTTACATCGGGGCGATGGGGAGCAGGCGGACCCACAACAACCGCACGGCGCGCCTCAAGGAAGAGGGCGTGACGGACGAGGATCTCCGGCGCATCTCCAGCCCCATCGGCCTCGATATCGGGGCGCGGACGCCGGAGGAGACCGCCGTCGCCGTGGCGGGCGAGATCGTGGCGCTCAGGACGGGCCACTCCGGCGGCCGCCTGGCCGGTAGGTCCGGGGCGATCCACAGCCCCTCGGAGCCCGACACGGCACCCTCCCCGGACGAGAAGGATGCGAGCCCCGCCCAGCGCGGTATCTCCCGCTAGGCGCCGCCGGTAAGCTGCACGGAGGCGTGATGGTATCGAAGCCGATCGAGGCATCTCCGGGGTTGATCCCGGGCGCGGAAGCCCCGCAAGTCCCGGACTCGCTGGCTCCTGCGCGCCGTAGGGGGAGGCTGGCATAACTTGGTAGAGGCTAGCGGGGCGTACGGAGGAGACGTCTCGGCGGTGGTGCTCGCGGCGGGGGCGGCGCGTCGCTTCGGCGGCGGGAAGCTGCTCGCGGAGGTCGGGGGGCGGCCCCTGATCCATCACGCACTCCTCAACCTCGCGGATGCCCCCGTCGGTGAGACCATCGTGGTGGTCGGGGCGGGGGCGGAGGGTATCCGCGAGGCGTGCAAGGCCTTCGAGGTGCGCGTCGTGGAGAACCCGGAGTGGGCGGCGGGCCAGTCGACCTCGGTGAGGGCCGGTATCCTGGCTTGCGGCCCGGAGGCACGCGCGGTGGTCGTGCTGCTCGGGGACCAGCCGTTCGTGGGGAAGGAGGCGATAAAGAAGCTCATAGCCGCGTTCGAGGGCGGCGCCAGGGTCGCGGTCGCGACCTACGGCGGGCGGAGGCGCAACCCCGTGCTCTTCGCCAGGGAGGCGTGGCCGCTCCTCGTCGAGGAGCTCTCCGGGGACGAGGGGGCCAGATCCGTGTTGCGCCGGCACCCCGGGATCGTCGTGGAGGTGCCGTGCGACGGGGTGGCCGAGCCGACGGATGTGGATACGAGGGAGGACCTGGAGAACCTCGGGGGGATGCATCAAGAGGGACACCAATATAAGATTAAGCGAAAGGAGGAGATGCCATGAAGATAAACAACGAGTTTACGGTGAGTGCTCCGGTCGACAAGGCCTGGGAGATGGTGCTGGACCTCGAAAGGGTCACGCCGTGCCTGCCGGGGGCGGCGCTTACGGGCTCCTCGGGCGATGGGTACGAGGGCACGATGAAGGTCAAGATCGGCCCGATCACCGCCAACTACAAGGGGACCGTCAAGATCGAGGAGGCCGACGAGGCCAACCACCGGGCCGTCGTGGAGGCGACCGGGCGCGATGCCCGCGGCCAGGGCACGGCTTCGGCGACGATCGTGGCGACCATGCAGGAAGAGAACGGCAAGACCAACGTGCAGGTCGAGACCGACATGAAGCTGACCGGCCGGGCCGCCCAGTTCGGGCGCGGCATCGCCCAGGATGTCGCCGCGAAGATGCTCGGCCGCTTCGCCGACTGCCTGGAGCGGGAGATGCTCGGCTCCGGGCAGGAAGAGGAGGCCGCCGCCCCAGCCGCCTCCACGGGCGCCTCTTCGTCCGCCTCCTCGTCCACCGGCGCCTCGGCTTCGAACGGCGCGGCCGCGCAGGCGACGCCTCCGGTTCTGGGCGGCGGCACCGGGGGGCAGGTCATCAGCGGCGCAACCCCGGGCCTCGGGACGTCGGTAGGCGGTAGCGTCGTCTCCGGGGGCGCCCCGGGTGCCGCCGGAGCCCCGACCACTCCGGCCGGTGGGGGAGCCGGCGACAGCGGAAGCCAGCCCCAGGCGAGCCAGCCCCGGGCTAGCCAGCCCCGGGCGCCTCAGGAAGAGCCCGAAGCGTTCGATCTCGGCGAGGCGAGCCGCGGCGCAATCTTCAAGAGGGTCGGCCCGATAGCCGCCGGCGTGGCGGTCCTCGTCGTACTGATCTGGGTGTTCCGGCGCAAGAGCTAACCGAGCAGAGCTAACAGAACGGGCGAAGGGGGCGGGGCCGCATGGCTCCCGCCCCCTTCGCCCCTCCGGTCGGATGCCTACCCATCGAGAACCGGAGAGTGGAACCCTCTTCTACTCCCAACCGCTCCACGATGCTTCTCGCAAGGGCCGAGGTCCGTTCGGGGAGGCGCTTCCGGGCCTCCCCGGTCCGCAGGGATGGAGAGTCGGACCGCAACATCAAGGCCGGCACGACAGGGGCCCGCTGCCTTCGACTGTGCGGGATCCGTGGGGATCTCGCGAATCGCGTGTTACTTGCGGGTGTCCTTGAGGATCTCGAAGATCTCGGCTATAAGCTCCTCGCGCTTTTGTGGCGGGAGGTCTCTCGGGTGGATCGTCTGCTTGTCGGACTGGAGGTTACGGAGCTGGGCTTCCTCGCCCAGGTACTTGTCTATGAGGCGTACTACGGCGTCCACCTTCTCGCGGGGGAGACCGTCGCCACCACGGGTAAGCCTGCTCCACATGCTCACTACCCCTTCTCCTGGAAGCCTTGAGGAGGCATTATACCCCGAGCCTGCGGAACGGCCGTGCGCGTTCCTACGCCGAGCGGGAGGCGGAGGTGCGGGGGAAGGATTGATCGCGGGCCGGGGCGAAGCCGTCCGGGTGCTTCCAGGCGTAGGTCGTTATGTGGAGCTCCGTGTCGTCTATCGTGACGAGGTTGAAGCTCGAGGGTTTGCCGGCTCTGAGACGATTCGAGATCGTGCCGGCGGTCGAGATGACGAGCCCTGGCGCGAACTCCTGGACCGTGTGGACGGCCTCCTGGTGGTCGTGGCCGCACATCACGAGCTCGGCCCCGAGGTCCTCGAAAGCTTTCAGGGCCTGCTTCGTGTTCGCGAGCCCGTGGCGCCCCGACGTCTCGCCCTTGATGGGGTTGTGGTGGATCATGACGATGCGCGCCGCGTCCGAAGAGGCCTTCTCGAACGCCTCTTCGACCTTCTTCAGGTCGCGCTTGTTGACGTGGCCGATCACGCCGAGGTCCCTGAAGCGGCGCGTCAGGGAGCCGCGCGCGATGCCGTGCGCCGTGTTGCACCCGGCGATGACGACCCCCGGCACCTCCAGCGAGGGGCTCAGTTCGGGGGAGATGAACCGGATGTACTTGGAGTACTTGAAGTCGTGGGCGCTCCGGCCGATGAGGCCGACCGCCCCGAACTGGCGGGCGACGGCGCCGAGCCAGCGGACGTCGTGGTTGCCGGGGATGACGATGACGGGCGCGATCTCCCGGACGGCGTCGAGGTAGGCCCGGGCCTTCAGGAACTCCGAGCTCGAGCAGCGCTGCGTGAGGTCGCCGGAGACCGCGACGGCGTCCGGTTTGATCTCCGCAATAGAGTTCTTCAGGGAGTCGAGCTGGGTTGCGACCGCCGGGCGGCCGAAGTGCAGGTCTGAGGTATGCAATATTTTAACCACGGGGCGGAATTCTACCCCAACGGGGGGCCAGGGGGGAAGCCCGGCCCGTCTCGTCCGGACTAGACCTTCGCGAGGAAGCCCGCGAGGGCCGCGTTGAACTCCTCCGGAGCTTCCAGGTTCGAGAGGTGACCTGCGTTCGGCAGGGCTACGTAGCGGCTGTCGGGGATCTTCCGAGACATTTCCTCCATGACCTCCGGGGTGGAGAGCTCGTCCTCTTCTCCCGCTATTACGAGGGTCGGGACTTCTATCTCTCCGAGGGTGTCCGTGGAGTCCGGGCGGTCCTTCATCGCCCCCAGGGCCGCCACCACGCCGTCGGGGGAGCTTTCGAGGATCATGCCACGCACCTCCTCGACAACCTCTGGTTTGTCCCGGAGCGTTCTCGCGGAGAGGAGGCGTTCCATCTGGAGGTCCGGCAGGATCCCGACGCCCTCCTCGGTGACGCGGCGCGCGAGCTCGCGCCTGGTCTCCCTTGCCTCCTCGGGGTCCGGGTCGGGGCGGGTGTTCGCGAGGATAAGGGAGCTCACGCGCCCCGGGAAGAGCCTCATGAACGCGAGGGCGACGTAGCCGCCCATCGAGAGGCCGCCGAGGGCAACGCGCTCCAGCTTCAGGGAGTCGAGCAGCTCGCACACGCCCTCGGCGTAGTGTCGCACGTCGGGCTGGGCGCACGGACGGGGCGACCTCCCGAAGCCCGGGTAGTCCGGGGTGATGACCCTGCGCTCGCCGCCGAGCGCCCGTACCTGCGGGTCCCACATGCGCCGGTTCAGGGGGAAGGCGTGCAGCAGCACCAGTGGGTCCATGGCCCCCGATCCGCTCTCACCGTGCGCCATCGGCCCGCCGCTCGTACGATACTGCCGCATCTTTCTTCTCCTCCCGATCCTCACGAAACCCCGCCGAAGCTTCCTCTCCCCCTACACTAGCATCTAACCTAGAATGGGGCGCGTATGGTCGATTCTCGACGTCTGATTGCGGCTTCTTGAGGGCCGTTTACTCGTGCCTCCTCGTGGGGGTGACGGCGGTGTGGGGCTGGACCTTCGTCGTGGTCGGGGAGGCAATCGCCCTCTACGGCGTGCTCCCGTTCCTGGCGGTCCGTTTCGCCCTCGCCGCCGCCGCGATGGTCCCGCTGGCGCGCAAGGCCCCGCCGAGAACGCTCGTCGCGGGCGGCCTGATCGGCCTGGTCCTAGCCGCGGGCTACCTGTTTCAGACGATGGGCCTCCTCTTCACGACCCCGACGAACTCGGGGCTCATCACCGGGCTCTTCGTCGTCTTCGCCCCCCTGGCGGACCGTGCTTTCTTCGGGGCCGCGCCCTCGCGCCAGGTTATCGTCGCCGTTGCCCTGAGCCTCCTCGGGATGGCCCTCCTCGCCGGCGGTGCCCCGGACGGCGTGAACCTAGGGGACGTACTCACGCTCCTGTGCGCTGGCGCCCTCGGGGTTCATATAGCGCTCCTCTCTCGCTACGCCCCCTCTCACGACGCGGGTGGTCTCGCCTTCGCCCAGATTCTCGCGATGGCGATCGTCTTCGCCCTCGCCTGGCCCCTCTTCGACACCGTAACGCTGCCGCCACGGACCGTGTGGGTAGCGCTGATCGTGACGGGGATTCTCGCCTCCGCGGGGGCGTTCTGGGTGCAGACCTCCGCCCAGCAACACCTGCCCGCGGCCCGCACCGCCGTGATCCTCACGATGGAGCCGCTCTTCGCAGCCCTCTTCGGGTACTGGCTCGCGGGGGACAGGCTCATCGCCGTCCAGATCTTCGGCGCCTCCCTGATCCTCTCGGCGCTCGTCGTCGGCGAGGTGCTGCCGCTCCTGCGCCGCGGCAAGTAACGCTAGCCCGGATGGGTTTCGATCCACTCCCCAAGGGGAGTCCGGGATCCCGAAAACCAAGCCCTGTAGGCCTACCGGTGCTCTTCCAAGAGGTCTTCTCGTTTCCGACGAAGGCTCCGGATCATGGCGCCTATACCCCCGGCGTCGACGCGAAGCAAACCGGGGTATTGGACGAGTGTGATGGTGGCGCGGACTGGACCCGTACCCCTGGAGAGCGTAGGCCCCGGAAATGGGCGGCGCGAGTGGCGCTGAGGGGCGACGGCGAGAACCAGCGGCAAGGAAAACTACGCAGGTCTCGACGTCTTCGTGCTGGAACTTTCGGGAGAGAGGTTCCTACTTCAACCCCGAGCGGGCTGTAGAATGGCGGCTCTTTACAGGACTTTCGGGAGGTCTTTATGCCGCGCACGGTGGAGGTGCCTGAGTACGAGGTTCACGACGAGGTGCTGGTGGACCCTGCCCGCACGGCTCTCGTGGTCGTGGACATGCAGAACGACTTCGTCAAGGAGGGCGGCTCGCTCGTCGTGCCCGACGCGGAGCCTTCGATCCCGAAGATACGGAGGCTCGTCGAGCTCGCGCGGGGGAGCGGGATGAGGGTCGTTTACTCGCAGGATACCCACACGGAGGGCGATCCCGAGTGGGGGATCTGGCCGGAACATGCCCGCGAGGGGACCTGGGGCTGGAACATCGTGGACGAACTCTCCCCCGGTGAGGGTGAGGCCGTGATCCGCAAGGTCCGCTACGATGCTTTCTACGGTACGCACCTGGACCACTTCCTGCGCCTCTGGGGGGTGGAGACGCTCATCGTTTGCGGCACCGTCGCCAACATCTGCGTCCACTACACCGCCGCGAGCGCGAGCCTCCGCTGGTACGACGTCGTCATCCCCAGAGACGCGGTCTCCGCCCTCGACCCCTTCGACCTCGAATCCTCCCTGAGACAGACCGCCTTCCTGTTCAACGGACGCATAACGACGAGCGAGGCGATAGGGACGAAAGAAGCAGACGTATACAGGAGCAAGATAGAAGAAGCCGCTTCGGAAGCATCAGGAGGAGCCTAGAGCCCCGGAAACAACGGCCGGACGGAGAGATCCGGCCGCAAGATCCAGCCGCGCGCCTCTCCCGTTTTTTGTCGTCGCCCCGATCGTTGTCAGGCGCATCTTCTTGGGGGACTCGGCATTCGGGTTCGCTCGGGGCTTGCTTGTCTGGCCTCATGCCGGCGTTGCGAACGCGAGAAAGATCAGCCTCGCCAACGGGGCAACGCTTTCGTTCGCCCCTCACTCCATGCGCGAGGGTTCATACTCGACAGCTTGTTTCGGAAGTAGGTTTTTGTTTCTGACGTATCGCTGGCGGCGAGCGTTAGACGAGCGTACAAGGGTCTCCAACGGGGCATGGCCTGCGGCCACCGGGCTGCCCGAAGC
This sequence comes from uncultured Rubrobacteraceae bacterium, assembly GCA_902806105.1. The sequence goes on from CADCVI010000037.1 coordinate 13,982, forward strand.
CAAGGATCGTGCCCGTCTGTGTTTCTATGAAACCGTCGGGTTGGTCGCGCGGGCTACCAGTCCCCGTCGCCGGCCACCCGGAGGGGGAGAGGCCCGGTGGTCGGCAGGTCGGGGGCGAGGGGCAGACAGATCCTCATCCTGGTGCCTTTGCCCACGCGGCTCCATGCTTCGATGCGTCCTCCGTGCGTCTCGACGATGGTCTTGGCGATAGGTAGCCCCAGGCCCGTGCCGCCCTGCTTGCGGCTCCGGGCCTCTTCCACGCGGTAGAAGCGCTCGAAAACGTGGGGAAGGTTCTCCTCCGGGATACCCGGTCCCCGGTCGGCGACCTCGATGCACAGCTCTTCGGGGTCCGTGGTCGAGGAGAGCGAGACGATCCCGCCGGTAGGCCCCTACTTCGCGGCGTTGTCCGCGAGGATAAGCACGGCCTGTTCGATCTGTCCCGGATCGACCCGCAGCTTCCCCTCCGCGACTGATCCTCGCCTCAGGAAGTGTCCCGGGTCCCTTTCGGTTGCGCCGCAGGTGCCCGACACGCTATAAATAGGACCATCGTGTCGAGCGCTCCCCGCAGGCGTGGGAGAGAAGGGGCGACGGGTGAGGGTACACGCATATTATGTTCGGTCCGTGGGCGTCGGTGGGGCCCCCCGTCCCGGAGTGTCGTGAGCATCGACAGCCGGAGCCCAGAGAGATAAGGTGGAAAAGATCATTCTCCTGGTGGAGGACAACCCGGACGACGAGATACTGACCCGGCGCGCCCTCAAGAAGAACAACATCGGCAACGAGGTGGTGGTGGCTCGCGACGGGGCCGAGGCTCTGGACTACCTGTTCGGCATGGGGCCATACGAGGGGCGCGACCTCAGCGTCATGCCGCAGGTGATACTCCTGGACCTCAAGCTGCCCAAGGTCGATGGCCTGGAGGTCTTGAAGCGCCTCCGCGCCAACGAACGGACGAGCCTGCTGCCTGTCGTCATCCTCACCTCCTCCAAGGAGCAGCAGGACCTCGTGGACGGATACGACTACGGGGCGAACAGCTACATCCGCAAGCCCGTAGATTTCGCCCAGTTTGTCGAGGCGGTGCGCCAGCTCGGGCTCTACTGGCTGGTCCTGAACGAGACCCCCAGGCAGGGAGGCTAGGGTTCGTGCATCTCCTCAGGGCGGTGGCCGACCATCTGCGCCACGCGGCCCTGGCCTACGCCGTGCTGCTCGTCGCCCTCGTCCTGACCCTTCTCGCTTCCTACTACGTGCGCCAGAACGTCGAGGCCTCGGCGAGGGTGCGCTTCGACGACACCGTGCAGACCTCCCAGGAGGCCATAGCCCGCCGCCTCGATCGCCACATCAGCATTATGTTCGGGGCGCGCGGGCTCTTTTCGGCCTCCTCCATGGTGAGCGAGGACGAGTGGAGCGGCTTCGTGAACGGCCTGGAGATCGAGGAGCGTTACCAGGGCATCCAGATGCTGGGCTACGCGAGGTCCGAGGGTCAGGACTCCTACCCCATCGTCTACGCCACGCCCACCGACGGGGCCAACTCTGGCCTCGTCGGCTACGACGCATACTCGATGGCGGCGCACAAGACGGCGATGGACCGGGCCCGGGACTCCGGGGAGGTAGAGCTGACGGGCAAGACCTTCGTGCTCTCCGAGGCGCCCGAGGGTTCGCTCGCCGATCTCGCGCTCGAGGAGGGCGTCGTGGCGTATCTGCCGGTCTACCGCCAGGGGGAGCCCCATGGCACCGTCGATGAGCGCCGGCGCGC
>CADCVI010000038.1 GCA_902806105.1 uncultured Rubrobacteraceae bacterium
CCCTTGATCGCGACGAACAGGGGCGTCCAGCTGGGGTCCGTGTAGGCGGTGACCAGGATGTCGCCCGCTTCGAGATCGGCCTCCGCCATGTCCAGGATGACGCGGGCCCGCCCCTCGATGGTCCCGGCGGAAACCGGTAAGCCGACCAGCGCGCCGGCCGGCAAATCGTCGCGTCGGTACGCCCCGGCGATGACCTCGCCATCCGACGTGAGCACCCGGGGCGGCGTGAGCGCTTGAAACGACCTGAACGCGTCCTTGCGCTGGCGGATAAGCTGATCATCCACCCGGTTCGTGCGCACGACGTCGTGGAGCTCTTGGAACGTGAGGTAGAAGATGTCTTCCTTCTCACGAAGCACGCGGGCCTGCACGAGGCGCTCGGCTTCTTCCATCAGGGCCTGCTTGTAAACGAAGTAGTGGCTGACCATGCTGTACTTCGGGTACTCCCGGTACCCGGCGAAGGTCCGGACCCGGTCGATCATCCGCTTGGTCTCTTCGGCCTTCCGCTCCCCGTCCGGCAGGGCCCGCAAGCGTTCCAGCAGCTCCTGTTCCTTCTTCCGCGCCTCCTGCCGCCCCTGCTCGAAGCGCCGCTTGCCGGCGCCCGGCTCGAAGTTCTTGATGTTGCCGAGGATCAGGGGCACGAGCGTGGTGGGACGTTCGCTCCAACGCGGCCTCGTGATGTCGATCTCGCCGACGCAGCGCATGCCGTACTTGTCGAGGTAGGCCCGGATGGCATCTCGCGCTTCCCGCCCGCCTGCGAGCTCGGGCAGTTCGTCCAGGAAGCCCTCGTCCTCGACGTGCCGCAGAAAAGCCACCACGTCCGGATGCGGGCGGATAACGTCCGCGACGTCCAGGAGCGCCAGGCCCATCTCCGACGTAACGCTGTTGGGGACGGACTGCGTGAGGGTGTCGGCCGCGTTCTTCTCGCCCAGCCACGCCTCCAGCTTCTCGTTGAGCCACCAGGTGGCTTCGATCCCCGCCATGATCACCCCATAGCTCTGCGGATCGAACAGGATCCGCCTCAGCTCCTGGATGTTCGCCAGGACGAAGTCGAGCAGCGCAGGTCCGGACTTCGTCCGGATGTCGTGTTTCAAGGCGGAGATGGAGGCCTGGCTGCGCCCGATCAGCTCTGCGACGATGGCCGGATCGGTCTCGATCGGGGCAGGCGCTCCCCCAGCCGGCGCCCCCCCGGCCTCCTCGTCCGGGAGCGACGGGACGAAGTCGCCGCGGTCGAGGAGGGTCTGCAGCGCGTCCCCGATCAGCGGATCGGATCTCCCCACGAGCCCCAGGAGGCCCGCGCGGCCCGCGGGCGAAGCCAGGGCCCGGGTGACGTCGACGAACAGCCTCCCGCCTGCCTCGTACATGGGCCGGCCGGCCGTCAGCTGCCACAGGGAGATCCCCAGCGGCTTCATGGGGTCGGTCATCATCTGCTGATGACCGACGGAGATGTAGACGTGGTTCTCCCGGTCGCCGGCCGCGGGGATGGGGAACAGCGTGGTGATCGGCCGGCTCTGGACGATCTGGAAGTCGTCGTCGACCAGGCACCATTCGATGTCCTGGGGGCGGCCGAAGTGCGCTTCGATCCGCCGGCCCAGCCTCGCGAGCCGCACGATCTGCGCATCCGTCAGCGCTGGCTCGTCCTGCCGCTCGGGCTCGATCGCTTGTTCCTGCGTCCCGCCTGCCGGCGAGGCGTGGATGGCAAGCTGCTTGGTGGCGACCGCCTTGGCGACGACCTCGCCGTCCCGAACCTCGTAGACGTCCGCGTTAACCAGGCCGGAGACCAGGGCCTCGCCGAGGCCGAAGCTGGCCTCCACGGAGGCGACCTTCCGGTTGCCCGTGACGGGGTCGGCCGTGAAAAGGACGCCCGCCGCCTGCGGGAAGACCATCCGTTGCACGACCACTGCCATGCGGACCTTCCGGTTGTCCAGGCCGTTTTGCAGGCGGTAGGTCACGGCCCGCTCGGTGAAGAGCGAGGCCCCGCACCGGCTGACGCGCTCGAGGATCGCCGCCGTCCCCACGACGTTCAGGTACGTATCCTGCTGGCCCGCGAAGGAGGCCGTCGGCAGGTCCTCCGCCGTCGCGCTGGACCGGACGGCGTAGGCGGCTCCTTCGCCGAGCCGCGCGATCTGGCGGGTAATCGCCGCCGCCAGATCGTCGGGGATGGCGATCCCTTCGAGGGTCCCACGGATCTCTGCGCTGAGCGCGCGGATCTCCTCCCGGTCGTCCGGCTTCAGGCGCGACAGCCGATCGAGCGGATCGTCGATCGACGGCGCTTCCGCCATGATCCGCCCGAAGGCTTCCGTCGTCACGCAAAAGCCAGCCGGCACGCGGAGCCCTTCTATCCGCGAGAGCTCCCCCAGGTGCGCGGCCTTGCCGCCAACGACCGCGACCTCTGTCCCTTCGATCTCCTGGAAACCCAACACGTAGCAGCCCATCCGCTCCCTCCCTCGTGCGTTTTCTAAAGAACGTCGCAGCGTCTCGCCGGACCCCATCTCCCATCCTGCTCGAGAACTTCTCTTTCCTGACACGCCCGGCTGCAGCCATGCGTTGCGCTAAAGGTGGCCTCTTTCGTCCAGGCCTCGAAATGTTCTTCCCCATCCTGCAGGATCGCGAAGGACATTTCGAGGCCCCGGTATCCAAGATCGAGCGGGTCTTGTAACAGGTATACTTATAAACTCGGTATACGAACGCTCGAAGGGAGAGGCATGGTCGAGAATACACGGGCACGGGTAGGGAGCATGGTCAGGGAAGCCACGGGCGAGCAGGTGGGCCGGGAGTTCTACGCCGCATACCTCTACCTCTCGATGTCCGGCTACTTCGACGCGGCCAACCTCCCGGGGTTCGCCCGCTGGATGCGCAGGCAGTACGAGGAGGAGACGCAGCACGCCCTCAAGCTCTTCGACTCCCTCCTCGACCGCGGAGATCACGTGCAACTCGCGCCCATAGATCCGCCTCCTTCCTCGTTCCGGTCCCCGCTCGACGCCTTCGAGCAGGCCCTCGAGCACGAGAAACAGGTCACGGCTCACATCCACGAGCTCTACGATCTCGCCTTGCAGGAGAAGGATTATCCGTCGAAGGTCCTGCTCGACTGGTTCGTCCAGGAGCAGGTCGAGGAGGAAAAGTCCGCCTCCGAGATCGTCGAGAGGCTCAAGATGGCCGGGGAGGACGGCGCTGCCCTGCTCATGCTGGACAAGGAGCTCGGCGAACGCCAGTAGGTCTCGCGCCCTCACGCGGCGTCCACCTGGCTTCGGAGCGGTGCCGCCCGCACCACCCCACCCGAGGCCGGTGACGACCCGCTCCAACCCCGGATGTCGTCCGTTGGCGCCGGCCCTCGTTGGCACTTCCGGAGAGAGGCCCCTGAGCACCACCGCGTGGACGCCCTTGTTGGCGTCCACGACCTGCGAAACCTCGTAGCCCGTTGCGATGTTCGCTAGCGAGTAGGCGTCCTCCGGGCCGCGGCTAAGGGCGTTCTGGGCGGCTGTGGATCAGGCCCCCGACGGCACGGTCCCTTCCTCCCCGTCGGGCCGCGCGGCGCTCGTCCCCTCGGCGCCGGCAACCGCGTCGCTACCACCCACCGGGCGACCGCCGGAAGGGGTCGGGCCGTACTGCTCGACCGCGTAGCCGAGGAGTCCGCACGCCTCCAGGCGGTCCACCGGGGCGCGGAACGTCACGCGGACGACGCCGGGGTGACGGCCGATCTCGATCGCGCCGGAGACGGTGGCCCTGTTGGCGACCTCGGGGACCGTCATCTCCAGCAGCGCGGCAGCGCGCGCGAGGCCGTTGTCGGTCGCCGAGTTCAGGTCCGGGCCCGTGCCTATCACGGAGATCGGCAGGGACTCCTCGATGGCGTCCATACCGTGCGCGCGGGCAAGGGCGAGGGCGCGTTCGCGCTCGGCGTCGGTGAGCGGCCTCGCGAGATACGGCAGATCCTCCTCGACCGGGAACAACACCGGACCGTCTATCCCAAGATCCTTCAGGACCTCGACCTGCAGCGTGACGGTGCCGGACACGTCGGCGGTGTGGCCGGCGATCTCGCCGTCGCCCTGCAGCGCGTGCATGTCGCCGAGGTAGACCCCGGCCCCCGCTACCTTTACCGGGCAGACGATGATGGCGCCCGCGCGGGCGGCGTTCACGTCCAGGTGCCCATCGGTCTTGTGCCGCTGCAACTGCTCGGCCGTCATCGCGTAGCGGTGCGGCGCGCCCACCAGGAAGGCGCCGAAGTCACCAGCGTTGTGGGAGTCGGGGATCGTCGCGGAGGGCGAGGTGCCGATCTGGCCCATGAACGGCCGCAGCCTCGTTGCGAGCCCGACGATGTCGTGCGGCGCGAAGGTCAGGATCGGATTCTGGATCGAAGCGTCCGGGATAGCCCCCACGCGCGCCGCGTCGCGCGCGAAGCTCTCCGCGCGTTCCTTGGGGACCGTCAGCCCGGTCTCCCGCCGCTCGTCGAAGGCCATCGTGTAGCCGTTGGTGAAGGTGAAGGGGGCGCAGTCGGCGCCGCACTCGGCGCATCGCACCGCGTCCTGCCCGATGCCCTCGAGGCGCGTCCTGGGCCACTCCGTCCCGCAGCCCGGGCAGACCGGAGCACAGTAGGGGTCGCCGTTGAACCGTCCCTCCATCGGCTGGTCGTTGCCCGACGCGGTGGCCAGCGACGTGACCGAGATGTCCTTGATCCGGATCGCGACGGCGTCCCCGACTTCGGCACCGTCTACGGCCACCGGCCGGCAGACCTCGTGCCCCCCGCGGACGGCCGGGGTGATCATCGGGCCCCAGCAACCCGGGGTGGTGCTCCAGACGACGTGCCCGCCGTCGACCACCGGACCGAGCATGGGTACGTCCGGCCCGAGCAGCCCGTCCGTAAACTCCTCGACGAATACGGTCTTGCGTGCCTGTTCCGTGCCCTTGGGGGTTTCGTGTATCGTCATCGAGCGGAACCTCCTCCTAGCGTCTTTGGTGCTCCTGCGGTTATCCGCCGGAGATGGGTAGCAGCAGCGCGACCTCCTGCCGGTGACGGAGAGGATCGTCGCGACCGGCGTGCTCGCCGGCCACGATGGCGAGGGCAGAGCGCAGCGCCGGCTCTGCCTCCGGCTCGGTATCCGCCAGACGAGCGTACAGGTCCTCGACCGTGGCGCCGTCCGCAAGGTCGACCGTGAGGAACGGCGCTCGAAAGATATCGGCCAACCCCGCCGCTAGACGAACGCGAACCTGCACCGGATCAGCCGCCTTCCCTTCCCAACATACGCGCAGCGTACCACAAGCTTTTGTACGAAAGTAAGCATGCATCCCGCGCCGGTACCGCACCGGTGAGCTTTGAGGAGAAGCAGCCGCCCCTCCCGCCCGAGTCACTCCATGTACGGGGAAAGGTGTACCTTTTTCGGTACGCCGAGTGCGGACCGAGAGGCCGACAAAAACCACTTACGACCTCCCGTCTGCGGGCAGGGAATAATCACTACACGAACAGAGGCCGAGTCGGTGAGGAACTGCTGGAGGAGGGCGCGAGCGCCACGCGGAGGTCGTGCGGCTCCTCGTGGGGGGCGGGGCGGACCCGAACATCCCCGACGGCGCGGGCGTGACGCCGCTCGGGCACGCCCGCGCCAAGGGCTACGGCGGGATGGCCGAAATCCTGCGGAGCGCCGCTCACGGTAACAACCAGCCGCTTGGGCGCGTCCCCAAATTCGGTGCCCTCCGGCTCGTTGGCCGCCGGTAGCGCGATCTCCGCTCTATCCCACCCCGGAACTCTCGCCCTTCGGCCTTGCGTACTCGGGGTGTCCGCCGACGACCAGCACGGTCCTGTTCGCGTTGCGCAGCACCTCCTCGGAGACGCTGCCGATCAGGACGTGTTCGATCCTCGATGTGCCCTCGGAGCCTAAGACTATGGGGTCCGCCTCGATCTCCTCCGCCACGGTGAGGATCGCCCGGTCCGGCCTGCCCAGCACGATCAGCTCCTCGCACTCGACGCCGGCCTCCTCCGCCAGCGCCCGCACCTTCCCCGTCGCCTCCCGCCCGTTCTCCGAGAGGCTCTTGATAAAGTCTCCGTAGTGGACCCCGGAACGGAAGGTCAGGTACTCGTCCACGACGTAAAGGGCGAAGAGCTTCGCGTCGAGACCGTCTGCCAGGCGCGCTGCGTACCCGGCGGCGCGCAGGGAGACCTCCGAGCCGTCGGTGGCGAGGAGCACCGCCGGCCTCTGCGGACCCTCGTCCTGCTCGCGTTCGGGGACCCGGGATTTAGAGGCCGGGTGAAGCTCGGGGGATATCAGGATCGGACCCCGCGACGAGTTCAAGACCTCGTCCAGCGGTTCTCCCACCATCATGCGTCCCGCCCCGCCCAGGACCTTCGAGCCGAAACTAAGGAGGGCCCGTTTCTCATCCCCGGCGTAGAGGCCGAGAATCGTCTCCGGCACGTTGCCGACGAGCGCCCGCACTCGCGGACGGGTGCCCACTACCTTCCCGATCTCGTCCGCGCGAGATTCGAGCTCCCGATCGAGGTCGTGAAGCTTCTCTTGCGCATCGCCGCTCTCGCTCGTTACTCCTACCAGTTCGACCTCGACGCCGAGCGTGCGCGCGAGCCTCGCCCCGAGGAACCCCGCCTGCTCCGTGTCCTCGAAGGAGCCGTGGCCGACGAGCACGCGGTCGGGCGGCCACGCTTTCTCGCCTTCGGGCACGATCAGGACCGGACAGTGCGAGCGGTGGGCTAGCCCCGTAGAGACGCTCCCGAGCGCAAGGCGTCCGAGCCGTCCCATCCCCCGGCTGCCCGCGATTACGAGGTCCGCCCCGATCCTCTCCCCCTGATCGACGATCGCCTCGACAGCCTGCCCCTCCCTGAGGTGCGCTCCGGCGACGGTCCCCCCCGTCTCCACTATCTCTCTCACCTGCTGTTCGAGCTTGTCCTGACCGATCTCCTTGAGCCCGCTCCTTATGAAGCCGCGGGCGTGGGGCGAGGGCACGGTGTGCCAGACGTGGACCACGTGCAACTCGGCCCCGCCCCTCTCGGCCAGGTCCACCGCCGCCCGGGTGGCGGTACCCATGCTCACCGGCCCGTCGGTTGCGAGCAGTATCTTCTCCGGAAAACCGTCCATCTTCCGACTCCTTTCGAGTCTTTCTTGCGGTTCAGTGTTTCCTGGTCCTCACCTGCTTCGAGCAACCCCGCGAGCCTTGCTCCATGTTAACGCCGTGGCAAGCTAACTCTTACCCGTCTCTCCCAGGACGGCGAACACCTCCCCTATCAGGGCCCGGCGCTTGTCGGGCGGCAGGTCCTTTGGGTGGATGGTCTGCCTCTCGCTCTGGAGGCCGCGCAGCTCGGCCTCCTCGGCGAGGTAGCGGTCGACGATACGCACCACGGCGTCGACCTTCTCTCGGGGTATCTCGTCACCACCGCCAAACAATTTGCTCCACATCGTGCTTACCTCCTCTCGTGCTTTGCCTTTAGGCCATCGCCTCGGACAGCCGGAGACGTTCCCCGGAACCCGGCGGCCGACGGGGAGATCCCTGCCCTGTGACCCTCGGGGTTTGTCGAAGGTTCGACACACGAACCCCCAGCGGTTCCGATGCGACACCGCGGACGCCTCCGCGCGGGCTGTAGAAACCGGGATCGCCCGTCGCCTCCCTGATACTCCGTCTGCCCGTCGACGGCGCCCGCCGACGAACGCTCCGTGACGGCCACCCTTGGCGGGCTCGGAGCGTCATGCCGCCGGGCGGGGCGGGGCCCGCCGGGTTCCCGTCCTGAGCAGTTGCTCCGCCTCGCGCTGGAGCTGCCGTACCCGCTCCCGCGAGAGCTTCAGCTCGGCGGCGAGCTCCGCCAGGGTCGAGGGGTCTCGGTCGTCGAGGCCGTAGCGCCTCACCAACACGTAGCGGGCCTTCCCCGGCAGGCGCTCGATGGCATTCCTGAGCCCCGCCATCTCCATCTCTCCCAGGACGGTGTCGTCCGGTGCGTCGGGGGCCGCCTTCCCGGCGACGAGGTCCCCAAGGCGAGAAGCCCCCTCCCCGTTCGACGCCGGCTCGTCCAGGCTCGCGGCGTCGGGCGGGATCTCCTCCACCTCCCTCACCTTCTCGGTGGCCCAGCCCAGCCGCTCGGCGACCTCCTCGGTGGTCGGCGCCCGCCCCAGGCCGACCGCGAGCTCCCCGGCGGCGCGCGCGACCTTCCTCGCCCTCTCCCCCATTGGCACCGACAGCCTGATGGTGCGGCCCTTGTCAGACAGCGCCCTGCCCACGGCCTGCCTGATCCACCAGGTGGCGTACGTGGAGAAGCGGTAGCCCTTCTCGGGGTCGAACCTGCCGGCGGCCTTCATGAGCCCGAGGTTGCCCTCCTGGATGAGGTCCTCGAAGGGCAGGCCCATCCCGCGGTATTTCTTGGCCACGCTGACCACGAGCTTCAGGTTCCTCTCGATCAGTTCCCTTCGGGCACGTTCTTCCCCCCGCCTTACCCTCCGGGACAGCGCGATCTCCTCGCGACGCGTCAGGAGCTTGTGCTTGCCTATGCGGTCAAGGTACCCGGTCAGCAGTTCCGGGGTTTCGCGCCCCTGCCCCCGGACAGGAAGTCCCGCGCGTTCCGTGCTCATACCTCTGCATCACCCCAACTCTTCGACAGTTCGGCCTCGCCGAAAACCGGCATCTATGCCCCAACATCCCCCGCCACGGTTAGGAGGCGTCTCGCAGTGTTCGCCCGACGCAACCGTCCTGCCGGGGCCCGTCCGGATACCTCGTTTCTCACCATTAACTCCCGAGCACGCGCTTCCACCAGGGTGGCGAAAATGCTCGCTCCCCGCCCGGAGGGCTTCGGCCTGCTCCGTTCCTTTCGTCGCGCCGATGTGGGGCTCACCGTTCCGAGGCATGGTCTGCCTCTGGCGAAATCGGGGCCGCATCCCCCATCTCGACCGGCTGCATCAGCGTGTGCAGGAAGGCGGCGTCGCTTACGGCCTCCGCGTCGTAGGACACGTTGCCCTGCAGAAGGAGCGTCCCCCCCGCGGAGAGCACGTGGCGCTCCTCCCCCGCCGTGAACCTCACCTCCCCCTCCAAGACCTGAACGGTGGAGGCGCCCGCCACCCTCCTCTCGCCCGTGCGGCGCCCGGCGGCGATCGCCGTCAGCGCCAGGCGCAGGGAAGGCTCGTGGGCGAGGATCAGGACGCTGCGGCCGTGCTCCTCGAAGGTCTTCCCGTCCTTGAGCCGTTCGATGACCCTCGCGTAGTCGAACGCCCGCGCCGGCTTGGGCGGGCCGCTGGCGCCTTCGGGGTTACGGATCTCGTCGCGTCGCACGCCTTACTCCTTCCGTCGGGTCGCTGCCGTGCACGGATGGTCGCTGCGCCGTTCCCGCAGCGACGGATGCCTTGCCCACTGGTCTCTCTTTGCGGGCTCGGTCTCCCTTCGTTCGAGTAAAGAGGGCGGCAACGTACACCACAGGTAATGCACGAAGTTCTCCCGCGTCATGACGTTTGCCCGGTCGCTTCCGTGACGGCGGTAGGCCGTGGGATCGAGCGCGACCCACTCGACGTTGGCGCAGTGCCCAAGGAGAAGGGAGACGAGCTCACGGGGAGGACACGCCCTCACGTACCATCCCCGGCCTGGCGCCTCCTCGGCGAGATGGTAGCCGTGGGCGGCCCACCTCGCCGTGAACACCGGCAATCCCTCGCCCTTCCCCTTCAGGGGTATGCGCAGCACCTCCAGCCCCTCGTCGTCCTGTCTGACCACTACGTGGTGCATCAGCACCGGACGTCCCGCCCAAACTTCGTTCTCGCCGCGCCCCAGGGGCCTCCGCGGCGTTCACCCGATATCCGAATCGCCATCTCGATCTCCTTCGTCCCTCGTGCCTTCTCCCGCGATTGTCTTTCGCCCGCGTATACGGGGCGTCAGCACTTGTAAGGGTTCTGTAAGGACTCCGCGACAGGACAGTGTGGCCGCCCGGAACGGGACAAAGCGTAGGTATGCTGAGAGAAACAACCGCAACCCAGGGTGGGAGGTGACGGAGAAGCACATGATCTTCTGGCGCAACCGTACCGCGGAACCCGGGTCCGACAAACAGGTAATCGGTCGGACGGCGGGGGCACGCAGCCCGCGCGAGACGAGCGTGGTTGCGATGAGTCGAACGGGACCGCGCCGCCCCGGTACGGACGCAGCCCTGTTGGCGGAGAAAGTGGGTGGAATGGAGCCGTTCCGACCAGGCAAGGTGCGCCGGATCGTGCGCACGGCCGCAATACACCGGACCTTTCGGAAAACATGTTCTGAACGAGCTAATGAGAGCGAACCAGAAGGAGGCGAGAAGCATGGAGATTTCATCTCATCCTTCCGTGGATGATTTGCGCGAAGCTTTACGCGAAATGGACGTAACCCTGGCTTGCGCGATGTGCAGGCACGAAGAGTTCTCGATGGAGGAGGCCACGCTCCGGGGCTCCGGCAAGGGCCAGAGCTACGGCATCTCGCTCCTGGCGCGTGCGCAGCTTGTCTGCGAAAAGTGCGGGCACGTCATGGGTTTCGAGATCGAGAAGCTCCGCAAAACCCGGGGTTAACTCCGTCCGTGGCCGACAAACCTTCTGCGAAGCCGTCGGGCGCTCCCCGGCGGCTTCGCCGGTCGCCGGTCGCCCGTCCGGCCATCCCGCCACTCCCTATCTGCAGGGTCCCGTGCGCGTTTACCCCACGTCGCTTGAGCGGTCGTGCCGCCCGGACGGCAGCGCCTCTACGCTCAGATCCAAAGGAGACGGAAGCCGCCGCGCGTTCAAGAGGTACTCCACGAAGGCCTCCCGCTCCATGCTCACGAGGTCGACGAACGCGGCTACGTCCAATCCCGGCAGCGGGTCGAGCACGACCCTATCGACGCCCGCGCAGAGGCAGGAGAGCGCCGAGACAAGCTCTCCTGCGGTCGTCTCCATGATCCTCCACCCGCTCCATGTCCCGAGCTCCAGAAACATCGCGGCCTCGTCCTCGAAACCGAAGACCGGCAGGGCTTCCTCGCCCGAGGCGAGGGTGATCGTCATTACTTCCATCCCTCCGGATTGGTGGTTCACGATCAGCCAGAACGGTCTCGGCAAGAAATCCGTCACTAAGGGTCTCCTCTCGTCCTCGAAGCATCGTTCCGGGCGGCATCCGTGTATCGGGGGCCGGCGCGGTCGAAGGGTCGCAGAGAGCGTGCGCCGGCTTCCGCGTCCCCGGGTGAGCTCACAACCAGGACGGGGCAGGGGGCGTGGCGAACAACCCAATCGGAGACGCTCCCCGTGAGCGACCTACGCATCCCCCACGGTCCCTGCTTCCCAAGACGATCAGGTCCGCCCCGATCTCCCCGGCGAGCGCGACGATCTCGGCCGGTCGTTCTTCCTTCGAGTGGGCCTCGGGGTAGGGTGGGGCAAGCGGGAGCAGCTTGACGTGCGCCACGTGCAGGTCGAACCCGATCGCCTCGGCCACCTTCACGGCCACCCCGGCGGCCTCTTCGGAACCCTGGGCGGCCAGCAGAATCCTCCCGGCAACGAACTCATCCCGTTCTCCTCCCTGCTCGCGCATCGAATCATCCACGCGTTCGCCTCCCTTGGCGGGCCGTTGTTGGGGGTGCCGCATTCGTTCATCCTCGCAGGCCTGGATCAGGACCGGGTAAGCCTTCGTAAGGAACCCGTAAGGACTTGGCGTAGCCCCTCGCGCCGCTCCCCGAAAAGCCCCGGAGAACGGCCCCGCGGGCCGGTTGGTAAACTCGTCCGTGTGGACGTGAGGTTCCGGGTTTGGATGCCGCCGATCGCGGTGTTGATAGTGCTTGTGGCCGTATCATCGGTGTTCGCTTACGGGATACCGGCCGCAAAGCAGCGCCTCGAGCAGCGTACGCAGGCCCTCACGCTGGCGCAGGCCGCCGCCACGGCGGATGCCATAACCGGGGAGGATCACCGAGCGTGGCAGCAGCTTCTGAACCTCTCGGAGCCCGAGGAGGGCGGGCAAGAAGCTCCGGGCGCCGAGCGCCCCGGCGCGCTGGGCCGATCCCTGGAGCTCTACGCTACCGCCCCGGGGGCCGAGATCCGGGTCGTCGATCGGGAAGGAGAGGTGGTCGCCCGCGAGGGAGAGCCCCTCTTGTCGCCTCCCCCGGAGATGCTCCGCAGGGCCGCACGGGGGGAGCGGTTCTTCGAGACGACGGGGGATCTGAACGTCGCGGTGGTCCCTATCCTGTACGGGGGACGACTCGCCGGGGGCGTGGTGTTCACAACGAGGCAGTGGGAGGGGCTCGTCTATGAGCCCCTCCTGCGCAGCGGACTCGAGGCCGCCGTCCTAGCCTCCCTCGTCGGAGGCGGCCTGATGTTCTTGCTGGCCGCGGTGCTTTCGAGGAGGGTGGAGCGTCTGAGCTCGGGCGCCCGCCTCATGGAGCGCGGGGACCTTTCGCACAGGATCGAGCCGGGTTTCGGGGACGAGTTGGGCACGCTCGCGAAGGCGCTGAACTCCATGGCGGCCGGCCTGGAGGAATCGTTCGGCCGGCTGGCCGAGAAGGATGCGACGCTAGGCGCGATCCTGGATAACCTTTCCGAGGGCGTGGTCGCGACCGACGCCCGGGGCAGGGTGATCTTCGCCAACCCGGCGGGGCGGGCAATGCTCGGCATCGGCGAAGGGGGCGCGGAGCTCACCAGCCCCTGGGAGGACTTCGACCTCGGCGAGGCGGTCGCCACCTGTGCCCTGAAGCGGGAGGGCGGCGAGGCCCGGGTACGGGGAGGGAGGTCGTTCTTGCGGATCAAGCTCGAACACGTGCCGAAGCTGGGCGGAGAAGACGGCGTGCTTATCGTGGCGCAGGATCTCTCGGAGGGCCGCCGGCTCGAAGAAACCCAGCAGAAGTTCCTCGCCAACGCGGCCCACCAGCTGCGCACCCCGCTCTCGTCGATCACCCTGGCGGCTGAGCTTCTGGTGGCCAAGGGCGACGAAGATCCCCTCGCCCGGCGCCGCTTTCTGGGGCACATTCTCGCCGGGGCCGAGAGGATGCGGCGGCTCTCCGACTCCCTGCTCAAGCTCGCCCGCGTCGGTTGGGGCAGGCGTGAGCCGAAGCCCGAACCGGTCGACCTCTCGGACGTTGCCCGTGCGGCCGTCGAGATCGCAACGCCCCTCGCCGAGAGCGAGGGTCTCGACGTGACCGTCGAAGGCCCGTCGGTAAGGGTAATCGCCGATCCCGCCCTGCTCGAGGAGGTCCTCTTGATCCCCCTGGCCAACGCCATCCAGCATTCGAGCTCCGGCCAGTCGGTACGGCTGCGTATGTCCGGGACGTCGGTGACCGTTGAGGACCAGGCCGGGGGCATCCCCGAGGAAGACCTCCCCCACCTCTTCGAGCGCTTCTACTCGCCGGGGAGAGGCTCCTCGGGCGGTTTCGGGCTCGGCCTGCCGATATGCAAGGAGCTCGTGGAGAGGATGGGCGGGGAGGTCTCCGTACGCTCGGAGAAGGGCGTCGGAACCTCCGTGACGATAAATCTGCCGGGGGCCGGGCCGGATGCCTAGGGTGCTTATCGTGGAGGACGAGGCCGCCATGCGAGACCTGGTCGGCTACGCGCTCGCCGAAGAAGGTATAGAGGTCGAAGCTGTCGCCGACGGCGAGAGCGCGCTCGAGATCTTCTTCAGCTCGGGCCCTTTCGACCTGGTGCTCCTGGACGTCATGCTCCCGGGGATCGACGGCGTCACGGTCTGCAAGGAGCTGACCTCCTCCAGCGACGTGCCCGTGGTAATGCTCACCGCCCGCGACGACGAGATGAGCGTTGTGGTGGGGCTGGAAGTTGGAGCCGACGACTACATCACCAAACCCTTCAGCTACCGGGAGCTGGTGAGCCGCGTCCGCGCTACCCTGAGGCGCCGGCGCATCGACGCCAGGGCATCCTCCAGGCAGGAGCGCCTGGAGTTTCCGGGGCTGGTAATCGACCCGACGCGCCGGCAGGTGGTGGCGCAGGGGACCCCCGTGGACCTCACGACGGCGCAGTTCGACATCCTCCTGCTCCTCGCCTCCCACCCCGGCAGGGTGTACGGTCGGGGCCAGATCATGCAGACCGTGTGGGGCACCGAGTTCTCGGGAGACTCCCGCGCGGCCGACATGCACATGCGCAACATTCGCGAGAAGGTAGAGCCCGACCCCAAGAAGCCAACCTACGTACTGACCGTGCGCGGGGTGGGCTACAAGTTCGCAGAGGTCTAATCCCCTCCAACCGCAGGGGACAGCCACCGCCGGCCCGATGTCCTCCTTCCCTCAGGTTCCCAACGCCCGACCCCAAGAACGGCTGTCCGCGAGGCTGACGAAGAGCATGGGGAGATCAGGGCCGTGAACCGCCGAAGGGATGGAGAGAAGGCCCGTGGCGACGCGCAGCGAGGAATGCACGACCGCGAGCGGTGCGGTAACGACCATCACAGCATGGGCGAGGGCCGAGAACCCGTGTGCGAGGCTTGGGACGTGCAAGGGTATTGGCGGAGGGTCACGCAAACACGACGAAGGCCCGAGCACGAAGGCCAGACGCGACGGGCACACGAGCCCTGGTAACATCGGTGATCGAGCGAAAGGGAGGGAAAGCACCACGAAGGCGCAAGACGTTCACGGTACGCGCATACGGTTAACCCGGGACGGCCTCGCCTACGACGGCGAGGAGGAGGAATTCGTTCCCTTCAGCGAGATGGCCGGCACGCGACCCGCATCGCCCCCTCTCTGGAACCCTGCCAGCAACCTCTTCGAGGTCGCGGTGGCTCGGCGTAACGGCCCGGACCTGATCATAAGGAACCTGCCGCTGCAAACCGCCGTCCGACTGGAGGAAGCGATAACCAACGCCCTGCGCGAGCGCCAGTCATAATCCCCTTTCCCAACCGAGCGGATGTTGCGGACATAAGGCTTTTAGGAGGAGAGCCTCGGCTCTAATCCCCCAGTACACATTGGGCTATCAGCTTGGGGAAAATCAATTGCTCTTCTCACGCGGCAGTCTTGATACCACGCCGGACGAGCCACAGCACGGCCGGGTAGCCGGTCAGGAAGCCCAGGATCAGCCCGATCTGCATGAGAAACAAAAAGGTCACGTCGGTGAGGGGGGGCATGAAGAGCAAGAAGTGCATGACCAGCATCCAGCCGCCCATCCCGACGTCGAAGGCCAGGACCGTTATGAGAGCTATGATCAGGGCCACCCCGATCCCCTTGCCCGAGCGGCGCAGGCCGCGCGCCGGCACGGTCGAGATGAAGTACTCGAAGACGAACAGCAGCACGGTGGCGATCACGGCGATGACCAGCATCATCGCCCAGAGATCCACCCCGGCGATCGTCAGCCCCGAGAAGACGACAAGCGGAACGCCTACGACGTGGCCTATGGCCGACGCGGCGCCACCGGGGGTACCACCCGTCGCGGCCGCCTCGGCGAGGCTCTTCTCGGGAGGGGTACCGTGCTCCTTCTGCCACCTGTCGCTGCGCGGGCGGCCCCACCGGTTGTAGGCCCAGAGCCCCAGGGGGCCGAGGTAGAGGGCGGTTATGGGCCACACCACCTCCATGACGGCGGTGCGCTGGCGGTAGCCGCGGCCGAGGATGTCGTAGAGGATCGCGGCCGCGCACAACACCACGATGCCCAAGAAGATCCAGGAGATCACCGTCAACCACACGGGGATCATGGGCTGCATCGCGCCCATATCCATGGCGCCCTTGTCCATGCTGTCCATGTTCACCGCGCGAACACCCTCTTCC
>CADCVI010000039.1 GCA_902806105.1 uncultured Rubrobacteraceae bacterium
GCTTCTTTCAACGAGAACGGAGGGGAAGAACCATGGCATTGAGCACCAGAAACCGCATTCCCGCCGAAATCACGGAGGTTGTGAAAGGAGAAGCGGCCACGAAGGTGTCCATGAAGACCGGGGACGCCACCCTGGTAGCCCTCATAACCAGCGAGAGCGCCGAGGAGCTCGGCCTGGAGGCGGGCCAGCAGGTTACGGCGCTGGTCAAGGCCACGGACGTGATGATCGCGACCGGAGACGGCATCGACTAGAAGAGCACCCTCAGGAGGTTATTCCGCCGGGTCCTTCTCCGGGGCCCGGCTTTTTCTAAGTTGCTCGCTCCCCTCGCCGCCGACGTCGATGCGGTCCTCTCGCAAGGTCACGCCCATGCTTCTCGGTTAGCGGCCGTTTTCCGCGCGGGATTTCCTGCGTCCCGAAGGGGGGACGGGACCCTCCTCTTCGAAGCCCCGTCCCGACAGCGCGCTCTGTTACGATTCTCCCCCTACGAGGCGCCGCCCGCCTTGCGGTCGATCTGCGCCAGCAGGGTCGCGCGGTTCTTGTTCTGGGCCTCGTACTGACGGACCCGAGTCACTTCCTCGTCCGAGAGGCTGTCGAGGCGCGCGGCGATGTCGTCCACGCTCATCTCGTCGTAGCCCTCGATCGGAACCTCGGACGTCGCCCTCTGCACGACCTCAGCGCTGTCCTGGATGATCTCGGCCTCTTCCCCGGCGTGGGAGGCCGGGATGTTGAGCATCTGGGAGTAGGTAGTCATCACCTGCTGCACCATCTGCTGGAAGCTCTGCTGCTGCTGGAGGACCTGCTGCTGGACCGTGCGCTGCTGCTGCTGGACCTGCTGGGTCCACTGCTGGGCTAGCTGCTGGAAGTTCTGCTGCTGCTGCTGGGGGAGCTGGGCCACGTAGGAGCCCTGGGTGTTCAAAAGCTGCATGTACGTGTTCATCAGCTCCTCGTTGACCTGCTGGGAGAGCTCCTGCTGCCTCTGGATCTGCTCGCCCAATCGCTGCACGGTTTCCATCCAGCGCTGCGCGTCCCCCTGCGTTCCTTGCTGCATCATAGCCTGGTCCTTTCGGTTCTTAGAATGGGCCTTTGCCTTATACGCTAGCTCCTTACCGAACCTACATTCTCCCTAAACATGGAGCGCGTAAGTTGGTCCAAAACAAGGGGCTGGATACTTCACGGATAGAGTCGAATCAGGGTTGGCTTCCTTCTACTCACCGAGATGGTAAGGAAAGACCGTTTCTTCACGGAGGCCGGTAGATATGAGCGAGTCCATAAAGAGAGGATTCGACGTCGATCGTATTTCTACCGATTACTTGACCGCGGGAGCGGGTGGCCCGCCACTGGTCCCGCTGCACGGCATAGGCACGAATCTTACGGGACCTGAGTCATCGGAAGCCCGCCTTCCTCCCAACGCCCCTAGAGGTTGTTCACCCCGGCGCGGGCGCGCTTCTCGTCGGAGAGGGCGTACTTCATCACCTGGGAGAGGTCGGAGTGGCCCATCAGCTCGGCGAGCTCCCTGACGTGCCCCGGGTTGGCCTGCAAAAACCACGTCCCGAACGTGCGCCTGAGGTCGTGAGGCTTCACGTCGGCCTTCTTCAGCCCGCTCTTACGCACCCACCCGTAGAGCCTCCGCCTGAGGGTGTTCTCCGTAACCCGCGCCCCCTTCTCGTTCAAGAAGAGGTGGGGGGGAGGGGGCTCTTGCCCGGGTCCCCCGGCCGGGCCCAGCTCCCCCCGGACCTTCAGGAAGCGTCTCAGCGACCTCTTGAGCTTCGGGCTCATCGGCACGACGCGCTCCTTGTTGCCCTTGCCCTTCGCGACCCTCACCTCCTCCTCGCCGCGGCCGAAGGAGACGTCGCCCGTGAGGAGCGCGGTCGTCTCCTCTATCCTCAAGCCCGCGTAGATCATCGCCGAGAACGCGGCGTGGTCGCGGGCGGCCAGGGCCGCCTTTGCAGCCCTGAGGCGCGCCTCGCGCACGGAGGCGGCATCCTCCGCCTCGCTCGTCGCGTTCGTTGCTTCCTTCTCGATCGTGGCGAGCAGGACCTCGGCCTCGCGCTTGGTGAGGTAGGTGCGCTTGGGAGCCTTCTGGTGGAAGCGCACCTCGTCGAGGGAGCGCGTGGGATCGGGCAACTCGAGCCTCCTCGAAACCGTCTGGAAGAAGCTGCGCAAGACCGCGAGGTGGTTTTTCCTGGAGGAGTCGGCCATCCCGCGCCCGTCCCTGAGTTGCACGACATACGCCTCGACCTCGTCGGCGCCTACACTAATATAGGGAGCGTCGACGGCGCCTTCGCCTTCGACGCGGACGGCGAGCCAGCGCTGGAAGAGCTCGAGCTTCTTCCGGTAGTCGTCGACCGTCTTCTCGCTGCGACCACCCGCGCGCTTGGCCGAGAGGAAGAAGTAGATCGCGTCGCCCAGGTGCAGTCCTTGCGCCTTCGCACCGCGCCCATCGTCGTTGTCGCGTAGCCCCTGCGCGCCCATCCCGCTACCCCTTTCTTCTAACGTATGGTACGGTGTATGGCATGAAGAAGACCACAGTGTATCTGCCCGACGAGCTCAAGGCCGGCCTCGAGCGGACGGCGGGGGCGACGGGGAGGAGCGAGGCGGACCTCATCCGGGACGCCGTGCGCGAACTCCTCGCGGGGCAGCGCCCGGTGCGCCCCACGCTGCCGCTGCTGGAGTCGGGGGATCCCACGCTCGCCGAACGCGCCGACGAAGAGCTGGCCGCGGGCTTCGGCGAACCGTGATCCTGCTCGACACCAGCGGCCTGCTCGCCGCGATCGACGCCTCCCAGAGACGCCACTCCTCGGCGCGCCGGGCGCTCGAGGACGCCCAACCGCCGTTCGTCTTGTCGCCGTTCGTCCTCGCCGAGCTCGACTACCTGCTCGCCACCAGGGTAGGCCGCCGCGCGCAGTCCGCGCTCTTGGCCGAGGTCGAACTCGGCGCCTACGAGCTCGCGCCGTTCGCGGCCACGGACGTCGCCGCGGCCCGGCGGATCCTCGAACGCTACGCCGACCTCGACCTCGGCCTCGCCGACGCCTCCAACGTCGTCCTCGCCGAGCGCCACGCCACCCAGGACATCCTCACCCTCGACGAGCGCCACTTCCGCGCCGTCACCACCCCCTCCGGCCAGCCCTTCCGCCTCCTCCCTTCCGACGCCTGAGGCGTCATGTAGTAGCTTATTGGTATAATCTTACACAGTAAAGAGGGCGTTTTCCGCTTACCTAGGCGGGTTAGCGCCAAAAGGAGCGGATAAGGCGGGTTTATTGTGTAAGATTATTCTTGAGAAGCTGTGCTGTTCCGGATTCCGGTCGGCCTCCTCGGGCTTCAGTCACGGCGGTTCCATGCAGTAGAAGACGATCTGTGCATCCTTGTCGGAGATCGCCTGCGGCGCATGCTCGATCCCATCCACCGGGATGTCGATCGCAACCGGCAGGCGCGAGTACGGGTAGTACGGCCCCTCCAGGGTGTCGACGAGGAAGAACTCGTCGCTCCGGTCCATCTTCTCCTTCAGATCCTCGCGCGAGATGCCCCGGTCACCCCATCGTCCTCCGTCGTCGTTTCGGCCCTCTGCCGTGGACCTTCGCGATGCCCGGCATAGACCCTCCTGTTAGGGGAGGATCAAGCGATCCCGGAAGTGTCCGGAGCAACGTCGGCGGATTTTCAAGCGCTCGACGATGTGCTCTGCTGCCTGGGGCTTTGGGTTGGCCGGCATCCCGGAGACGTTGACCTTACAGTACGAAACCACGAAGTAAGATCGAGCGGAGGGAAGATCATGGAAGCGCACGAGCGGTTCAGGGCAAATCAGAAGACCATCGAACTCGACGGTCTGAGCCACCTGGCTCTCCGAGTCGCCTATACCGATGCCGGTGAGGGCGAACCGGTGATCCTGCTGCACGGTATCCCGACCTGGTCTTTTCTGTACCGCGAGGTGATACCGATCCTGGCCCATGAACACCGGGTGTTGGCTCCGGACCTCCTGGGCCACGGCTACTCCGATCGTCGCGACCGCTTCGATCGCTCGCTGAGGGCTCAGACCTCCATGATCCTGCGGTTTATGGACGCTCTCGGAATCGAGCGGGCTACGATCGTCGGTCACGACACGGGCGGAGGGGTGGCCTTGATCCTTGGGATAGAACACCCCGATCGGGTGAAGCGTTTGGTGTTGTCGAATATCGTGGCCTACGATTCCTGGCCCGTGGACGACATGATCTCCCTGGGCGATCCCACCTGGCGCAACAGGACGGCCGCGGAGGTGGCCGCGTTCGTCGCGTCGGGCTTCGGCGGCGGGCTGCACGACCCCCACCGGCTGACAGAGGAGTTCGAGCGCGGCATCGTCGCGCCGTACGCCGACGAGGAGGGCAAGATCAGCCTCATCCGCAACGCCAGCGCCCTGAACACGAACCACACCATGGCCCTTGTGGATCGCCACAAAGACATCATGGCCCCGACACTTGTACTGTGGGGGGTGCAGGATCCCATGCAAACCATAAACGACGGTGAGCGGCTGGCGCGGGAGATACCCACCGCCCGCTTGAAGAGGATGGAGAACTCCTCGCACTGGCTCCAGCAGGACGCGCCGGAGGCGTTTGCGCGGGAGGTACTCGATTTTTTTCGCGTCGCTTGAGCTCGCAGCTCGCCCCCTCCACCCGAACAGAATCCGGGTTCAGGCTTCCCACCCTAGCCGCGAACTACTGCGACAGAGAATAGCTTCTCGCGCGTGCGAAGCCGCCGGACAAGGACGTGCGCCATACCGAACGTAGCAAAGATCGTTAGCGCCCCAGTTTGAGTGCTCGCAATTCGGATACACTTATTCGTATGAAAAGCGAGCTTCCGCGAAAGGAAGATGCTCGAAGATGGATCTTTCGAAAAAGTCGGTACTGGTGACGGGCGCGGGGAGCGGCATCGGACGCGCCGCGGCCCTCGCGCTGGCCCGCAAGGGGGCGCGCCTCACCCTGACCGGTCGGCGCGAGGGGCCCCTAAAGGAGACCGCGAGGTTGGTCGAGGAGGCCGGAGGAGAGCAGCGGGTAGTGGCCGGAGACGTGACCGACGCGGAGGCGAGGGGGCGCGTCGTGCGCGCGGCGGTAGAGCGCTTCGGCGGCCTCGACGTTTTGGTCAACACCGCCGGCGGCGTGCGCGCCGGGCGGCTGGAGAACGTCGGGGAGGACGAGGTGCGCTCGCAGATCGAGGTCAACCTCACCGCGCCGATCCTCCTGACCCGGGCGGCGCTGGGCGCCCTGAGGGAGAGCGGCGACGCCGCGGTGGTGAACGTCTCGTCGGGCTTCGGGCTCGTGGGGATGCCGTTCTACTCCGTCTACGCGGCCACAAAGGCCGGGATCGCGCACTTCGGCGAGGCGCTGCGGCGGGAGCTCTTCGGCGAGGGGGTGCACGTGATGACCATCTATCCGAGGGCGACCGAGACCCCGATGATGGACAGCAACGAGGCGGGGCCCGAGCTGGGCTTCGAGTACGAGTCGGCCGAGGACGTCGCCGAAGCGCTCGTCGCGGGGCTGGAGGCCGGGGAGCTGGAGGTCGTGCGGGGGGCGAAGGGTCGCTCCGCGATGACGCAGATGAGCCGCGAGCAGCCGCGCCGGCTCGACGAGCAGGTCGCCTTGATGAAGGGCGAGCTAGAGGCAGCCGTCACCAACCACAGCAGCATGTAGGGACGCGCCCCGCTCACGAAAGGAGAGACGGAATGTCGTTGACCGTCGGAACCGGGCCGTTCGGTCCCCGCAACACGGGCATCTTCAACTTCGACACGGGGATTCTCGATGAGCACACGCTGTACCTGCAGGAGTCCCCAAAACGGGTCAGGGCCACGTACAACGGCGAGACGTGGTGGACAGTCGGCGGGCGAAGCTGCTGCACGAGACGGAGCACCTGCCCGTCTACTCCTTCCCCGAGGAGGACATCCGCCAAGACCTCCTCGTCGAGAGCGAGCACGCCACCCACTGCCCGTTCAAGGGAGACGCCTCCTACCGGTCCGTAAAGGTCGGCGATAAGGTCGCGGAGGACGCCGTGTGGGGCTACCCGGGGCCCCTGGGGTCTTCCCCCATCCCCGCCGACCACGTCGCCTTCCACTGGCACGCCATGGACCACTGGTTCGAGGAGGACGAGGAGGTGTTCGTGCACGCCCGCGACCCCTACACCCGGATCGACGTCCTCGACTCATCCCGCCACGTCCGGGTCCTCGTCGACGGCGAGGTCGTGGCCGAAACCGATCGGCCGAGGATCCTGATCGAGACCGGGCTGCCGGTGCGCTACTACGTCCCTCCCGAGGACGTCCGCACGGACCTTCTGGTCCCGAGCGACACCGGGACGGAGTGCCCCTACAAGGGCGACGCCTCCTACTGGTCGGTAGAGGTCGGCGGCGGGCGCGTCGAGGACGTCGCCTGGAGCTACCCGGAGCCCCGTCGAGACGCCCAGAGGGTCGCCGACCATTTGTGCTTCCTCGGCGAGCGAGTCGAGTTCGAGATCGACGGCGAGCGGCACCGGAGTAGCGCAAGCTACGTCGGGTAAATCCTCGTCGCGAGACCGCGAACGCCCGCCGTGAGCGAAGGCCATAACTGCCCCCCTCACCCGGTACGGTAGACGCCCGATCCACGAGAAGGAAGGGTAGATGCGGGTTATCCGAACGGGAAGGCGCGGCGGCCGGGAGGGCATGCCCGGGATAGAGCCCTTGGGAGAGACCGGCTACTCCGGCTAAATAGTAGCGGTGGGTAGGGAGCGCCGCGGCTTTCGGATAGGAGCGTGAGGGTACGGATAGACGGAGGATCCCCACGACGGGAGGTTCATGAGCGAACGAAGAGCGGCTTTCGAGGTAGGCGTCGTCCTTCCCAACTACGGTCCCCGGGCCTCGATGGATGGGGTGCTGCGGGTGGCCGAGCTTGCGGAGGAGTCGGGTTTCGACTCGGAGTGGGCCACCGAGCACCTGCTGGTGGCCGAGGAGCAGGCCGAGCCCTACGGGACGGTGCTTGAGCCCCTGAACTGCCTCTCCTGGCTCGCCGGCCGGCTCGAACGCGTCGAGCTCGGCACCTCCGTGGTGCTAGTGCCGCTGCACCACCCGGTTTCGCTGGCCAAGGCGGCGGCCACCTTGCAGCAGCTCTCCCGGGGCAGGCTGAAGCTGGGCGTCGGCGCCGGATGGCACGAGCCCGAGTTTCGGTTCCTGGGCTACGGTTTCTCCGACCGGGGCCGGAGGACTGACGAGGCGCTGCGCATGATGCGGGCGTTGTGGGAAGGGCAAAGCCGGTTCGAGGGCGAGTACTGGTCCTTCGAGGGCGCCCGCTTCGGTCCCCTCCCCGAACCCGCGCCGGAGATCTGGATCGGGGGAGGATCCGCCCGCGGCCTCAGGCGCGCCCGCGAGCTGGGCGACGTCTGGCACCCCCTGGGCCTGGCCCCCGAAGAGGTACGTCGGGCAAAGCAAGACTGGCCCGAGGGACGCGTCGTCCCTCGCTACGAGCTGCGACTGACCGAGGACGGCGAGCGATCGGCGAACCCTATGAAGCTCTCCGGCAGCCCGAGCGAGGTCGCCGGACGCATCCGCGAGCTCGCCGGGGCCGGGGCCGACGGCGTGGTGCTTAGCGCCGGCCTCGATCCGGAGGCAGCCGTCGAGACCCTGAGGCGGTTCGCGAACGAGGTCGACATCCGCCGTCTCTTGGACGGGTAGAGGGCCACGATAGGCATCTGCAGCGCACAGAGGTCTCCGACTCTCCCCTTCCGGGGCCTGTGGCCGTCGACTACGCTGGAGCGTATGCAAACACCGACGCCACAGATGACGTGGAAGGCAAGGGGATGAAAGAGACGAACGGGCTGGCCTGCGGGGTCGTGGCCGCCTTCGACGAAGCTCTCCCCGGGCTGGATCTCCTCTGGCCGGTATTCCCCGATGGGCTAGACTACGAAGAAGTCGCTCTCGAGATGGAAGTCGCTGTTCCGAGGAAGCATTGGCCTCCGAGCCCTGTCACACGGATAGAGTCCCTGAGGCGGCTTCTGGCCGAGAACGACAGAGGAGGTCGCATGACCGAGAGTTCAGTCTCCCCCGCCGACCCGTACGAGCGCAAGCGCGTCGCCGTGCTCGACACGGAGATGGCCTTCGTGGAGACCGGCAAGGGCGATCCGGTGGTTTTTCTGCACGGGAACCCCACCTCCTCTTACCTGTGGCGCAACGTGATCCCCCACGTCGAGACCCGGGCCCGCTGCCTCGCCCCGGACCTCGTGGGGATGGGCGACTCCGGGGAAACCCCGGACGGATCGTACCGCTTCGCCGACCACGCCCGCTACCTCGACGCCTGGTTCGAGGCCCTCGGGCTGACGGAGAACGTGACGCTGGTCGGGCACGACTGGGGCGGGGCGTTGGGCTTCTACTGGGCCCAGAGGAACCCCGAGACGGTGCGGGGCATCGCGTACATGGAGACGATCGTGCGCCCTTTCTCCTGGGATGAGTGGCCGGAGGAGGCCCGCGGGATCTTCCGGGCGTTGCGCTCGGAGGAGGGCGAGGAGCTGGTCCTCGAGAACAACGCCTTCGTGGAGCGCATCCTGCCCTCGAGCGTGCTGCGCGAGCTCTCCGAGGAGGAGATGGAGGCCTACCGCCGGCCCTACCCCACCCAAGGGTCCCGCCGCCCGACCCTCGTCTGGCCCCGGGAGCTGCCGATAGACGGCGAGCCCGAGGACGTGGCGGAGGTCGTGACGGGGTACTCGCGCTGGCTGGCCGAGAGCGAGGTGCCGAAGCTCTTCGTCGACGCCGAGCCGGGCGTGATCCTCACCGGCGCCCAGCGCGAGTTCTGCCGGACGTGGAAGAACCAGGAGGAGGCGACGGTCCGTGGCGCCCACTTCGTCCAGGAAGACTCCCCGCAGGAGATCGGGGAGGCGATCGCCGCCTTCGTCGCCCGAACGGGGAGGTAGTCCCCGCGCGCTGCGCCGTCCGCCCCACCGGGTGAAACCTCACCACGAACCCCATGCGACCCGGATGCGGTAACCCACCCTTGCCATGGCAGGTCCTTCTCCGTGGCGAAGTTCGTAATCGGCACGCTCCACGGCGATACGGTTTGCTCGCGCACTACACGGAAGCCCCGCCGCTCGAAGAAGGGGCGGATGATGCTCGCCTCGGTAAAGATCCATCCGAGGCACCACCCCCGCGCCGACTGCTCGGTCGCCTCGTAGAGCCGCCGGCCGACGCTGCAGCCAATAGCGTCTTGGCCTGGGAAGATAAGCGACGCCCACTCCCTGTACCAGGATCCGCTTATATCCGTAATCTTACAAATATAGAGGGGAATTTTCCGCTTATTCATGCGGGGTGTGGCCAAGAGAAGCGGAAGGGACGGTCTTGTTGCATAAGAGTATTCAACGAAGCGGGTGGGTTGGGGCGTTCCGTACCCGCGCCTCGGTACGCGAGGGAGCGCGCTACGAGCGGGCTCGCCGTCACGAGGCGAACGAGTTGCGGGAGCCTCCTCTGCGGAGCGCCGATCTTTTCGGTGAGGACGCCCAACTGTGCCTTGCTGCCGGGTTTGGAGACGAGGCCCTTCTCGTGCGGACGCTTCAAGGCGTCCCGGTCGAGGGCCTTGCGGGCCTCGAAGGCGCCGCGATCCGCGACGAAGGCGTTGCGGCGCGGCGGCACCGGCACGGGGCCCGATCGACGGGATCGGTTCGGAGCTGCCTAGTCGCCGGAAGCCGCCGGGCCCGCACCTGTTGCTTCGTCGCCGAACAGCCGGAGCAGCCTCTCGAGGACCTCGAGCAACTTCTCTTGCTTGACGGCGCCGAAACGGCCGGCGATCAGGGATCGGTGCGTAGTGAAGAGCTTGCCTACTTTGACGACGCTCTCCCTGGGCAGCTCCTCCTCGGCCATGTCCGCGCTCGTCAGCGCAACCTCCCACTCCGAGGGCCGCTCGGGCACGCGCGAGGTGATGGCGCAGAGGACGAGGTCCTCCTCGTGGAAGCCCTGCGGGGAGACGACGAGGGCGGACCTCCTCTTCCTGCCGGAGAGGTCCGTGAAGGGGAACGGAACCAGTACTACCGACCCTTTGGGGTAACGCCCTTCGGCCAAGCGGGTCCCTACCCCTCGGCGTCTTCGGCGGCGCGCTCGCCGACCTCGTCCCAGACGGCGTCGTCCTCGTTCTCCCAGAACGAGAAGGCGCTCGAGGAGGCCGCGAGCCACCCCATGGTCTCCCGCTCGGCTCGCTTTGCATCCGAGACCAAGGCCTCTTCCACGGCCTTTCGGTCTATGGGCGAGATGACGGCGACCGCCTCGCCCCGGTGGGTGATCAGGATCCTCTCCCCCATCCGCACCCGCTCTATGATCTCGCCCGTGTGCTGCTTGAGCTTCCTGGCCCCGACGCGCTCCACCCTTCCGTCCTTCCGCTCGCCCTCGGCGTCTTTAGAAACGCAATGTAAACACAAGTGATCACTTCGTCTTCGCTGAACACCTTTTGCCGTCGCGACACGTCGGGAACGCGTTGGGCTTCTTGTCGGACGGCTTCAGGGGGCGCGTCGAGGTAGCCTTCGGCCTGCTCGCGCGAGACGGTCGGGAAGTCGTCCAGAAACTCGTCGAGGGCGTGGCCTTGAGATGATCCACGAGAGTCTTGACTTCGATGCGGGTACCGGCGAAGACGATCTCGCCGCTCATAACCTCGGGGTCCTCGGAGACGATCTTCGCTTCTTCCATCGAACTCTTCGTCCTCCGTGCGGGCCGCTCCCGCGCGGTGCTCCTTTGCGTGCTCCCTATATAGGGGCGCTCCCCTTTCACCACCCGCGAACGCGCGGCAAGCCCCCTCGGCGTGTTTTTCGGAGCGGGTTCCGGGCGTACGGAGCGCTCGATCCCCCCTCCGCCTCGGCGGTTAGATCCTACGACTTCTGGCCGCTCCCTCCGCCCTTTCGGAGGACATCTGCTGGCCGTAGCCGAGCCGTTATCTGCGGGTAGCCGTTTTGTAATCGTAGTGCCTAAGGATGATGGTGCACGCCCGGAGAGGCGGGGCCGAGGACGAAGGAGGAGTCGACATGGAGCGAATCGACACCCGTAGCGGGACGACGAGGCGAGCGGTGCTGCTGGCGCTCGCGCTTGCACTGGCGGCGGTAGCGGTTTTCTTCCACGCGTCCCCTGGGCGCCCGACGGCCGAGGCGACCCCGCCGCCCGCCGAGGCCGCCGTACCCGAGGACGAGGGGCTCTGGCTCACCGTCCCGAAGATGGCACGGGTGAGGGATCTGCCCGTCCTGAGCGGCCCGGCAAACGACGAGGCCTCACTCGCCGAGAGCGCCCTGCACGTCGAGGGCACGGGCTTGCCCTGGCAGAAGGAGGCAAACGTCTACATCGCGGGCCACCGGATAGGGATCGAGGGCGAGGCCAGCCACCTGGTGTTCTACGATCTGGACGCCCTCCGAAACGGCGACGAGGTTATCCTCACCGACTCGAACGGCTCCCGCTACACCTACCGCGTCTTCAGGAGCTTCCTCGTCGGCCCCTCCGACTACCACGTCACGTTCCCTACGCCGGGCAAGAACATCGTGAGCCTGCAGACGTGCACCCCCGTACCCACCTTCGAGGAGAGGCTGGTGGTGCAGGCCGAGCTGGAGGACGTAGAGTAGCCCCAGCGTAGCCGTGCGGAGAGCCCAAAGAAGCGGAGATAGAGAGACGCCCCGCGGAACGGAACCTCCCCCGCGGGGCATCTCTCCGAAATGGTTCCCGCGCGGCCTCACTGCTCCAAGCGAGGGTCAGCGCGTGACGACGTCCTCGCTCGGCAGCCCTAGCTCCCGGCCCACGGCGAGCACGGCGGCCTCGTTGCCGGGCCTAGCCGCGACCTGCACCGTACTGCCGTCGGCGGTGGGGACCGCGAGCGCCGGCCAACCGAGCTCGTTGTACTGGGGCGTGTGACGCAGCAGCCGGCCCCCGACTATAAACTCGTCGCGCTCGTACTCGGCCTCGACCGCCTGGAGGGTGGGGGCGGCGCCGTCGAGCAGCGGCCCTACGAGGACGTCGATGCCCTCCACCGCCTCAAGGAAGCGCGTTCGCCAGGCCTCGAGGAGATCCCTGGCCGCGTCAGCGTTGTCGAAGGGTAGGGCGAGCTTCCACTGCACGTCCTTGCCGTAGCGTTCCGGCTCCTTCTGGTAGCGCTCCGCGTGCACGTCCCATACCTGCTCGCGGAAGCTTACCCAGTGCTCCTCCGGCAGGTCCGGCGTCTCGACGTCGACGCCGATGCGGGCTACCTTGACGGTTCCCACGTCCGGGAGCTCATCGATGCCGAGGACGAGCTGCAGGTCCTCTACCCCGGCGGCGAAGTAGCCCAAGCTGTCGTAGCGCGCCGCCAGCGGGAAGATCCCCTCTAGAGAAGCGGCTCCGTTCGCCAGCTTCATGCCGTACACCCCGCAGCAGGCGGCCGGTATGCGTACCGAGCCGCTGGTGTCCGAACCTACCGCCAGGCGGCACACGCCGGCGGAGACCGCGGCGGCGGAACCGCCGCTGGATCCCCCGGCGGTACGTGAGCGGTCCCTGGGGGTGAGGATCGCGCCGTAGAAGGGGTTGAGTCCGCTCACGCCGTACGCGAACTCGTTCAGGTTCGTCTTGCCGAGCACTATCGCGCCCTCGGCCTCCAGAGCGTCGACTACGGGTGCGTTCTTCTCGGGGACGTGGTCCGCGAAGAAGGCCGAGCCGTACGTGGTCCTGAGGCCCGCCGTGTCTATCAGGTCCTTCACCGCGACGAGCACGCCGGAGAGGCGGCCGCCCGGCGGGGCCTCGGCCGCGGTCATTACCCTGTCCCTGTCAACCTCGATAAACGCCCCCAGATCGGGGTCAATACGGTCCAACGCTGCTACGGCGGCTTCGCGCGACACGAGCGGTCCTCCTCCTGTCTTGCCCTTCATCGGCACCCACGGGGTCCCCACCCCAGGCCCTGCGCCCTGCTCGGGCGCGGCCTTGATACTTTAACTATAATCGTTCCTGGTTCCCCCGCAAAGGGGCGAGCCGGGGATTGGAGAGGGGCTTTGGGTGCCCCGATGGATGGCCATAGGAGGTGTCTGGGGTGGAGGCGCGGCTACGGTTGCTCCCGGAGTTTTTGGGGGTCTTGGCGTTCGGGTTCGTTCTTTATTTCATCATGCTTGCCTCGCAAGGAGCCCTCGGGCGGGATGGGCTGCTGTTCTCGTTCGAGACGTGGCTGGAGAGGGCGCCGGACAGCGCGCTCTACCGCTTCTTCTGGCTCCTCGGCGACACGTCGGAACCCACGTTCTACGCGAGCCTCTTCGGCGGGATCGGCCTGCTGGCCTTCGCCCTCCTGGCCCATGTGCTGTACCAGGCGAACTCGAGGTGGAGGGGTATTCCCATCTGCTACGGCACGGGGCTGTGGCCCTGGATCTTCGCCGCCTCGCTTATAGGGCTCGGGCTCTCCGTCGCCCTGTTCGGCGGTCTGCTCTCGGGGGGGTGGGCCCCCACCTTCGTCCCGTTCGTCAGCGTGCCGGCCGCCGTGGTCTTCGTCTACGGCGCGGGCTGGAAGAACGCCCTCACCGGTGGCATCCTGGGAGCGCTCGTCACGTTCCCCATCGCCTACCTGGTCATCCAGTACGTCCTGACCCCCCTGGGTCTCCCGGGCGTGATCGGTGCCGTCACCGGCATGTGGCTCGGGGCGATCCTGGTCCTCGAGCTCTGCCGGTACCTGCCCTGGATGAGCCGCGAGGGGGCGCCCCCCGAAGGCGAGGATATACCCGAGACCAGGGAGGGGACGGATCTTCCCGAGCCGCCCCCTCCCGTCGACCCGAACCGCAGGGGTTGGTTCGGCCGCCGGGTGCTCGCCGACTTCAGCGAGGCCCAGTTCTACGGGAACGAGTGGGCCTCGGCGGGACTCTTGTTGGGTACGCTCCTCTCCTGGATCCTCAACCCCTTTCACCCTGCACTCGGGACCGGCCTGTTGCCCGCCGTCATCCTGAGCCAGGTCCTCACCTCTGCCGTGGGCGTGCTCCTCTACTACGAGAGGTGGCGGGAGCTTGGGTGGTACCCGACGTTCGTCCCGCTGGTGAGCGTGGCGCCTGCCATGGCGCTGGCCTTCGGCGGCACCATGCAGAGCATCCTGCTGGGCGCGGTGCTCGGGGCGATACTGGCGCCGCCGGTGGCGCAGTTCGTCATCGACAGGCTCCCCGACCACTGGCACCTGTTCATCGGTAACACGTTGTCCATGGCCCTCTCCTCCCTGGTCGTGTTTCTAATACTGAGGTACGGGCTGGGGTTCGAGATGCCCCCGGCGTCGTAGGGGAGGCACGCTTGCCGACGGCCTACGCTGCCCCCGGCACATCGCGCAAGGCCGGTCGAGGCGCAATGAGCCCGCAGGGTTATATGAGTCTGGCAGTTGCAAACGGTGGGCAGATTGCCGCGAGC
Organism: uncultured Rubrobacteraceae bacterium; assembly: GCA_902806105.1. The sequence goes on from CADCVI010000039.1 coordinate 14,336, forward strand.
GGTGGTGTAGCTGCCCATCCCGCTCCGGCGGTCCCCTAGAAGGAGGTACGTATGGCCTACGACACGAACGCTGGCTCTTTGCCCGATGTGCTCGCGACGGTGCGGCAGGGACGGCTCCACGATCCGTTGGCGAGGATCGCGATTTCCGGGAGGACGGTCCTGAAGGGCGGAACGGTGATCGACCCGGCCAACGGCGTCGAGGCCGAGATGGACGTGGCGTTTCGGGGGCAGCGCGTCGAGGAGGCCGCGGACGAGATCCGGCCCGAGCACGGCGACCGCGTCGTCGACGTGAGGGGGTTGCAGGTCTGGCCGGGGCTCATCGACATCCACCTGCACCTCGGCGACCTTTTCGAGACGAGTTCGGCCCCGATCTTCGAGTCCGTCGCCGACGGCGTCACCCTGGCCCTCTCGCCGGGGGCGGGCAACTCTTTTATGTCCCCGTCGCTGCTAGGTGCAGAGGTAGATCGCGGCGTGCCCGTGAACATGGGCCTCTACCTCGGCGGCCCGAACGTCATGGGCTGCCTCCTGTCAGTAGACGAGCTGATCGCACTCTTCAACGGCGAGCTGCCGGAGGAGATCGCCTACGAGAAGATGACGCGCAACCCGATCACCTACCTGACCGCCCCGCTCACGGTCGGCCTAAAGGACCACATGGGTCACTTCATCGCCTCCGACGAGATGCTCGATGGCCTGTTCGAGATTTCGTCCCGCGCCGGACTGGTCTTCATGAGCCACGCTCAGGACCCCGCCCACAGCGAGCGCCTGGCAGGTCTGTCGAACGGGAGACCCGTGCACCTGACGCACCTCCCCGCGGCGGGCTCCGGGAGCCACGGCGACCCGGTCGAGAGCATGCGGCGGATGGTCGAGCTGCTCAGGCAGCCGCATGTCACCGGGGACCTTACAACGTCCCACCTCAGGCCGGGGCTTGGCAACCGCGACGGCATACTGATAGACAGGGCCGCGCAACAGGTCGCCTACGAGGCCCTCGCGGACGGCACCGTCGACGTGCTCATCTCCGACGGGCAGTGCGACGCGACCATGAAGGGCTTCGGCGACACGCGCGACAACGTCCCGGCGATCCTGGAGCTGGCCGAGGCGGGGGTTCTGCCGCTCGCCCGCGCCGTGGCCACGATGACGAGCAACGTGACCCGCCTGATGGCCGCCCTGACCCGCGAGGATTGGTGGACGCGCGAGCTGGGTCACCTGGGGGCAGGGGCGAGGGCCAACGTAACGGTCGTCGATCCGCACGACAAGCTCCCCACGTTCGTCTTCGTAAACGGGGTGA
>CADCVI010000040.1 GCA_902806105.1 uncultured Rubrobacteraceae bacterium
GCCTCGACGACGCGCGAGGCCAGGACCCCGCCCTCCGGCCGCTCGTCCGGCTCCATAATGACGAACGAGACGTCCGGGCTCCCCGGCTCGTCGGGCGGGACGGGGAACACCGGGGAGCCCGGGAGGGGACCGGCCAGGGAGAGGGCGATATGCGCGTCGGCGCGGGTGCCGACCACGACCATCAGGGCATCCCCGAGGTCCTCCGCCAGGCCTGAAAGGCCCTGCAGCGGGGAGACGACGTCCGATACCCCCGACTCGTTGAGGATGGTCAATATCTCTCCCTGGATAAATCTTGCGGGCCTTCCACGTGGCGGCCCGCCACCCGCTCCTTGAGGCCCTAGTTTAAGGCGTCCAGGGTCTCGAGCGCCAGCTCCATCATGTTGTCCACGGCGTCCTTGAGGGAGGAGTCTTCGATCCGCTCGACGCCCTCGGCCGCGATGGTGTCCGAGACCGTGAGCAGGCACCCGGCCCTCACGCCCCGCATCGCCGCGAGGGTGAAGATCGCCGCGGCCTCCATCTCCACCGCGAGCACGCCGAGGGAGCTCCACAGCGCCTGCGGGTCCTCCTCGGGGTCGTAGAAGAGGTCCGTGCTCACGATCGGGCCGAGGAAGCGGCGGCGCTCCGGCGAGATCTTCTCGGCAGCGTGGTAGGCCGCGTGTACGAGGTCGAAGTGGGCGGCGGGGGCGTACGGCACGCCCTCGGTGATGCTGGAGACCGTGCCGTCCTGGGCGGTGGCGGCGGTCGCTATCACGAGGTCCCCGAGCGTCATCTCCGGGTGGTACCCGCCGCAGGTCCCGACCCGGAGCAGGTTCTTCGCCCCGAGCTGCGTGAGCTCCTCCGTGACGATCGCCGCCGAGGGACACCCCATCCCCGTGGTCTGGACCGAGACGGGGTTGCCCTTGTACGTACCCGTGTACCCGAGCATCCCCCTCTCCTGGGTAACGAGCTTCGCGCCCTCGAAGAAGTTCTCCGCGATGTACGTCGCCCGCCTCGGGTCCCCCGGCATCAACACGTTTTCGGCGAAATCTCCCGGCTCGGCCCGCACGTGAACAGGGCTCATAAGCCTCCCTTCGATCGGCGCTCGTCGGCTCGTCGGCGAGCCGCCCCCTGGATTCGAAACCCCGGGCCCTTATTACTCCTACCGCCAACCCTGCTGACGGGTCGAGCTGCCGACAAGCTTCTTCACAAGCTCTCAAGGATAACAGGGGGGCGTTGCGCGGGCTCGTCCGAGATCTTCAGGGAGTCCAGGATGAGCCCCTCCGCCGTTCCGGCGTTGCGCGAGCCGTAGATCCGGGCCACCGGCTGGCCTTCTTCGACCTCATCTCCGGTCTTGACCAGGACCTCGACCCCGACGCCCGGGTCCACCACGTCTCCCTTCTTCTCCCTCCCCGCCCCGAGGGCCAGGGCGGCCCGCCCCGCGCCGAGCGCCCCGAGCCCCGCGACGTGCCCGGAGCTGGGGGCCGCGACCTCACGGACCTCCTCCGAGACAGGCATTTCCTCCAGGGCCTGTACGTCGCCTCCCTGCGCCGCGACAAACTCGCGGAGCTTCTCGAAAGCGGCGCCGGAGGAGAGGGCGCGTTCCACGGCCGCCTCCGCCTCCTCGATCCCCTTGAGCTCCAGCAGCCTGACCGCCACGGCGCGGGCCATGACGGAGAGGTCCTCGGGGGCCTCGTCGTTTCTCAGGAAGCGAACGCTCTCCCGGACCTCCAGCGCGTTGCCGATGGCGGACCCGAGCGGCTCGTCCATGTCTGTTATAAGGGCCGATGCCCTGATGCCCGAGTCGTTGCTCAGGCGGACGAGGAGGCTCGCGAGCTCGCGGGCCTCCTCCAGACCCTTCATGAACGCTCCCGAGCCCTGCTTCACGTCGTAGAGGAGGTGGCCCGCGCCGGTGGCCGCCTTCTTGGAGACGATGGAGGAGCCGATGAGGGGGAGGGAGTCGACGGTGCCGGTCGTGTCGCGCAGGGCGTAGATCGCCTTGTCCGCCGGCGCGACCTCCCCGGCCTCCGCTATGGCGAGGCCTACGCTCTCGACCTGGCGGCGGAACCGCTCCTCGGAGAGGGCGACGGAGAAGCCCGGGATCGCCTCCAGCTTGTCGACCGTCCCGCCGGTCGTGCCGAGCCCGCGGCCCGAGAGCTTGGCGACCGGTGCCCCGCAGGCCGCGACGATGGGGAGGGAGGTCAGGGAGATCTTGTCTCCCACCCCGCCGGTCGAGTGCTTGTCCACGCACCCCGGGAAGGAGTAGCGCTCCCCGGACCTGGCCATCGCCGTCGTGAGCGCCAGCGTCTCCTCGTAGCCCATCCCCCGGATAAAGATCGCCATCAGGAGCGCCGACATCTGATAATCCGGTATCTCACCCTCCGTGTAGCCCTCGACCACCTCCCTGATGAGCTCCCCGGGGAGCTCCCCGCCCCTCTTCTTGAGCTCTATGGCCTCAAGCACCACGCTCCCCGAACGGGTCGTCCCTTTCCTACCGCTCATGCCGTACCTCCTCCGTCCGACCGTCACGGTCCACGCGGCCCGCAAGCCTAATCCGTACCTCCGCCGGGCCTCCGGCCATCCCGCAGAGCACCGGGTCAGGAGGACGACTCCCTTCGAAGATCCTCACGCTTTCGATGCGGGCCCCCTTGCTGGTCGTCGTTCGGGTGTCGCCGATGGGCCTCGCCCGTTCCGCGGTCCCCTCTCCGCTCTACACGACTACCCCAGGAAACTCTTCCCTGGCAACCCGTCCCGCTCTACCCCTAGCCACGCCGCCACGGTCGCGCCCACGTCCGAGAAGCCGTCCCTGATGCCCAGGGGACGCCCTCCGCCGGACGCGCCTCCCACGACGAGGAGCGGGACACGCTCCCTGGTGTGGTCGGTGCCTCTGAAGGTAGGGTCGTTGCCGTGGTCGGCGGTGATGATGAGCAGGTCGTCCCCGGAGAGGGCCGCGAGCAGCTCGGGCAGCCGGGCGTCGAAGGAGGCCAGGTTCCCGGCCATGCCCGGCGCGTCTCGGCGGTGGCCGTACTTCGCGTCGAAGTCGACGAGGTTGGCGAAGACGAGGCCGGACTCTACCTTCGTCAGGGCTTCGAGGACGGCGTCGACCTTCGCGGCGTCGTCGGGCTGGCCGGGGAGGTGGCTCGTGATGCCGCGCCCGTCGAAGATGTCGCGGATCTTGCCGACCGCGACAACCTCGTGGCCCGCGTTTTCTATGAGGTCCAGGTAAGTGTCGCGGGGCGGGGTGATCCCGTAGTCGTGGCGGTTCTCGTTCTCGCGTTCGTAGGCGCCGGGGCTCCCGTGGAACGGGCGCGCTATGACGCGTTCGACGAGAATACGGCCCTCCCCGATGAGCATCCTGTGCGCCTTCTCGCAGGCGTCGTAGAGCTCTTGCAACGGGATCACGCCGGTGTGCGCCGCGATCTGGAAGACCGAGTCGGCGGAGGTGTAGACGATCCAGGCCCCCGTCTCCTCCTGCTCGGGCCCGAGCTTCTCTATGACCTCCGTCCCGGAGGCCGGCTCGTTGCCTATCACCCCGCGCCCGGTCTCCTCCTCGAAGCGAGAGAGGATCTCCCGGGGGAACCCATCCGGGTAAGTCGGCAACGGGTCTTCCACGACTATTCCCATCATCTCCCAGTGGCCGGCGAGGGTCGCCTTGGCCGCCGAACGCTCCTCCATGAGGCCGTGGGCGGCCCGTGGGGCCTCTACCGGCGGGACGCCCTCGGCCTCGACGACGTTGCCGAGCCCAAGCTCCGCGAGGTTCGGCACCCCCAAGCCGCCGACCGCCCGGGCGGTGTTGCCGAGCGTGTTCGAGCCCTCGTCGCCGAACGCCGCGGCGTCGGGTGCGCCGCCCGCGCCCACGCCGTCGAGCACCAGGATCACGGCCCTCCGGCCCATCACGCCCTCCCGCTTCGATCCCGCCGCGCTTGAGTGACGCGCCGGAATGGACGATTACTAGTCAGGGAACAATCATAGAATAGAATGCGGGACCCGCACCGGCGCGGTTCTCCCGGAGGGCGAGGGCATAACCGTCGCCATCGTCGCGGTGGCCCGGAGCCTCGGTCCGGGCGTGGTGGCGGAGGGCATCGAGACTCGCGAGCAGCTCGAAAAGCTGCGCGCCCTGGGTTGCGGGTACGGCCAGGGCTACCTCCTCGCGAGGCCCCCCTGCCATCCAGCGAGCTTGGCTCCATGCTCGCGACGCCCTGAGTACCGCGCTCGCTAGAGCCGTCGGGGTTGCGAAGCATGCCGGACGGGCAAGTAGGTGGCATGTTGCGAAAGGGCGGAAAATGCGTGCGCGGGGCCGTGGCGGGCGATGCCGAGGCGATTTACGGTCTCGCCGGCGAGCTGGCGGAGACGCTAGGGGAGGCGCCCCCGGCCTACCCGGCCTTTCGCAGGCGCCTACTCGAGCTGCTTGAAGAGCCCCGGGCGCGGGTCCTGGTCGTGGAGGGTGAGGGAAAGATGCTGGGAGCCGCCTCGCTCTGGGTCAAGCCGGACCTCGCCCACGGCGACGTCGTAGTGGAGGTGCCGATGCTCGTGGTTTCGAGGGACGCGCGCCGCCGGGGTATCGGGAGGCTCCTGGTCGATGAGATCAGGGGTATCGCCGCCGACGAAGCCGCTACCCTCGTCGAGCTTATCGCTACGTCCGACAACGGCAACGCCCGCGCCTTCTACCGCTCCCTGGGCTTCGTGGAGACCGACCACGTCTCCCTGGAGTTTGTCGGGGACATGGAGGACCCGCCCGACCCGGAGGAGTAGGGTTCCCGGTCAGGCCGAGAAGACGGCCCCCGCGGCGAACAGCAGCAGCCCGCCGACGATCAGGCAAGAAAGGAACGCCCTCCCGAACGTGATCTCCTGCACCCTGGCGAGCCCGACCGCGAGCAGCAGCACGCCGGCGTAGGTCCCCCCGACCCACCTCAGCCCAGGCACGACCGTCAGCGGCCACAGGAACCCGAGAGGATAAGCCAGCACCCGCCAGGTGACGACGTACCCGAACCTCCCGCCCAGCGCGGCGAGGTGATAGGGGGCGGCGAGCACGAGCGAGAGCGGCAGCGGCAGGACGAGCGCCAGGAGCGCGGGATAGACCCCTCCGAAGAGGAGCCAGACGATGGCCCCCAGGATGCCGGAGAAGACGAGAAAGAGCGCCGGTGCCCTCGGGTCGGGGACCCTCGGCAGGAGCTCGAAGAAGCGCAAGGGGTGGACGAGGAGGCGGCCCAGGAGCTTCAAGTAGCTGGAGAAGGGCCGCGAGACGTCCCAGTCCGTCGCCCCGCCCCTGATCGTATCCCGATTGTAGCCGCGCTTTGCCACCCTCACAGTATAGAACCGCTGTCCCGGCGCGGCTGACGACCCCCAGTATCCGTTATACTTGAGGACAGGTTTTGGCCTTTTCCAAGGGATCGAAGAGAGGTACCGCAGATGCAGAACAACGACCCGTTCGGCGCTCGCAAGACCCTCGCCACAAGCTCTGGTGAGGTTGCGTATTACAGCTTGAAGGATCTGGACGAGGGAGTAAGCGGGGACGTCTTCTCCCTGCCGTTCTCCATCCGGGTGCTTCTAGAAGCCCTCTTGAGGAATTGCGGCGGCAAGTTCGTCGCGAAGGAGGACGTCGAGGCGCTGGCGAACTGGCCCGAGTCCGTAGGCGGGGAGCTCCCCTACCTGCCCGCGCGGGTCGTCATGCAGGACTTCACCGGGGTGCCGGCGGTCGTGGACCTCGCGGCGATGCGGAGCGCCATGAAGGCGGTCGGCGGGGACCCGAAGAAGATCAACCCGCTCGTCCCCTCCGACCTCGTCGTGGACCACTCGGTGCAGGTCGACGCGTTCGGCAGCCACGCCGCGCTCCAGTTTAACGCCGAGCGCGAGTTCCAGCGCAACCGCGAGCGCTACGAGTTCCTCAAGTGGGGCCAGCAGGCCTTCGACGACTTCACGGTAGTGCCGCCCGCCACCGGCATCATCCACCAGGTCAACCTCGAGTACTTCGCCCGCGTCGTCGAGGTCCGCGACGGCGTCGCGATGCCGGACTCCCTCGTCGGCACCGACAGCCACACCACCATGATCGAGGGCCTCGGCGTCCTCGGCTGGGGCGTGGGCGGCATCGAGGCCGAGGCCGTCATGCTCGGCCAGCCCTACTACATGCTCGTCCCCGAGGTTATCGGCTTCAAGCTGACCGGGGCGCTTCGCGAGGGCGTTACCGCGACCGACCTCGTCCTCACCGTCACCCAGATGCTCCGCAAGCACGGCGTCGTCGGCAAGTTCGTGGAGTTCTACGGAGAGGGCCTCAGCAAGCTCTCCCTCCCCGACCGCGCCACGATCGCCAACATGGCCCCCGAGTACGGGGCGACGTCGAGCTTCTTCCCCGTGGACGCCGAGACGACAAAGTACATGCGCGGCACGGGCCGCGACGAGGAGCTTATCGAGCTCGTCGAGCAGTACATGAGGGAGCAGGGCCTCTGGCGCACGGACGAGACGCCGGACCCGCGCTTCTCGGAGACGCTGGAGCTCGACATGGAGACCGTCGAGTCAAGCCTCGCCGGTCCCAGAAGGCCGCAGGACAGGGTAGCCCTCGGGGACATGAAGACCTCCTTCCGCCAGAGCCTCGCCGAGATGGTCGGCACGGATCACTCGCTGGTGAGCACGAGCGACGACGCCTACGACGAGGCGGATGACGAGTCCTTCCCGGCGAGCGACACCCCGGCGGCGCACGCTCCGACCACGGACGGGGGCCGGGCCAGGGGGGCGGCCAACGAGTACGGCGGCCAGGAGGGCGGCGCGGTCTCCGCGGGCCAGAGCCACGAGGAGGACGACACCGAATCCTTCCCGACGAGCGACGCTCCTGCCGGGGCGGCGGACGCGACCGGCGAGGGCGAGGCCGACCCGACCGCAGGAGCGGAGCCCGGGGACCAGAAGCCCGAGGCCGTCCCGAACGGCGCGGTAAGCGTGACCCTCGACGGCCGGGAGGCGAAGCTCAAGCACGGCTCCGCGGTTATCGCCGCGATCACGAGCTGCACCAACACCTCCAACCCCTCGGTCATGATCGGCTCCGGCCTCCTCGCCAAGAAGGCTGTCGAGAAGGGCCTGACCGTGCAGCCGCACGTGAAGACGAGCCTCGCCCCGGGTTCCAAGGTCGTCACCGAGTACCTCCAGACCTCGGACCTGTTGCAGTACCTCGAGAAGCTCGGCTTCGACGTCGTCGGCTACGGCTGCACGACCTGCATCGGCAACTCGGGGCCGCTCGACGAGGAGGTCTCCAAGGCCGTCGACGAGAACGACCTCGTCGTCGCCGCCGTCCTCTCCGGCAACCGCAACTTCGAGGGCCGCATCAACCCGGACGTCCGGGCGAACTACCTCGCTTCCCCGCCGCTCGTCGTCGCCTACGCCCTCGCGGGCACGGTCGACATCGACCTCGTCAACGATCCTCTGGGGAACGACAAGGAGGGCAACCCCGTCTACCTCAAGGACATCTGGCCGTCGCAGGCCGAGGTGGCGCGCGAGACCGAGGACGCCCTCGACCCGGGCCTGTACACGAAGCAGTACGCCAACGTGTACACCGGCAACGAGCAGTGGAACGAGGTCGAGGTGCCGGAGGGTGAGATCTACACCTGGGACCCGGATTCTACGTACATCCAGGAGCCGTCTTTCTTCAAGGACCTCTCCCCCGAGGCCTCGAACCTCACGGACATCGAGGGGGCGCGGGTCCTGGTCAAGGTCGGCGACTCGGTGACGACGGACCACATCTCGCCGGCCGGGGCCATCCCCTCGAACAGCCCCGCCGGGCGCTACCTCGTCGAGAAGGGCGTCGACGCCCGCAACTTCAACTCCTTCGGCTCGCGCCGCGGCAACCACGAGGTCATGGTGCGCGGCACCTTCGGGAACATCCGTCTGAGGAACGAGCTCGCGGGTGGCAAGGAGGGCGGCTACACCGTCCACCTGCCGGACGGCGAGGAGACCACGATCTACGACGCCGCGATGAGCTACGCGGAGGAGAACGTCCCGCTCGTCGTGCTCGCGGGTAAGGAGTACGGCACCGGATCCAGCCGCGACTGGGCCGCCAAGGGCTCGTTCCTCCTCGGTATCAAGGCGGTCATCGCCGAGAGCTTCGAGCGCATCCACCGCTCCAACCTCATCGGCATGGGCGTGCTCCCGGTCCAGTACGCGAACGGCGAGAGCGCCGAGTCCCTCGGCCTGACCGGCCACGAGACCTACGACGTCCTCGGCCTCGCCGATCTCGCCCCGGGCGCCAAGCTCACCGTGCGGGCGACCTCAGACGACGGGGAGACGAAGGAGTTCGAGGTCACGGCTCGCGTCGACTCGCCCGTCGAGGTCGAGTACCTGAGGAACGGCGGCATCCTGCACACCGTGCTCCGCCAGCTCAAGGAGAGCGCCTAGAAAACCAGCGCGGCGGTACGGGGACGACCCCTCCGGGCGTCGGGGCCATCGGCCCCGGCGCCCGCACCGTCTTGACCCCGAACCCGAACCCGTTTACCTTCGTACCACTCAGGGTGTGCGAGGGAGAGGGGACTAGATGTTTTTCGTGATCGGAGAGAAGGACAGGCTGCGAGTTTCGCGCGCGGGGCTTCGAGGCCCCGGACGCGCCGTGCGCGCCGGATTCGAGCGGTAAGTCGCCGTGCCGGAGAAAGTCCTGGTTACCCGCGAGATCCCCGAGGCCGGGCTCCGTCCGCTGGAGGGTCTCGAGGTGACCGTCCTCTCGGAGGCGCCCCCGGCCCGCGATGAGCTGCTGGAGGCGGCGCGTGGCATGGAGGGTGTCCTCTCCACCGTCACCGAGACCATAGACGGCGAGTTTATGGACGCGGCCGGGGATGGTTTAAAGGTAATCGCCAACATGGCCGTCGGCTACGACAACGTGGATCTCGGGGCGGCGAGGGAGCGCGGGATCGTCGTCGCCAACACCCCCGGCGTCCTCGACGAGACCACGGCGGATGTCGCGTTCATGCTCCTGCTCGCCGCGGCGAGGCGCCTCGGGGAGGCCGAGCGTGTCCTGCGCGCGGGCAAGTGGGAGTGGTGGGGACCGAAGCTCTTCACGGGTCCGGACGTGTGGGGCAAGAGGATCGGGATCGTCGGGCTCGGCAGGATCGGCCAGGCGGTCGGCCGCCGCGCCAGGGGCTTCGGCATGGAGGTCGTCTACTACAACCGCTCCCGCAAGCAGGGGGCGGAACGCGAGCTCGGGGCGCGTCGCGTGGAGCTCGACGAGCTCCTCGAGACGAGCGACTTCGTCTCGGTACACACGCCCCTCACCGAAGAGACCCGCCACCTCATAGGGGCCGGGGAGCTCGAAAAGATGAAGCCCGAGGCGGTACTGGTCAACACCTCCCGCGGGCCGGTCGTGGACGAGGCGGCGCTCGCCGGGGCGCTGGCGAGCGGCGTCATCTTCGCCGCCGGGCTCGACGTCTACGAGGAGGAGCCGAAGGTCCACCCGGGGCTCCTGGAGCTCGAGAACGTGGTGCTCGCGCCGCACATCGGGAGCGGCTCCATCGAGACGCGGGATAAGATGGCGGTCCTGGCGGCCGAGAACATAAGGGCTGTGCTCGCGGGCGAGCCGGCGAAGAGCCCGGTCGAAGGTTAGGCAAGCGGAGCGAGGGAGGGTTACGCGTGGCGAAGCGGATGGTGTTGCGGGGGGAAGAGGCGGAGATCACGGTGGAGATCGAGGAGCGCCCGCTCGCCGAGGAGATGTGGCAGAGGCTCCCGATGCAGTCGAAGGCCAGGCTCCGGGGGGAGGATGAGATCCACTTCCCCGTTCTCGTCCCCGACGCGGTGGAACCCCCCGACAACAACGGCATCGAGGTCGGCGACGTGGCCTACTGGCCGGAGGGGAACGCCCTGTGTATCTTTCGCGGCCCCGCCTCGAACGATACCCCCCGTACCGCCGAGGACTTCACGAAGGTCGGCCGGGTAGTGGATGGCCTCGAAACCTCAGGAAGCATCCGCGCCAACGAAGAGCTCCGCATAGAAGCCGCGGGGTAGACGCGTGGGGAGGCCCCGATCCGATTCAGGGATCGACCCAGGCCCGGTGGCGGTGGTGACCGGCGCCGGTCGGGGCATTGGCCGCCGGGTTGCCCTCACCCTCGCCGGACGGGGCTACGCCGTCGCCGCCAACGACCTCGAAGCGCCGGACGAGACGCTCGGGGAGCTGCGGGATCTCGGTGCCGCCGCCATCTCGCTCCCCGGCGACGTCTCGGACGAAGACGCGGTGCGGGGGATGCTGGAGAGGGTGATGGGCGAGTTCGGGCGCGTGGACGCGCTCGTGAACAACGCGGGCGTGAGCTTTATAGCCCCGGCCGAGGAGACCACGCTCTCGGAGTGGCGGCGCGTCCTGGAGGTCAACCTCACCGGGCCGTTCCTCACGAGCCGTATCTTCGGCGTCGAAATGCTCGGGCGGGGGAGCGGCAGCATAATCAACGTCAGCTCGGTGGCAGGGCTCCTCGGGATCGGGGATCGGGCCGCGTACAACGCGAGCAAGCACGGGCTCATCGGCCTCACCCGCACCCTGGCCGCCGAGTGGGGCGGCCGGGGCGTGCGCGTGAACGCCGTCTGCCCCGGATGGGTCAAGACGGAGATGGACGACGAGGACCAGGGGGCGGGCGGTTATGCAGATGCCGACATCGAGGGGCGCGTCCCGATGGGCCGCTTCGCCACGCCGGACGACATAGCGCGGGCGGTGGCCTTTCTGGCGGACGACGCGCAGAGCGGCTTCGTCAACGGCCACACCCTCTCCGTGGACGGCGGGTGGTTCGCCGACGGGTCCTGGGAGGGCCTCAGGCGCCGGAAGCAGGGCTCGTAAGACTGGCGGGATGATGTCGTCGGGCGCCTACCGGGAGGATCTGGCGTACGTTCACGACGCTGGGTTTCTGGGCCTCGCCGAGAACGCCGCGCCGGTCCTCCTGGAGGAGCTTCGGCGCGGCGGCCCGGGGCGCGGGCTGGTCGTCGACCTGTGTTGCGGGAGCGGGCCCCTGTCGCGGGAGCTCTCAGACGCCGGGTACGACGTCCTCGGGGTGGACGTCTCCGGGGCGATGGTGAGGATGGCGATGGAGCGGGTGCCGGAGGGACGTTTCGTCGAGGGGTCGGTGTTCGCGCTTGATCTCCCGCCCTGCGTCGCGGTTGCGGCGGTCGGGGAGTGCATCAACTACCTCTTCGACGAGGGGAATACGCGGGGGGCGCTGGAGGGCTTGCTCCGGCGCATCCACGAGGCCCTGCGCCCCGGCGGCGTGCTGCTCTTCGATTTCGCGGGGCCGGGCCGTGCGCCCGGTCCTACGAAGTCCCATGCCGAGGGCGACGGCTGGGCGGTGCTCGCGACGGCCGAGGAGGATCCGGAGCAGGGGATCCTGACCCGCCGGATCACCACGTTCCGCAAGGTGGGGGAGGCGTACCGGCGCGACGAGGAGGTCCATCGGCTCCGGATCCTCGATCCGAAACCGATGATCGAGGAGCTTCGGGGCCTCGGTTTCCGCGTCCGCGTCCTCGAAGGTTACGGAGGGCTGCGGTTTCCGCCGGGCCTCGTCGGCCTCCTGGCGCGCAAGGCGTAGCGAGCCGCGACCGGGGTGCCCGGCAGCCCTGCTGTGTAGACTTGGCCGCCAGCGCGCCCGAAGTGCGCGGTGCCACAAGGGAGGAGCGCGATGGTTGGACCGGATCCCGGGATGCAGAGACGCCTGTACTTCGAGGACTTCGAGGAGGGGCAGGTCTTCGAGCTCGGGGAGAAGACGCTCACCAGGGACGAGATCGTCGCCTTCGCCAGGGAGTTCGACCCGCAGCCGTTCCACGTGGACGAGGAGGCCGCGAAGGGCTCGGCGTTCGGCGGTCTGATCGCCAGCGGGTGGCACACCGCCGCCGTCTTCATGCGCCTCTACGCCGACGCCGTCCTCCACCGCGCCGAGAGCATGGGCTCCCCCGGCGTCGAGGAGCTGCGGTGGCTAAAGCCCGTCCGCCCCGGCGACACCCTGAGCGCCAGGCTCGTGGTGCTAGACACCGTCCCGTCCCGGAGCCGCCCCGGACGCGGCACCGTTTACTTTGTCTCCGAGGTCCGAAACGGTCGCGGTGAGAAGGTCATGAGCATGAAGGCTCGCGGGCTCTTCGCCCGACGGGACGGAACGCATTAGGGCTGCTTCGGGGGGCGAAATCTCCCCGCAAGCGGCAAGAAAATACCCCAAAGCAATGCTCGTTGTGTGCCGATAAAAGCGCAAAAGCGTGCGCGAGCGACGGTCGCGTGGGGGCGTGGAGGCCCCTATCCGGCCTGCGCGCCGTCCGCGAGCGGCCACAGGGATTCCGCGGGGAGTCGGACGTGCGTCTCGTCTCCTACGGAGAGGCGGACGTGGGGCGGCAGGGCGGCTTGCAGGGATACTCCTCTGGCTTGCAGGTGGTATGAGATCTGGGTGCCGAGGTAGGTGGCCCCGGTGACGCGTGCCACGAAGGAGTTTTTGCCACCCTCGTCGAGGGGGCCGAGGCGCACGGCCTCGGGGCGGATGGTCAGGGTTACCCCTCCCGGCGGTACGGCCGCCGCGAGCCCGAACGTTCCAAGCGGCGTCTCGACTGAGGAGCCGTCGCTGCGGCCCTCTATGAAGTTCGTGGCGCCGAAGAACTCGGCGACCTCGCGCGTCTCGGGGCGGTCGTAGAACGCCTTCGGGCGGTCGTACATGCGGAGGGTACCGTCGGTGACTAGCGCGATCCTATCTGCGAGGACCACGGCTTCCTCCTGGTCGTGCGTGACGAAGATCGTCGTGTAGCCGCCCTCCTCCTGGACCTCCCTCACGAGGTCCCGCAGGGAGCTGCGGAGGTTCGCGTCGAGGGCGCTCAGGGGCTCGTCGAGGAGGAGCAGCTTCGGCTCGGTGACGAGCGCTCGCGCGAGGGAGACCCGTTGCTGCTGCCCGCCGGAGAGCTCCCCGGGACGACGGTCCCCATAACCCTCCATCCTGACGCGCCGGAGGGCCTCACGGGTGCGCGACCCGACCTCCACCGGCGGCATCCCGCGCATCCTCAGGCCGAAGCCCACGTTGGCCTCGACGGACATGTGCGGGAAGAGGAGGGGCTTCTGGAAGACCATCGCGGCCCCGCGCTTCTCCGGGGGGACGCCGAGGGTCGAGCGCCCGTCGACGAGCACGTCGCCCGAGGTGGGGGAGAGGAGGCCGGCCACTATCTTCAGGGCGGTAGTCTTGCCGCAGCCGGAGGGGCCGAGCAGCGCTACAAGCTCGCCAGGCTCGACGGAGAGGGAGAGTTCCCGTAGTGCGGGCCTGGCGTTCCTGCCGTAGAGCAGGGAGACGCCGCGAAGCTCCAGCCGGGCGCTCGCGGAACACTTCACGAGGGCTTCCCGAGGAGGGGGAGGTCCCGTTCGTCGCCGTGGCCGAGGTAGCGGAGGGCGACGAGGAGGGCGAGGAGGGCGGGGAGGGCGAAGACCACCGCGAGGACCGCCGTGATGACGGGGTCGTTGCCGGAGGCCGCGGAGAACAGGAGCATGGGCAGGGTTATAACGCTGCCGCCCCCGATCAGGAGCGTCAGGGCGTACTGGCTCCAGGAGAGCAGGAACGCGAAGAGGGAGGCGACGGCTATCCCCGGGACGGCGCGGGGCAGCGTGACGTGCCGGAAGGCCTGCCAGGGGGAGGCCCCGAGGGTCCTGGCGGCCTCTTCAGTCTCCCCGCTCGCGTCGGCGAAGACGCTCGTGAGGATGATGGTCGTGTAGGGGACGGTCGGGATCAGGTGCACGAGAAAGACCCCGAAGCCGGTGTCCGCGAGGCCGAGCCGGATGAAAGTCAGGTGTATCCCCATCGTCGAGGCGAGCGGCGGAACGAGGATCGGGAGCAGGACAAAAAAGATCACGAGCCCCTTGAGCCGGAACTCGTAGCCCCCGAGCGCCATCCCCGCCGGCAGCCCGACGGCGACGGACGCCACGGTGGCCGCCACCCCGATGAGGAGGCTGTTCAGGATCGCCTCCGGTGCCCGGCCCCCGCCGCTCGCGACGTACTCCCAGCCGCGCAGCGAGAGCTCGGAGGGGAGGAGGTCCGGGAAGCGCCAGGTCCCCGTGAACGACCACAGGAGCAGCGGCAGCAGGGGCAGCGCGACGAGCGAAGCGACGAGCGCGAGCCCGAAGCCCCCCCGCGGCTTACGACGACGGGCCACGCCGCCCCCCAACTCGTCGGCTCAGGCGCAGGTACAGGGCGGCGAAGAGGCCCGTGACGAGGGCGATGAGGACGTTTATGGCCATCGCGATGGGGCGGTCGGTCAGGTCCACGCTGCGGTACTCGTCGTAGGCCATGACCGGCAGGATCGTCGGGTAGCTCCGGCCGAGCAGGAACGGGACCTCGAAGGCGCCGAACGTGAACGCGAAGACGATCAGGCTCGCCGCCACGATCCCGGGCGCTATGACCGGGAAGACGACAAACCAGAACCGCTGCCACGCGTTCGCCCCGAGCGTCCGGGCCACGTCCTCCAGCTCACCGGCGACGCCCCTCAGGCCCGCGAGCACCACGAGCGCCACAAACGGCACCTCCTTCCAGACGTAGGTCAAGATGATGCCAACGGAGTAGCGGTCGTAGAGGAGCGCCGGAAACTCGGCGGGCTCTCCCACCAGGCCCAAAGCCGCGGCGAGGCGCGCGCCGAGGCCCGTCTGGGAGACGACGAGGGCGATGCCGACGGCGGCGACGAGGTGGGGGACGGTGATCGGGACCTGAAAGACCGTCGCGCTTATCCTCCCCGGGCTGTTCCTGAGCGCGAGCGCCGCGAGAACGGCGAGGACGGTCGCCAGCACGGTCGAGGCACCGGCCACGTAGAACGTGAGGAGGAGCGAGTCCAGAAACGCCCGGCTGCCGAGGACCTCGCGGTAGGCGTCGAGGCTTACCTCCGTCATGCCTATCGTTGGGAAGTAGCCGAGGGACTGGACGAGGGCCGCGTAGAGACCGCCGGCGAACAACCCGCCGAGGACCAGAAGGGCGGGGGCGAGGAGCAGCGGTATCTTGAGCCTGCCGATCACGCCGCCAACCATTACCCCCTACCTCTTCAGGACGTTCTCGACCCAGCCGTCCTGTATCTCCAGGAGCCAGTCCGTGCGGGCCTCGGGGACGCGGTTAGCTTGCAGCTCTTCGAGGGGAATCGTCGCCTCATCGGGCGTTCCTTCGAACCGGCCGCGCTGGTCCTCGGGGAGCTTGTCGAGGTCCAGGGTGGTGAGGCCGCCGACGACGTGGGTCTTCTGCATCTCGGCCTGTGCCTCCGGGCTCTGGAGGAAGTTGGTGACTACCCGCGCGCCGGCCTTGTTCGGGCCGTTGAAGGGGATGGCGACGTAGTTCGTGTTGCTCAGGGTGCCCCCTTCGAGGAGGTAGGTCCGGGTGGTCTCCGGGAAGATCCCCTTCTCGACCTGGCGCTCGGCGGAGTAGGGGTTGTAGCTCATCGTCAGGTCGATCTCGCCGTTGCCGTAGAGTTCGTCGAGGGCTGCGGAGGTCTCGGGGTAGGTCTCCCCCCCGCGCCACAGGTCCGGCTCCATGCCGTTCAGGAGGTCGTAGAGCTTCGGCGCCTCATCGCCGAACGCTGCCTCGTCGAACTCCCCTGCGTAGGGCTCGACCTGCCCCGTCACGCCGTAGAATGCCTGCTCTACGAAGGCGTTGCCGGTGAAGTCGGGCGGAGCGGGGTATGAGAAGCGGCCCGGGATTT
>CADCVI010000041.1 GCA_902806105.1 uncultured Rubrobacteraceae bacterium
AGGTTCGCGTTCAGGTCTTCGCTCCCCTGTAGGGTCCAGAGCGCCCCGGCGCCGAAGCCCGAAGAGAGGCTTTCGTAGAGGTCGACCGAGTACGGTTCGTGCATGCGGAGGATCTAGCCCTCGACCACCGTCGCCGTGCGCCCGGTACCAGCGCACGACGGTGAAACGGCAAGCACCCGGTCAGCCTCGATGGGCGTCGTTCTCGCCACGGACCGTGCTCAGCCGCGCGCGGGCCGCATCGGCAAGGAAGGTGGCGTCGGTGCCGGCGGTGATCATGCCGAATCCCGCCCCGGCGTGCTTTTTCGCTGTTTCGGCGGAGGTGGTGTGTATGCCGGCGGCGATGCCGTGACGCTTGCAAGCCTCCTTTATCCTCGCGACGGCTTCCACGTGTTCCGGCTCGACGACGTCGAAGTTCGGTTGTAGGCCGAGGGAGAGGGCGAGGTCCGCGGGGCCAACGTAGATGCCGTCCACGCCGGGGGTCGCGGCGATCTCCTCGACGTTCTGGAGCCCTTCCCGCGTCTCGACCATCACGATGCACGAGACCTCCCGGCCCAGCTCGACCGGGTCGCCCGTTTCGAGGACGACCGAGGCCCGGACGGGGCCGTACGAGCGGCTGCCCTCGGGCGGGTAGCGGCAGGCTCGGGCGGCGCGCGTTGCCTCGGAGGCATCGTTGACGAGCGGGACGATGATGCCCCTGGCCCCTGCGTCGAGGACCTTGCCGATGTCGGCGGGGTCGTTGCGCGGGACCCGGACGAGTGGCGTGACACCGGCCGCCTCAGCCGCCGCGAGCATTGGGACCAGGGCGGCGAGGTCCGAGAGCCCGTGCTGCTGGTCCACGCAGACGTAGTCCGGGCGGGCGGCGCAGAGGAGCTCGATGCCGAACGAGGAGCCGGGCATCATGGACCACAGCCCGAACGCGGGGCGTCCCTCGGCCCACGCCTCCCGCAGAAGGTTCGCCATACCCCTGCGCTACCCGACCACGACGACGTGGACGTCTCCGGGGCCGTGCATGCCCGTGACGAGCGACATCTCGATGTCCCCGGAGCGGCTCGGTCCCGTGTGGAAGCAGAGGTTCGCGGGGAGACGGCCGCCGGCGTACCGGCTTATCGCCTCGGGGAGGGTGCCCAGGATCCGCTCCGCCCGCAACACCGCAACGTAGGTCGGCGGCAACAGGGTGACGCTCCGGCCCCGCCCGGGGCCGCTCTCCAGGACGAGGCTGCCGGTCTCGGCTATCGCCCACGAGGCGGTCGAGAGCCCGATGTCGGCCGTGCTCGCAACCTCCCGGAAGTCTTGCAGGTCCCGCCACACGGTGACCTTCACGCCAGCCCCTCCGAGCGGTGCGTCGAAGCCCTCGAGGTCCGCGTCGTCCCAGCGGATCAGGGAGCTCGCCCCGCGCTCCCTGGCGAGCGAGACGGCGTAGTCCCGAGCCTCGTTCAGGTTCTCGACGCGCGCGCCGTGGCCGCCCACCGCGCCGAGTTCCTCCAGGAAGCGAGCGACGGGGTCCCGTACCGGCGACGGGGCGGGCTTCCCCCCCGGGGTCCACACGGAGTCGGGCGCGCGGGTGGGTTTGTATTGTCCGCTGCGGGTGCGATGGCGTATCCCTTCGAGGAATTGCGCGCGGTCTGCCAACCTAGATCCCTTCTTTCCAGAGCTCGCGGAAGGATTTGGGGGCGAGAGGCGGGAGGTCCCGGGTACCTATCCAGCCGCTCAAGGGGCCGGGCACGGGGCGGACCGAGCCATCCTTGACGAGCGGCTTCTGGGCGGCGCGGCCGACCTTGCCGGTGATGTTGTAGAGAGCGGGGCTCCTCATCGTGTTCTCGAAGACCTTGAAGGCGGCGGTCTGCGCCCTGCCGGCCATGCCCTCCTCGACCTGGCGGTTGCGGAGCTTGAGTAGGAGGTCGTGCAGCGGTATGCCGACGGGGCAGGTCTCCGAGCAGGCGCCGCAGAGGGAGGAGGCGTGGGGCAGGTCTTTTGCAGCCTCGTCGCCCTTGAGGAGCGGGGTGATAACGGCGCCTATGGGGCCGGAGTAGGTAGAGCCGTAGGCGTGGCCGCCCGTCTGACGGTAGACCGGGCAGACGTTCAGGCACGAGCCGCAGCGGATGCAGTAGAGGGCCTCCTCGAAGGGGGTGCCGAGGAGGTTCGAGCGGCCGTTGTCCAGCAGGATCAGGTGGAACTCCTCAGCCCCGTCGAGCTCGCCCTCCCCGCGCGGCCCCGTAACGAAGTTCGTGTAGACCGTGAGCTTCTGCCCCGTCCCGCTCCTGGCGAGCAGCCGCGTAAACACGGAGAGGTCTTCGAAACGCGGAACGAGCTTCTCTATCCCCATCACCACTACGTGAACCGGCGGGACGCTCGTTACGAGCCGCCCGTTCCCCTCGTTCGTGACCGTGACGACCGTCCCGGACTCGGCGACGCCGAAGTTCGCCCCCGTGATCCCGATATCCGCCGCGAGAAACTTCTCGCGAAGGCGCCCCCGGGCGAAGCGCGAGAGTACGGTCGCGTCCGGCGGAAGCTCCTCACCCGCGACCTCCGAGAGGATCTTCGCCACCCTCTCGGCGTTCATGTGCAGGATCGGCCCGATAATGTGAGACGGCGTGTCTCCGGCGAGCTGCGCGATCCACTCGCCGAGGTCCGTCTCCACGATCTCGAGACCGAGGTCCGCGTAGCCCTCCTCCAGACGGCGGTTGAGCTCTATCTCCTCGGTCGCCATGCTCTTGGACTTGGCGATGACCTTCGCCCCGCGCCTCCTGGCAAGCTCCCCGACGTACCGGACGACGTCCTCGCCGTCGGAGGCGAAATGGACTTTACCGCCACGCCCCTCGACGGCTTCGGCCATCCTTTCGAGGTAGCGGTCGAGGTTCGCCATCGTCTCCTGCTTTATGCGGTACGCCCGCTCCCGGAGCTCGGGGGCCTCGGGGAGCGCCGCCAGCGTCGCGTTGCGCGCAGGCACGACCTTTGTGGCGAAGAGCCGGATCGCGCCGCGCAGGGCCTCGTCCCCGGCCGCCCGGCCACCGCGCTCGTTGAAGCCCTCGACGGGGCTCTCTATCCCCTCGCGGCGATGGTCCGACGTGTCGCGTTCGCGAGCGGGCTTCCTCGTCTCCATTCCTAGACCTTCCCATTCCCGGGATCCAGAACCTCGGCGAGGTGCATCACGCGCGTGTCGTGTCCCGTACGCCCGAGCCGCCCCGCGAGGTGCATCAGGCAGCTCGAGTCGCAGGAGACGAGGGTATCCGCCCCGCTCCCCTCCAGCGCCCTGATCTTCTCGTCGGCCATCGCGGTGGAGACGAGGGGCATCTTCACGGAGAATGTTCCCCCGAAGCCACAACAGAGCTCCTCGTTCTCCCACTCCAGAAGCTCAAGGCCCCGCACGCCCTCCAAGAGCCTGCGCGGCTCGTCGAGGACCCCGAGCTCGCGCCGCTGGTGGCATCCGGTGTGGAACACGGCCCTCCCCTCGAAACGGGAGCCCAGAGCCGTCGCGTCCGCCCCCAACACGTTGACTATAAAGTCCGAAAGCTCCCTCACGCGGCCTCCGAGCTCCTCGGCGCGCCCCTTCTCCCCTCGCCGATCTGCGAACAGGACGGGGTAGTAGTGAGAGACCATCGCGGCGCAGGAGCCGGAAGGGCATACGACGTAGTCCGAGCGTTCGCCCTCACGCTCGAACACACCCATGAGGTGGCGGGCGACGCCGCGCGCCTCCCTGAAGAAACCGGAGTTGAAGGCCGGCTGGCCGCAACACGTCTGGCCCTCCGGGTAGGAAACCTCGACGCCCAGGGCGCGCAGCACGCGCACGGTTGCGACGGCCACGCCAGGGTAAACCTGGTCTACGTAGCAAGGTACAAAAAGCGACACCCTCAAGCGAAAACCCCTCACCCCGCCCGACCTTCTCCCGAACCGCAGTATAGCAACGGATGCGACGTCCGGATCTTGCTACCTAAAGATCTAGCAGTAACCGTACAGGGTTGACCCGCAGAGATGCAGCGGCCAAGGGGAGGTCACTGGATCTCCGCCAGGTTTCGCAGGTTGCCAGAATCTCGGCCGGCCGAGGATGGGGCTGGCCCCGGACCCGCGAGCGCGGGCCGCCGCGCCGGGCCCGGTACTTGCGATCGGGACTTCGATCGAGCATTCGAGGGCTCTAGGCCGGCTCGTCGCGGGGCTGGACGAGGATCTCGTTGACGGCGACGTGTCCGGGCTGGGCGAGCGCGTAGACCACGGACGCCGCCACGTCCCCGGGGTCCAGGACGCGGGCGCCGGTGGGCTCACCGTAGAGCCGGAGGGCCTCGTCGTCGCTGCTGAGGGCGGCGAGGCCGGTGTCCACGTTTCCGGGCTGAACCGTCGTTACCCTGACGCCCGTCCCCGCGGTTTCTAGCCTCAGGCCCTGCGAGAGCCCCTCGACAAAGAACTTGCTCGCCGAGTAGACGGAGAGGCCCGCATAGACCTTGCGCCCGGCGTCGGAGGAGATCGTGACGACGTGCCCCCGCCCCCTGGAGAGCATGCCCGGCAAGACGGCGCCGACGCAGTTGAGGACGCCCTTGCAGTTGACGTCGACCGTGCGCTCCCAATCCTCCTCGCGAAGGTTGCTCATCAGGGTGTAGTACATGACTCCGGCGCAGTTGACGAGCACGTCGATCGGCCCGAGTTCCCGCTCCGTGCGCTCGACGAGCGCCCCGATCCCCTCCCGGTCGGTGACGTCGGCGGCTACTACGATGCTCCCGGCCCCGTCTACGAGCCCGGCCTGAACCTCGCGCAGGACATCCAGGCGGCGCGCGGCGAGCGCGACGGCGGCACCTTGTTCCGCGAGGGCACCGGCGACCGCGGCCCCGATGCCGCTCGACGCTCCGGTGACGACCGCGACCTTGCCGGCCAGGGATCTGCCGTTTATCTCCTTACCCCCTCGCGCGCGGCGCCCGGAGCGGGCATCCAGCCCCGGTCCGCGAAGTAGAGCGCGTAGGTCTCGAGGAGCGCGGCGCCGACCTCGGGCCGCCGGGGTCCGCCCTCGCCCAGGGCTTCCCGCGTATTGCGGTCGTCGTAGTCGTTGTCGTCCTTCACCCTTGCCGCGTCGTCGGGGGCCGCTCCGCGCACTACCTCTCCGGCCTCCGTCCCGGCGGGCGTGGACCTGATGGTACCGAGCCAATCCGGGTAGTCCGAGCGCGAGAGGTCGTAGCCCAGATCCTCGATCCAGCCGAAGACGAGCTCCGCCGGGGGCGGCTCGGTGTTGGCGAGGTGGAAGGTCTTGCCCGCGGCGGAGGGGTCGTCGGCGAGGCGCAGGATCGCGCCGCTCACGAAGTCCACCGGGGTCATCTCCACGCGCCACCCTTCTATGGTGGGGGCGGAGCCGATACGGACGGACTCCGAGATCACGGCGCCGAGAAAGTCCTTCGGGTTCGAGGCTCCGGTCTCGCTGTGTCCCGAGATGTTGCCCGGGCGATAGACCGTGACGGGGAGCCCGCGTGCCGCGGCCTCGCGGGCAAGCTTCTCGGCCACCCACTTGGAGCGGCCGTAGCCGTCGTCTTGTGTTCCGGCGAGGTCTTCGAGGTCCGTATCCTCCTCGCAGATCCCGTGGTCCCGCCCGAAGACGCCGTTCGTGGAGACGTGGTGGACGGGCTTGATACTTCGGCGCGAGGCGAGGCGCAGGACCTCCCGGGTACCGTCGACGTTTGCCGGCTTGAGGGCGGAGTAGGGGTAGATCAGGTTGACCAGCGCCCCGGCGTGTATGACCACGTCAACCTCTCGGGCAAGCTCGTCGAAGCCCTGCTCCGGTAGACCGAGCAGGGGCTCGGAGAGGTCCCCGGGGACGGGGACGACGCGCGACGCCCTGTCCGGATGCCAGAGCCCGTAGCTTTTCAGCGCCTCGCGCAGCGGCGCCATCGCGTCGCCGCCCGGGCGGGGCCGGACGAGGCAGTGCACCCTGGCCTCCGTCTCCGAGAGCAGACCGTCGAGGATAAAGGCCCCGAGAAAACCCGTCGCGCCCGTGAGGAACACGTCCCCGGCGTCGCTCAGGCGTTCCACCCCCTGCTCCAGGCCCTCGGGGGAGATACCCGGCTCCAGCGCCGCCTCGGTGAGGGGATCCGGCTCGTCCGCTCCGGTCCCGTCCTCGCCCCTCTGGCGCGCCTCGATGGCGTCGCACAGCCCCGCGACGGTCGGGCTCTCGAGCAGCGCGCTCGTCGGGAGGCGCACGCCGAAGGCATCTTCGATCCGGCCCACGAGCTCGGCCGCCGCGAGCGAGTGTCCGCCGGCCTCGAAGAAGTCGTCCTCGGGCCGGGCGTAGCCGCTCTCGAGGCGCAGGACGCGCTCGAAGATGCGGGCGAGGCGGTCTTCCTTCTCCGAACGCCGCGCATCGGCGGGGAGGGCCGGCCCCTCGGGCTCGTCGTCCGTGGTAGGGGGGCGTGGCGGGGGCGGCGGGAGGTTCTCGCGGTCCACCTTGCCGGTGGCGTCCTGGAGCGGGAGTGCCTCCGCCTCCACGTAGACCGCCGGTATCATGTAGTGCGGCAGCGCATCCTGGAGGACGCGCCGTATCGCCGTGCTGTGACCGGTCGTGGGATCTATCGCCCACCCGGCGTGGCGGCGGTCGTCCGACCCGTCGGGGACGAGGTAGGCGACGAGGCGCTTGTCCGTGCCCTCCTCGCCCTCGGCGACCACCACGCAGTTCGTGACCGCGAGGCGTTCCTCGATGGCGGCCTCTACCGCGCCGAGCTCGATGCTGTACCCGCGCACCTTGACCATGAAGTCGACGCGGCCCATGATCTCCAGGTTCCCGTCGGGGAGCAGCCGCGCCCTGTCGCCGGAGCGGTACATCCGGGCGTCGCCGCCCGCGAACGGGTCGGGGACGAAGCGCTCGGCGGTCTTCTCGGGCAGGTTGACGTAGCCCCCCGCCAGCCCGTCGCCGCCGACGTAGAGCTCCCCGGCGGTCCCCCGCGCTACCGGCCTGGCGTCCTCGTCCAGAACGTAGAGGCTCTCAGGGTCCGCCGGCTCCCCGACGGGGCAGTAGGTCGAACCGGCGCTCTCGACCAGGGTTCCCAGCTCGCCCGCGGCTACCTCGTGCGTCTCGCTGATGCTGTACAGGTTGTAGATGCGCTTCTTCGGGAGCAGGGCCAGTGCCCGGCGCGCCAGCGTCTTCGTGACCACCTCGCCGTTGAGCCACAGGGTCCGGAGCGCGGAGAGCTTCTCGACCAGGTCATCCCCGCCGCCGTCGAGGACGGCCTCCAGGAGAGACGGGGTAAAGAGTACCTCGGTAACGCCGTGCTCCCCCAGGTAGTCGACGAGGGCCGCGGGGTCGTAGATCACGTCGTCCGGGATGGGACACACGGCCCCGCCCCTCAAGAGCGGCCGGAGCATCTCCCAGATAAAGAAGACGTTGCACCCCACGACGTCCCCAACGCCGTAATCCACGAGCCCGAAGCGCCACAGGTACGAGCGCACCGGAGCCCGGTGCGGGTTGGCTATCCCCTTGGGCTTCCCCGTAGTGCCGGAGGAGTAGGAGACGAAGGCCAGGTTGTCGGGGGTGGGACGCCGGGATTCGGCCCCGCCGCGCGCGAGGTCTTCTCTCAGGGCGCCGTCAAGGACGATCTTCTCCTGCCCTTCGGGGAGGTTGCCCTCGTGCTCCTGGTTCGTGACGACGACCCGGGGGGCTGCGTCGGAGAGGACTTCCTCGATCATGGCGTCGGGGTAGGCGAGCTCCAGCGGGAGGAATGCTCCCCCCGCCCTGAGCGCCGCGAGGCATGCGACCACGAACTCCGGGCACCGCTCCATGTACACGCCCACGGTAACGTCGGGGCCGACCCCGAGGGTCCGCAGGTGGGACGCGAGCCGGTCCGTCCACCGGTCGAGCTCGCCGTAGGTCGTCGTCCCCCAGGGCCCCACGAGAGCAGGCGCCTCGGGTGTTCGACGCGCCTGCTCCTCGAAAAGCTCGTGAAGCAGGACGTTCTCCGTCTCGCCTTTCATCGTTTCCTCCATGTTCGGGTGGTGCGCTTCAGTACCTGTCTCGGCGCGCCGTTAGCCCTGTGGCATGACCGACGAAGAAACGTCCTTCCCTCCGAAGGTTTCGCGACGCCTCCCACCCACGACTCTGCGGGTGAAAGGGCACACCATACTTCGAATGTCATCTGGTTGCAAACATTTAACTTTCTCCACATCCCTGATTTTCCTCGTCGCGTCCCCGATAATTCGGGATGCAGGAAAGGGAGAGGCGCGAAACGCCTCGTAAGAGACACGCGCGTGCGTGGTCTGGAGAGGAGACATCTTGACGGAAATCGGTGCGGGGGGTCTGGGCAGGTTGCGGGGCAAGGCGGCGGTCGTCACCGGGGCCGCGAAGGGGATCGGGCGGGCGACCGCCGAGCTCTTCGCGCGCGAGGGCGCGAGCGTCGTGCTTACGGACGTGGACGAGGAGGGGCTCTCGGGGGTCGTCGGGGAGCTCGAAGCGGCAGGGATGCCCGTCGTAGGGGTCGTAGGGGACGTGTCGGACACGGGGGACGCGCGGGCCATGATCCAGGCTAGCGTGGACAGTTTCGGCAAGGTCGACGTGCTCGTCGCGAACGCCGGGGTCATCCCGCTCAACAACATCGTGGACGCGACCCCGGAGGACTGGGACCACGTCATGGCGGTGGATGGTCGGGGCATGTTTCTCACCTGCAAGTACGCCATCGAGGCGATGCTTGAGGCCGGTAACGGGGGCTCCATCGTGTGCCTCTCGTCCATCTCCGGGCTCGCCGGGCAGAAGGATCAATCGACGTACGGGCCTGCCAAGTTCGTCGCCTCCGGTATAACCAAGCACCTCGCCGTCGAGTGGGCGGAGAGCGGCATAAGGGTCAACGCCGTCGCCCCCGGCACGATCGCGACGGAGGCCGTCGCCGCCCTCCCGGAGAGCTACAAGGCCCCGATGAAGGAGGCTCATCCCGTCAAACGCCTCGGCGAGCCCGTGGAGGTCGCCAACGTGATCCTCTTTCTCGCCTCGGACGAGGCCTCGTTCGTGACGGGCACGATCGTCCCGGTCGACGGCGGATACATGGCGCAGTGAGAGACCGCCGCCCCGATAGCAAACTCGGTCGGCGCGCTACCGCCCGCCGGGAGGCGTTGCCCCGCTGCGACAAGCCCTGGTCCCGGCGCCGGAGGTCGACCGTCTGACGAACGGCACCGGAATGCTGATCGCCGTTATAGCCGACGATCTAACGGGGGCCGCGGACACCGGCGTGCAGCTTGTGCGCGCCGGTTACCGGACGGCCGTGGCCTTTCACGGCTCTCCCGTCCCGCCGTCGGGAGGTCTGGACGCCGTCGTCGTAGACACGGACTCCCGGGCGATGCCGGCGGGGTTCGCGGCCCGGCGTGTCGTGGAGGCGGCGCATGAGGTCCGGGGGTCGCGCTTCGTCTACAAGAAGATCGACTCGACCCTGCGGGGACCGCTGGCGGCCGAGCTCGCCGCAGCCCTCGGGGCCACGGGACGCGAGACGGCCGTCGTCGCGCCCGCCTTTCCGGCGGCAGGGAGGACGACCGAGGGGGGCGTGCAGCTTGTCCGCGGGGTCCCCGTCCACGAGACCGAGGCGCGAGACGACCCGCGCAACCCGGTGCACGAGGCCCACCTGCCCACCCTGCTCGAAGGCGTAGGGCCCGTCGTCTCCCTGAGCACCGGTGAGATCCGGGACCCCGCCGCGGTCCGCCGCGCGCTCTCCCATGCCCGGTGCGTCGTCGCGGACGCCGGGGACGACGCCGACCTCGAAGCACTCGTGCGCGCGGTGCCGGATCCTGCCGGGGTACTGTGGACGGGTTCGGCGGGGCTCGCCCTAGCCCTCGGCAGGGTACATCCCGGACCTCAAGATGCTGAGGCCTCTCCCCTCCCCAGGCCCGTGGAGCGCGTTCTCGTCGTCGTCGGCTCGTTGAGCGGCGCATCCCGGGGTGGGCTTCGGCGCATGGCGGAGGAGGGATACGAGACGGTGCCCGTAGCACCGGGGGGACGGGGAGAGGTCGAGGGGGCGGTGAGCGCGTTGAAACGCGCCCTCTCTGGGCGGCATGCGGCGCTGTACTCGCCGGAGGACCGGGGGGGCGATTCCGGAGCGGTGGTGGAGGCGCTCGCGGGGGTGGTGGCGCGGCTCGCGGAAGAAGGTTCCTTCGACGCGCTGGCCCTGACCGGGGGCGAAACGGCGGTCGGGGTGGCGCGGGGGCTCGGGGGCTCGGGGATACTGCTCGCCGGGGAGGTAGGGGCAGGCATCCCGGTGGGGACCCTGGTCGGGCCGAGGCCCTACCCCGTCGTCACGAAGGCTGGCGGGTTCGGGGGGGATGGTACGCTCTTGGAAATTCTGGAGGCGCTCTCGAAAAGCGGGAAGGATTGATCTGCGTATGAAGCCACCCCTCGTAGCCGTGACCATGGGGGACCCGGCCGGGGTCGGCCCCGAAATCGTCGCGAAGACCTTCGCCGACGACGGTTTCCGCCAGCACAACCGGGCCCTAGTCGTCGGGGACTCAGGGATGATGGAGCGCGCGGTCTCCCTACTGTCGCTCCCGCTGAGGGTGAACACCATCCTCGAGCCGGAGGAGGCCGGCTTCGACGAGGGTACGGTCGACGTCCTCCCGGCGAGCGAGCTTCCGGAGGATCTCGCCTTCGGCGAGCTCGACGCGCGGGCGGGGGACGCCGCGTTCCGGTACGTCGAGAAGGCGATAGACCTGGCGAGCGCCGGGCGCGTGGCCGCGATAGCGACTGCGCCCCTGAACAAGGAGGCGATGCACCTCGCGGGGCACCGCTACCCCGGGCACACGGAGATTCTGGCCGGGCTGACCGGGACGAAGGACTACGCGATGATGCTCGTCACCCCCGAGCTCAAGGTCATCCACGTCTCTACCCACGTCGCCCTGAAGGAGGCCGTCGAGCGCGCGACCACGGAACGGGAGCTCGCCGTGATCCGGCTGGCGCACGCCTCCCTGCGAAAGCTCGGCGTCGAACATCCGAGGGTCGCCGTCGCGGGCCTCAACCCGCACGCTGGCGAGAACGGCCTCTTCGGAACGGAGGATGCCGAACGCATCGGGCCCGCCGTGGAGCAGGCCAGGGGCGAGGGGATAGAAGCGTCGGGTCCGTGGCCGCCGGATACCGTGATGATGCGCGCCCGCCGGGGCGAGTTCGACATCGTGGTCGTGCAGTACCACGACCAGGGGCACATACCCATAAAGCTCATGGGCTTCGACACCGGGGTGAACGTCACCGTCGGGCTCCCGTTCTTCCGAACCAGCGTGGATCACGGCACCGCCTTCGACATCGCGGGCACGGGCAAGGCCGACCACGCGAGCATGCGAGCCGCCCTGGACCTCGCCCGCACGCTGGCAGAAGCCAAGGAGGGCTAGGGGATGACGGAACAAACCTGGAACCATCGGTACGCCGAGGCAAACGGCATCCGGATTCATTACGTCCGGCACGGGGCCGGGACGCCGGTCGTGCTGCTCCACGGCTGGCCGGAGTTCTGGTACACATGGCGCAAGAACATAGGGCCGCTCTCGGAGGCGTTCGACGTCGTAGTTCCGGACCTGCGCGGGTTCGGTGAGACGGAGAAGGTCCAGTTGCCCGATCCCCCGTCCCGGTTGCTCGACGACCTCGTGGAGGACCTGCGGGGCCTGGCGGACGCCCTCGGGCTCGGGAAGTTCGGGATCGTGAGCCACGACGTCGGCTCGTTCGTGGCGCAGCGGTTCGCGCTCCGCTACCCGGAGCGGCTCTCGGGCCTGTTCTTCTTCAACTGCGTGTACCCGGGTATCGGGCGGCGCTGGCTGGAGCCGGAGAGCGTGGTCGAGATCTGGTACCAGACCTTCCACCAGCAGCCGTGGGCGCAGGAGATCGTGGGCGAGAGCCGGAGGACCTGCGGGGTCTACCTGAAGCACTTCCTGGACCACTGGTCGCACGAACCCGGGCTCTTCGACGAGGACCTCGAAGCCTGGGTGGACAACTTCATGCGCCCCGGCAACCTTCGCGGCGGCTTCGACTGGTACGCGGCAGTGAGCGAGGCACGCATGAAGATGATGCGCGAGGGAGCCCCGCAACAGCCGACGAGGATCGAGGCTCCCACGCGCGTTCTGTGGGGGGAGAGCGACCCCATCCTCAAGGTCCGATGGGCGGACGGGCTCGGGGACTACTTTTCGGACCACGAGTTCGATCCCGCACCGGGGGCCGGGCACTTCGTTCACTACGAGAGGCCGGATCTGGCGAACGCGGAGATCGCGCGGTTCTTCGGTTCGTTGTAGGGTGTGGGGAGGGGGAAGGCGGAGAGGAAGGTGCCCGTAGTGGAGTTTCCGAGGGTGGTCAAGGTGCGGCAGAGGTTTCCGCGGCCCCGCGTCGACGACGTGGAGGCGAAGCTCAGAGAGCAGGTCGGGCGCGACGAGATCGCCTCGTCCATCCGTCCGGGGATGGAGGTAGCGCTGACCGCAGGGAGCCGGGGCGTCGCCGGGATCAACGTTATCCTCCGCTCCCTCGTGACCATCTTGAAGGAGATGGACGCGAAGCCGTTTATCGTGCCGGCGATGGGGAGCCACGGCGGGGCGACGGCGGAGGGGCAGGTCGAGATCCTGGAGAGCCTCGGCGTGACGGAGGAGTTCTGCGGGGCGCCCATCCGCTCGTCGATGGACGTCGTCGAGCTCGGCGAGACGGCGCGCGGGGTGCCGGTGTACATGGACAGGATCTCCTACGAGTCCGACGGCGTCGTGGTGGTGAACAGGGTCAAGGCGCACACGGATTTTCGCGGTCCTTTCGAGAGCGGGCTCCTCAAGATGGCCTCCATCGGCCTCGGGAAGCACAAGCAAGCCCTCGCCCTGCACGGCTACGGGGTCACCGGCATCCGGGACTTCATGGTCGAGGTCGGCCGGGAGGTCGTCGACTCCGGCAAGGTCCTGTTCGGCGTCGCCTCCGTCGAGAACGCCTACGACGAGCCGGCGTACCTGGAGGCGATCCCACCGAAGGACATCCCCCGCCGCGAGGAGGAGCTGCTGGCGGAGTACAAGAAGCTCATGCCGGAGCTCCCCGTCGCGAACATCGACGTCCTGTTCGTCGACGCCCTCGGCAAGAACTTCTCCGGGACGGGGATGGACACGAACGTCATCGGCCGCTTCCGCATCCCGGGCGAGGAGGAGCCCGAGAGGCCCGAGGTGAAGTACGTGGTCGTGGGCGACGTGAGCGAGGAGTCGCACGGCAACGCCCTCGGCATCGGCCTCGCGGACCTGACCACGAGGCGCCTCTTCGAGAAGCTCGACCTCGGCGCGATGAACGCGAACGTCCTGACGAGCACGTTCCTGGAGCGCGCGAAGATACCGATGGTCATGGAGAACGATGGTGAGGCGCTCTCCGCCGCCGTCCGCTGCAACTGGGGCGTCCCACCCGGGGACACACGCTTCGTCCGCATCCCCAACACCCTCCACCTGGAGTACCTGTACGTCTCCGAGAACCTGGTCGACGAGGCCCTCCAGAACGCGGACGCCGAGGTCGTCTCGGAGCCCGAGGAGCTACGCTTCGACGCCAACGGCAACCTGGAAGAGTTCTGATCCCACCGGCCCCCCGAACGCGCGGCCCGGCGGCAAGCCCGACGCACGTGAGCGCTGCGCCCGGTGAGGAGGGACCGTAAGGCAGGCGGGAAGTCCGCGGCGGAAGCACCGGTCGTCGGGAGGATTGGGGCCGCAGGGTGCTCCGGGCCGGCGTAGCGCTCATACTGCTGTGCGGGCCGTGTGATGGTGGTTTGGACGCGGCAACGTTTGGCTAGTGCTTCTCGCTCGCCGAACGGCCAGGCAAACGAGACGATTCGAGGAGGAGACATAGTGGATCTTGGAGCGCTGTCCGGCGCGAACGTGGTGGACCTTTCGGTGACGCTCTCGGAGCGGCTACCGGGGACGTGGCCGGGGCACATGAGCTACGCCCACAAAAACTGGAACTGGTTCGCCGAGGTCGAGGGTCCCGTCGAGAAGACGCGGAGCGCCGCGCCCTACCAGACGAACTTCGTCCTCATAGACGAGCACTGCGGGACGCACTTCGACGCCCCGACCCACTTCATACCGCCGGAGGGTTCGGGCCTGCCCTACGAGAGCACCCTTGGCTTCGAGACCGGCGACAAGGTGCCGGTCGGCGACCTGATGGGACCGGCGGTCGTCGTCGACGTCCGGTTCCTGTCGGAGAGCGGCGAGCCGGGGGTGAGCCCGTTTATCACCGCGGACCACCTTCGGGCCTGGGAGGAGGAGAACGGCGAGTTCTCGGCGGGCGAGGTCGTGCTGCTCAGGACGGGCTGGGACCAGTATTACGTCGAGGGTGACGAGGGCCTGCGGTTCATGCACGGCTCGCTCGTCACGGGGGACGCGCCTGGCTGGCCGGCCCCGTCGCCGGACATGGCGATCTACCTGCACGAGAAGGGCGTCAAGACCATCGGCATAGACGCCCCGAGCATCGGCTCGGCCCACGACGGAGTCCCCGTCCACCAGGAAGGCTTGAGCCGTGGCCTGCGCTACATCGAGATCCTGACGAACCTCGGCGAGCTCCCCACCCGCGGCGCCTTCTTCGTCTTCCTGCCGTTGAAGATCGGCGGCTCCTCCGGCGGTCCCGGAAGAGCCGTGGCCTTCCTGCCGTAGAAAGCCCAACCCCAACAGCGGGGCGACCCATGCCCGGCGTCGCCCCGCAACTTTGTCGGAGGCTTATCCCCTCAACACGATTCCCGCAAAGCCCAAGCTTCTACAAGAGTCCAAGAACAATCGATCCTCGACTGCGAGCCACGCTAGCAAACGAGCGCAGATAGCTCGGGGAGCGGAGGATGACTCGCTCTACGCCCCGAAGCAGATCGTCTGTCCGAGCTCGCAACCGTACGCCAGCGGCCAGAGAGCTGAGTAGCCATCTTCGGCCACGCGGAGGGGAATCGTCCGATTAAAAGGAAGCGAGAGGAATTGAGGTAAGAGTAGTACGACCGGTTGGTTTTGTTGTTCAAGTGTCGCCTCCGTAGACTGAACGAACGCGCGACGCCCCAGCCGTACGGCGCAACAAGAACTTTGCTAGCTCTCGTCGCAGATCAGAAAATTCTATCCCACGCGAGCACGGTCGTACACCCTATCCGCGCCGCGAGCCTCGGCGCGCGCCGAGGTAACACAGGGCCGCGCCCCCGACGAGGACGGCAGCCCCTACTATGGCCCAGAAGGTCTGGCCGGTCATGAAGCTGCCGGGGAGGATGCCGACGCCCTGTAGCAGCCAGGTACCGCCCATGAGTACCATCAGCCCGCCTACTATTATGAGAGCCCACTGCATACGTCCCGCCTCCTCTGCTCGAAACCCTCGGCCATGCATACCACCGTCGCCCGTCGATCTCCTATTTCGGGCTGTACCGGTCCGGTTCCTGGAAGACCTCGACGAGCGCGGTGCCGGATTCGACGCGCGCGGCGTGCTCCTCGCCCGCGGCTATCTCGTAGGTATGTCCAGGGGTCAGGACGCGCCCCTCCCTCCCGCCGATGCGGACCTCGATCCGCCCTGACAGCACCACGCCGAACTGCGCACCGTGCGAGTGCGGCGGAACGTCCAGGTCCCTGGTGGCCAGAAAGAAGACGGTCTGGCCGTGCGGGCCGGAGAGCAGACGCCCCTCCAATCCATCAAACGGGGTATCGACCTCCGGCAGGTCTCCGATCCATGCT
>CADCVI010000042.1 GCA_902806105.1 uncultured Rubrobacteraceae bacterium
ACTCATCTACGACGTAGTAGTCAGCGTCACCGGTTTGGCCACCATCGCAGTTGTTCTGCTCAGCGTGCATATATACCGTCCCGCGCGCCCGCTCCCGTGGCATCTCTTCGTCGTCGGATTGCTGCTTCTTGTAAGTGGCAACGTATTTCTTACGGTCAGTGAATTTCTCGGGAAGAAGCTTACTTTTCCTGCACCATCTGACGCAGCTTACCTTGCCTTCTTCCCCTTCATCATAGCCGGGATGCTGATGATCGGTAGTTCTCGGTTAGCTCGTAGCGGCCTCGCAAGTGTCATAGATCCACTGATCGTCGCCACAGGTTTCGGGTTGTTGTTCTGGGTTTACTTCATGCAGCCCTACATCATCGAGGCTTATGCTGGGCACCCTTCACTTACACCTGTCTCGATCGTGATGGCGATTGCCTATCCGCTAATGGACCTACTACTGGTTGTGGTCCTGATACGGACCCTGGCTGTAAGCAAAGCCCGCCCTGCCTCCTACTACCTACTCGGCTCGGCTTTCGTCGTTCTTTTGTTCAGCGATGTCATGTGGATGGTGGCTCAGGCAGCAAGATCCCGACAAATAGACAACCTCGTTGACCTGGGGTTCTTGCTGTTCTTCTCGCTCTTTGGAGCGGCCGCGTTGCACCCGTCCATGGCCACACTGTTCGAGCCGGTCTCTAGGGTCGAGGCCAAACTCACACGCTTACGCCTCGCTCTGCTCGCTGGAGCTTCGCTGATGGCACCCACAGTACTCGCGCTTCAAAAAGTACGTGGCGAACCCATCAACGTGACGTTGTTCGTCGTATGCTCCGCAGTGCTGTTTCTGTTGGTGGTTGCCCGCTTGGCCAGCATGATGAGGGCACAAGAGAGGGCAGCCGACCGGGAGAGAATTCTGCGCCGTGCGGGCGCCGCGCTAGCTGCTTCGCAAGCTAGAGAAGACCTCCACAAGATCACCCTTGACACTGCCCTCGAGCTCTTGGGCCACAACCCTACGGTGGAGGTAAGCTTGTGGGTGGGTCCAGCCGAGCGCATGGACGAGGTCGCGACGACCGGAGATACCACGAACGTGCTCTTTGGTATCAACGACTTGTCAGAGAAGTCCCGCAAGCATTTTCTGCAAGAGCGGTCCTTACGCTTGGCTCCCGTCGACTCCACCCGTACGCGGGAGGCTCTTGTCAGCGGCTGGAGGACTCGTGAGGTCTTTATAGTTCCGCTACGAGTGCGGCAGGAGCCCACGGGGGCCGTGATGGTCTCCACCCGTGTACCGATACCACGGGAAAGTCAGAATGCGTTGGAGGCTCTCGGAGCCGAAGTCGCACTTGCCCTGGAGAACTTGCAACTGTTGGAGGAAGTCCGTCGGACGAGTGTCTTGAAGGAGCGGCAGCGTTTGTCGCATGAGATCCACGACACTCTCGCGCAAGGCTTCACCAGCATCATGATGAGCCTCTCGACCGCACAACTCGCGCATCCAGAAATGTTCTCTGGCTCCGCCCCTGCCCAGCGGCACCTTGAACTGGCGCGACGAATCGCCCGGGAGAGCCTCGCCGAAACGCGGCGCTTGGTATGGGCCCTGCGTCCCGAGGCTCTAGACCGCCATCCGTTGTCTCAAGCCCTTCGGGGACTCGCCGAAGAGTGGTCAGAAACGACAGGAGTCGAAGCCCGCTTCAGCGTCACGGGCGACTCGCGCAGGCTTCTTCCAGAGATCGAAGTAGCTCTGCTACGAATAGCGCAGGAGGCACTCGCCAACGCTCACAAGCACGCGGGAGCGGAACTGGTCGTGATAACGCTCTCCTACCTTGAAGACCTCGTAGCTCTAGACGTTTCGGA
Source organism: uncultured Rubrobacteraceae bacterium (assembly GCA_902806105.1). The sequence goes on from CADCVI010000042.1 coordinate 1,828, forward strand.
TAATGGGATAGGGTTTGACCCGGACTCCCCAAGATCCAGCTTGCGCCCTCAGGATTCTGGTGGCTTCGGTCTGGTGTCCATGCGCGAGCGCGTGGAGCAACTCAACGGCAGTTTGTCGGTCGAGAGCAGCCCGAATACAGGAACCACGCTCGCGGCAGCACTGCCCGCCTCCCTCACACCATTAGCCAGCAACCGGACACCGCTAGAGCGAGAGGCGATCGAGGAGGCCCGATGACGGTCAACATCAGGCTACTCATCTGTGACGATCATCCAGTCGTCAGGCTGGGGTTACGAGGCATGCTGGAGAGCCAGTCCGACTTTGAAGTCGTAGCCGAGGCCGCAGACGGCGAAGAAGCCGTTACGCTCGCACGCCAGCACCGCCCGGACGTCATACTGATGGACCTGAGGATGCCGAAGATGGATGGCGTAGAAGCAACGAGACAAATTAGATCGGAGAGCTCAGACGCCAGGGTTCTGATCCTGACGACTTACGAAACCGACGCAGATGTCTTGCGTGTTGTAGAAGCCGGAGCCCTCGGCTTCCTCCTCAAAGACTCTCCGGAAGAAAAGATCTTCGGCGCGATACGGGATGTATCCCAGGGTAGTTCACCTTTGGCATCGAGCGTTGCAACCCGCCTTATAGAACGGCTGCGAGGCAATAACGAGAATATTTTGAGCTCTCGAGAAGTCGAAATCCTACAACTCGTGGCTCATGGAACAAACAACAAGGGCATCGCGAGCGAACTCTGGATAAGCGAAGCTACGGTAAAATCGCATCTCAACCGCGTCTTTGACAAACTCGGCGCCGCCGATCGTACCTCAGCAGTGACGGCTGCGCTAAGGCGCGGCATCATACGTCTCGAGTAGCGCCAATTCTCCAAACGGTAACTCTAATGGTTTGCCTCGACACCGCTGAAAAACCGAAAAGCTCGCAGCATACAACCTTGCCTTCTACCGGAAGCAGTAATCGACCCTCCCGCCTTTCTAAGGCAACCAGAGATTGTCAGCCTGCACAAAACGATTTCCAAGAGTGCCTTCTAGCCACATCGTGACCACACGCGTCGTCCTGAGAAGGCCCAAACCAAACTCCTCCCACCACGTTCATCTGGAGAGGCAGATTTCAAACTTTAGGCTGAGTAATATCGAACTATCGAACGATGCTACGTCGTTCGTGATCCCAAATAATTACGCAGGTACACAAACCTCTCGGAGAAAGTAGGGAACATGCAGGAAGCGGGTTCGAAAGTAAGGCGGACACTCCTCATAGGAGTGGTTGTTCTAGCTCTAGCGTCCGGCAACACTGCTAGCGCAGAGACGTCGACTTCCGAGGATACTGCCACCATCCAATCCGCACGCACGTGCTGGATCTTCTGCTGGTAACCCAATACTGAGTCATAGGCTCATAGGAAATTGGGCTAGTCCAGGCTCTTTGACTTTGTTGTACAGCGTGATTGTTCCATTACGAGGAGGCCCGAGTTGAGTGGGGAAAATCGGCAACAGGCAACAAGCGCAATAGTCAGGACCCTGCTGGTCGACGACCATCCCGTGACGCGACTCGGGATCAAGAGCTTGCTCGAGACGACGGACGATCTGCTCGTCGTCGGGGAGGCCGGCGATGCGGAGGAGGCGGTGAGGCTGGCTGTTCGGCTCCGGCCGGACCTCGTGATCCTGGACGTCAGGCTCGGCGAGAACGGAGATGGCATGGAGGTTTGCCGGCAGATGAAGGCCCTCCCGCACCCGCCGCGCATCCTCATACATTCCACCTACAACAGGGCGCAGGACACGGCGACCGCAGCCGTTGCGGGGGCGGATGGGTACTTTCACAAGGGTGAGGAGTACCTGGAGTTTCCGGGGGTGGTGCGCAGGGTTTGCGGCGGGGAGAGGGTGTGGTTTGTCCAGACGGAGGCAGAGCCGCGGCTCGATCAGCTCGCCGCGCACAGGGGACCTGCCTTGACGCCGAAGGAGCGCGAGGTGTTCGCCCTCATGCTCAGGCGTTACTCGAACGCGGAGGTGGGACGAACCCTTTATATGAGCCTCCCAACCGTGAAGACGCACGTGAAACACATCCTGGGGAAGATGGGCTTGAAGAGCCGCAAGGCGCTTTTTCAGAACACCGTTCCCCCTCGTACGAACCGGAGGGCGACGACACAGGGGTAGTCCCTACAGATGGAGAAGAAGAGCTCGGGGGGTGGAAACTGGTGGGTGATGGGTGGGTAAAGGGAAAGGAGGAAACCACCCGGACCCGAGCTCTTAAATTGTGGAGATGCCGGCGAGGACACGGTGGGTGTGCGAATAGTCCGCCGACAAGCTCTGAGGGATGATAATGGCGGATGTAGATGACAGTTGGATTAAACGAGGATTAGGATTCCTTCATCCTGGTCCAAAGACGACCCCGGGACCTACTCCGGGCCGGGATCGAAGCGGTAGCCCGAGCCGCGAACGGTGGTGATGAGGGAAGGCTCGCCCGCGCGGTCGATCTTGCTCCTGAGGTAGCGCACGTAGACGTCCACGACGTTCGAGCCGGGGTCGAAGGCGTAGTCCCAGATGGCCGAGAGGATCTGCTGGCGCGAGAGGACCTGTCCGGGGTGGCGCATGAAGTACTCCAGAAGCGCGAACTCGCGGCTGGACAGGTCGATCTTGCTGTCCGCGCGCCAGGCGCGGCGGCTGAGGAGGTCCATGCTCAGGTCGCCGTGCTGGACGCGGGAGGATTGTTGCTGGTCGGCCCGGCGCGTGAGCGCCCGGATGCGGGCGAGCAGCTCCTCGAAGACGAACGGCTTGGTCAGGTAGTCGTCAGCCCCGCCGTCGAGGGCGTCGACCTTGTTGCGCAGATCGTCGCGGGCGGTGAGCATGAGAACCGGCAGCCCCGGGCGCCTCTCACGGATACGCCGCAATACCCCGTGACCATCCAGCCCCGGCAAGGAGATGTCCAGCAACACGAGATCCACCTGCTCCTCTATCGTAAGGCGGACGCCGTTCTCCCCGTTGTCCGCCGTGAGGACCCCGTGTCCGTGGGCCGTCAGCCCCCGCTTCAGGAACCTCACGATCCCTGCCTCGTCTTCTACTATGAGGATACGCATACTCCCGCTCCCCGCTAACTCTCAGGTCACACCCATCCCCAAGTATAATGCCACCGTGGTATTCCCGAACGATAAAGATTCGCGGGGGGCTTCGTGAGGCTTCCGAACCGGCTCCGGAAAGTTCCCTGGCGTACGAACATCGCGGCGGCGGGCGGCCTCATCGGGGGCCTCGTCGCGGGCGTCGCCCACACCAGGCGCGCCGTCGGGGCGGTTGATCGCCGCGACGGCGAGCACCTGCGGCTCCTCGCGACCGCAAGCGACGTCGTCTTCCGCTACCTCCCCGCCCCGGCGAACAGGTTCGATTACGTCAGCCCCTCTGTAGAGAAGGTCAGCGGGTACGCCGTCGAGGAGCACTACGCGGACCCCGGTCTGATCCGCCGCCTCGTCCACCCCGACGACTGGGGCATCCTCCTGGAGGCCATGCGCTCCGAGGGCCCGAACGCGAGCTTCGAGCTGCGCTGGGTCAGAAAGACCGGCGAGGTCCTGTGGGTCGAGCAACGGGTCGCCCTCGTCAGGAACGACGCGGGTAAGGTGGTGGCCGTCGAGGGGATAGCCCGCGACGTCACCGCGCGCAAGGAGGCCGAGGATGCCCTCAGGTGCAGCGAGGAGAGGCATCGCGCCCTCTTCGAGACCATAGCCCAGGGCGTCATCTACTACGACGGGGAGGGCTCGATCACCGCCGCCAACCCGGCGGCGACCAGGATCCTCGGCCTTACCCTCGATGAGTTGCGCGCCCTCTCACCCCTCTCGCGCAGCTGGCGGGCTATACGCGAGGACGGCTCGGACCTGCCGAACGAGGAACGACCGGTCGAGGTAGCCCTCAAGACCGGGAGGGAAGTGAAAGGCTTGATCCTGGGCTTCCGCCCATCTCCGGGCGAGATGCGCTGGATACGCTGGAATGCCGCGCCGCAGTTTCGGCCGGGTGAGGACCGTCCGTACGGCGTTCACGCGACCCTGGAGGACGTCACCGAGAGCAGAAGGGCGGAACAAGAGCTGCGCGCCGCCGAAGAGCGCTTCCGCGTCGCCTTCTACAACGCCCCGATCGGCATCGCGCTCGTGGACCTCGACGGCCGTTACAGGCAGGTCAACCCCGCGATCTGCGAGATTCTCGGCTACGGCGAGCAGGAGTTGCTCGGGAAGACCTTCAAGGAGATCACGCACCCCGACGACCTCGACACGAGCCTGGAGTTCGAGCGCAGGCTCCTCATGGGTGAGTTCGAGACATACCACCTCGAGAAGCGCTACGTGTGCGCCAACAACGACCCGGTCTGGGCCTCCCTGAACGTCTCGCTCGTCAGGGACGCGCGCGGCGAGCCCCTTTACTACGTCGCCAAGGTCCAGGACATCTCGGAGCGCAAGGAGTGGGAGGCGGCCCTGGCGCGGAGCGAGGAGCGCTTCCGTCTCGTCGCCCGGGCGACCAGCGAGGGCATCATGGACACGGACCTCCGCAACAACACGCTGGAATGGGGCGGGGCCGCCGAGAGCCTGTTCGGCTACGGTCCGAACGAGCCGAGGAGCATGGAGTGGTGGAAAGACCTCATACACCCCGACGACCGTGACAGGGTAATGGCGAGCATCGACTCGGTCCTCCGCGACGGGGACGCGTGGTCCGACGAGTACCGCTTCCGGCGGGCCGATGGGTCCTACGCGGTCGTCTCCAACCGGAGCTGCGTCGTGCGCGACGAGGCAGGCGAGCCTGTGCGTATGATCGGCTCGATGCTGGACGTCACCGAACGCCGGAGGGCCGAGAAGGCGCTGAAGGAGAGCGAGGAGCGCTTCCGCTCCCTCATCCAGAACTCCTCCGATATCATCACGATCGTCAGCGAAAAAGGCGAGATCCTCTACCAGAGCCCCTCGATGCTCCGGGTCCTGGGCCACGAGCTGAGGGATAGGATCGGCAAGAACGTCTTCGAGTCCGCCCTGGTCCACCCGGAGGACCTGCCGCACCAGGCCGAGGCCATACGCAAGACCCTCGGTGTTCCCGGCGCCTTGGAGTCGTTCGAGTTACGCATGCGTCACCGCGACGGCTCCTGGCGCTACATCGAGGCGATGGCGCAGAATCTTCTCGAAGAGCCGAGCGTCGGGGGCATCGTCCTGAACGCCCGCGACATCACCGGGCGCAGGCAGGCCGAAGAAGCCCTCCGGGCGAGCGAGGAGCGGTTCAAGTCCCTCATCCAGAACTCCTCCGACATGATCACCGTTGTCGGTGCCAACGGCGAGATCATGTACCACAGTCCCTCCATAGAGCGGGTCCTGGGCCACGAACCCGGCAGCAGGATCGGCAAGAACGTCTTCGAGTCCGCCCTCATACACCCCGACGACATAGCCCTCCACTCCGAGGCCATAAGAAAGACCCTGAGCGAGCCGGGCAATAGCAGGACGGTCGAGATGCGCATGCGTCACCGCGACGGCTCCTGGCGCTACATCGAGGCGACTATGCGCAACCCCGTCGCCGAGTCGGGTCTGCACGGCGTCGTCGCCAACTCTCGCGACATAACGGAGCGCAAACGCACCGAGGAGGCCCTGCGCGAGAGCGAAGAGCGCTTCAGGCTCCTTGCGGAGACCACCAACGACCTCGTCTGCCTGCACGACCTCGACGGCCGCTACCTCTACGTCAGCCCATCCAGCGAACGCCTTCTCGGCTTCGCGCCCGACGAGCTCGTGGGGACCAACCCCTACGACCTCATGCACCCCGAAGACGTCTCGCGCATCAACTCGGGCCCGCGGCAGGAGTTGATGCGGGGAGAACCGCAGGTCACCACCACGGTCCGCTACCGCAAGAAATCCGGGGATTACGCCTGGTTCGAGACGGTGACGGGGCTGGTTCGGGACGAGCAGGGAAGGGTGTTCCGCCTCCAGACCTCCTCGCGCGACGTCAGCGAGCGCAAGGCGGCCGAAGAGGCCCTGGAAAAGGCCGCGCGGGCGAGGACGGAGTTTCTCGCGGACGTCTCCCACGAGCTGAGGACGCCGCTGACGGTGATCCGCGGCAATGCCGAGGTCGGCCTCCAGCTCCGGCGCGACTGCGTCCACAAGGAGGGGCTGGAGGAGATCGTGCACGAGTCCGGACGAGTCTCGCGCATGGTCGAGGACCTGTTGTTCCTGGCCCGTTCGGACGCCTCGAACCTCCCGCCGGCGACGCCGTTTGTACAGGAATCGGTCTCCGTGAGGCCCTTCCTGTACGGTCTCGCCCACCGTGCAGAGCTTCTGGCCCGCGAGTACGGCGCCACCCTCGAAGCCACTCACGGCGAACGCACCGAGGGCACCCTGCGCGTGGACCACATGCGCATCGAGCAGGCCGTGCTCGCCCTCGTGGACAACGCGGCCAAGTACGGGCCGGAGGGAGGCACCATCTCCCTGGAGTCCGGCCTCGTGCCGGGAGACGCCATGCTCAAGATAGAGGTCTCCGACCGCGGCCCCGGCATCCCGGAAGACGAGCTGCCCCGCGTCTTCGAGCGCTTCTACCGTGCGAGCAAGCCTCGCAACCTCGGTGCAAGCGACGGCGGCGGCACGGGCCTCGGGCTCTCCATCGCCAAGACCATAGTGGAATCCCAGGGCGGACGCATAGAAGCTCAGAGCCGCCCCGGAGAAGGGACGTCCATAAAGATCTACCTGCCCCTGATCGCCGGTGGGAACGACCACGAGAAAATCTTCTGAACGGTCCCGGCGAACCTCGCGAAGCAGGAGGCCGGTGTTCGGGCTTGCGCGTCCCTCGCGTCCGATAGCCATCAGCATCCGGCCCGGACCTTTCGAGAAACGCCGTGAGTTACAATTAACGCAGGTTGCTTGCGATGGAGGGTTCTGACAACAACGGGGCGTTGGATCCCGTCGAGGACCTCGGGCTGACCGAGGCCGAGATCCGGGGGGTGGCGAAGCGTCCCATCAGGGGGTCGCTCTGGAACTTTCTGAGCGACATGAGGACCCTGCTGAGCTTCACAGCCCTCAAGCGCGCCGTCCAGGAGTTCCAGCGCGACGACGCCCTCGGGCTCGCGGCCCAGCTCGCCTACTACCTGATCCTGGCCCTCTTCCCGTTCATCCTCTTCCTCGTCGCCGTCCTCGACACCTTCTCCAACCCGGAGTTCGCCCGCAAGGTCCTCGTCTACCTCCAGCAGGTGATGCCGACGCAGGTCTTCGAGATCATCGACGGCTACGTCAACGGGTTCCTCAGCAACGAGTCTTCGGCCCCGGGCCTCCTCTCCGTCGGCATACTGGGTACGATCTGGGCCGCCTCCGGGGCCTTCTCGGCGATCATCAACGCGCTGAACAAGGCCTACGACGTCGAGGAGACGCGCCCGTACTGGAAGGTGAAGGGGATCGCGATCCTCATGACGATAGGGCTCTCCGGCATCATCCTCACCGGCGTGCTGCTCCTCGTGGCAGGCCCGCCCATAGGCGAGGCCATCGCCGCGTACTTCGGTCTCGACAACGTCTTCGAGGTCACCTGGAACATCGCGCGCTGGCCCGCAGCTCTCCTGTTTCTGGTGCTCACCGTAGCGCTCATCTACTACTTCGCCCCCGATGCGGAGCAGCCTTTTCGTTGGATCACGCCGGGGGGCTTTATAGGCGTCTTTCTCTGGATCCTCGCGAGCCTCGCCTTCAGGTTCTACCTTTCTACGGGCTTCAACTCCTACAGCGCCACCTACGGCTCCATCGGCGCCGTCATTATCCTGCTCCTCTACCTCTACATCTCCTCCCTGGCGATACTCTTCGGAGCCGAGCTCAACTCCACGCTGGTCAGGATGAAGCAGGAGATCTCCGGCAAGGAGATCCTCGACGCCGAACCCGCCAATGAGAAGCCCGGCATCCTCGAAAACGAGGCGCCGGGCAGCGGCAAGACCAACTCCTCACCTTCAACAAGCTAGCCCCCATCCGAACGGGAAGCCGTGCGGCGTCGTGTGTAGTCCATCGCCCCCGACTTTCCCGTGGACAGTGGCGGGAACGTGTCCGAGACCGCTCTTCGACCGCGCAGGGCCGAAGCCACTCTCGAAAGCCGGCAACACCCGAGGGCCGCTACGCACGGAAGATGGCAATACGGGCACGCTTGGGTTCGGCCAGAGCCGAGTTCGCCGCGCAGGATGTGCGTAGGCGCGGCTGTGAAGCTACTCTACAAACTCTGGTGTTCATTCGCGAGAATTCGCCGTTTCCGCTCACACACGGGTAGAACCTGGTAGCTGCCGTATACGCTTGCTATACTTTTATGGTACGGAGGAGTGGCTGAGTGGTTGAAAGCGGCACCCTGCTAAGGTGTTATACCTCTTAATGGGGTATCGAGGGTTCGAATCCCTCCTCCTCCGCTTGCAAGAACTTTTATCTCCAGAGAGAACACCGAGAACAAAGAAGAAGCACGGTATAGGGTCTGGTCCTTGTTGCACCAACGCGGTCTCCGGCCTCGTTCTCGGGTCCTGAGGTTGGTACGACCGGGGTGAATACCTTAAAGAGCAAGTGTTTTCGCTGGTGAGGGCGATCGGCTGCTAATCCGGGAAGCTCAACGAACGAGAGCCGGCGTAGTTCATCCTGTACCACGGTGACTGATATGAGCTAACTTATGCTGCTCGAAAGATGGCCAGTGTTGTGAACCGGGATGCGAGAGGGTCAGGGCGGACATGAGGGAGTCGAACAGTCAGGTCGAGGTTATCCTCGAGAACATTACCGACGAGTTCTTCGCCGTGGACCCCGAATGGCGCTTCACCTACATCAACCGTCAGGCGTTGCTCCGGATAAAAGAAGCGACGGGCCAGAGCCTGACGCGCGAGGATCTACTGGGGAAGAGCGTGTGGGAGATGCTCCCCGAGCAGGTAGGCTCCGTCTTCTACCAGAAGTATCACGAAGCGATGCGCGAGCAAACGACCGTCCACTTCGAACAGTACCTGCCGCCTACCGGGGAGTGGTGCGAGGTGCACGTCTACCCCTCCGAGGAGGGGTTGGCGGTCTACGTCCAGGACGTTACCGAGCGCAAGCAGGCAGAGGAGCGTTTCAGGGCTACCTTCGAGCGGGCCGCAGTAGGCATCGCGCATGTCTCCGTCGACGGACGGATGCTGAGGATCAACGAGAAGCTCTGCGAAATCCTGGGCTACGCACGAGAAGAGCTACTAGATCTCGCCGTGCACGAAATCTCTTACCCGGAGGACCATGACGTCGATCTTGCGCAGTACCGCCGCATGTTGTCCGGCGAGATCGACTCTTACACCATAGAGAAACGCTTCGTGAGGAAAGATCGATCCCTGGTCTGGACCAACCTGGTGGTCTCGCTGGTGCGCGATCCTTCGGGGAAACCGGAGTATTCCATCGGGGCCGTCGAAGACATAACGGAGCGCAAACAGGCCGAGGAGGCTCTCCGGCGCAGCGAGGAGAGGTTCAAGGCGCAGTACAGGGGCATCCCCATCCCGACCATCTCGTGGCGTAGGGTCGGGGACGACTTCGAGCTGTCCGACTACAACGGGGCGGCCGACCGGATGACGCAGGGCGGATTGGCCGACTTGATGGGCATGAGGGCGAGCGAATGGTACTCGGACAACCCGCAGATTATGGGGGCGCTCTCGCGCTGTTACGGCGAAGGCACCACTATTCACCATGAGTCGCCGTGGCACATGAGGACCACGGGGGAACACAAGCATCTCGCCGTCACCTTCGCGTACATCCCACCCGACCTCGTTGTGACGCACGTCGAAGACATAACCGAGCGCAAGCGGGCAGAAGAGGCGCTGGAGGAGAACCACACGTTGCTACGCTCCATTATCGAGGGAGCGTCGGATCCCATCTTCCTGAAGGACACTCAGTGTCGCTTCTTGCTGGCCAACTCTTCCGCAGCCGAGGTTTTGGGCACGTCGGTCGACGAACTACTCGGTAAGGAAAGCGCCGAGTTCATGCCGCCCGAGACGGCGAGAAGGACCATGGAAGTCGATCGCCGGGTCATCGAGACGAACGAATCGCAGTCGGGCGAAGAGCACATGACCGTGCAGGGCGTCCAAAGAACCTACCTTTTCACCAAGACGCCCTACCGGGACCGCCGAGGCGAGGTCGCCGGCGTTATCGGTATCGGACGCGACATAACCGAACGCAAGCAGGCGGAGGTTGCGTTGCGCCAGTCTAAAGAGCGCTTCCACTCCCTGGTGCAGTACAGCTCGGACATTATCACGATCCTCGCCTCCGACGGGACCGGGCGCTACCAGAGTCCGGCGATACAATTAATACTAGGCTACGAGCCCGAAGAGCTGATCGAGAAGAACGTATTTGCCTACGTTCATCCAGAGGACCTCGATCGGGTACTGAGTGCGTTCGACCATCTCCTGAACAACCCCGAGACCCACCCGATGGTGGAGTTCAGATTCCGGAACAAAGACGGCTCGTGGCGATATCTCGAAGCTATCGGAAGCAACCTCTTGCAAGACCCGGGCATTGCGGGGGTGGTGATCAACTCCCGGGACATAACGGAACGCAAGAAGCTGGAAGAGAACCAGCAGAGGTTTTTCGCCAACGCCGCCCATCAACTCAAGACGCCCATTACCACCATAGTCGGTGCCGCGGAACTGCTGGTAACCATACAGGGGCTGGATGACCCCAAGAAGAGTCAACTCTTGGATCACATCTTCTCCGAAGCCCTCCGCATGCAACGGCTGTCAGACGACCTGCTGCGCCTGGCCAAGATGGGCCGTGATCGGCGGGATCCCGAACCCGAGGCGGTTGATCTGACCGCAGCCTCCCGGCAGGCGGCGGGGCGCATGATGCCGCTTGCCGAGAACCTCGGGCTCACCCTTCGCGTCGTAGGCGATGGCGGTCGCGCGCTCGCCGATCCCGAGTGGCTGCAGGAGGTGCTCCTCATCCTGCTGAGCAACGCCGCGAAATATTCCGATCCCGCTCGGGAGATTCGCCTGGAAGCGAGAGAAAACACCATCGCCGTGGAAGATGAGGGGGCGGGGATAAGCAACGCCGACCTGCCCCATGTTTTCGAGCGCTTCTATCGCGGCAAGGGCAACACGGAGGGCTTCGGACTCGGGCTTTCCATCGGCCGGGAACTCGTCGAGCGCATGGGTGGAAGTATCAGTATCAGCTCGCGGGAAGGTTCCGGCACAAGGGTCGAACTCGAGCTGCCGGGCACGGATACGTATGCCTAAGGTGATGATCGTGGAGGACGATTGTGGCGTCCGGGATGTCGTGGGGATCGCCCTCGAGTACGAGGGCATGGACGTGGAGGCGGTTAGGAGCGGCGAGGCCGCCCTCGATCTTCTCGGCCCTTCCCACCCCTTCGACCTGCTGATCCTGGACGTTATGCTCCCGGGTATCGACGGGATCGAGCTCTGCCGGCAGGTGCGCGCCCGCGACAACGTGCCCATAATAATGCTCACGGCAAGGGACGACGAGACGAGCGTAGTCGTCGGGCTCGAGGTAGGCGCCGACGACTACGTGACCAAACCGTTCAGCACCAGGCAGCTGGCGAGCAGGGTGCGGGCCAACCTGCGCCGCCGGCGGTTGGACGCCCAGACCGCAGGACAAAAGTTGGCGTTCCCCGGCCTCGTGGTGGATGTCTCGCGTCGCCAGGTGTGGGTCCGTGATCGGCTGGTCCGTCTCACCCCCACGGAGTTCGACATTCTCATGATCCTCGCGACCCAGCCGGGGCGAGTTTTGCACCGGGGACAGATCCTGCGCCAACTTCGGGATGCGGAGTTCACCGGGGGTGCGCGCACGATCGACACGCATATCGGGCACCTCCGGAAGAAGGTGGAGGAGGATCCCCGGAACCCGCGCTACATCCGGACCGAGCCCGGCATAGGTTACAGGTTCGGCGAGGACCTCGAGTTGGCGCCTCAGGCCTGACCTGACCTCTTCGCCCCTCCAGGCGTTACGACAAACCCAACCATCGCGGGCCGGCGGAAGCCCAGACACCGGTCCGTCCCCCGAGGTCGACGTGGCAATTGGCTGCTCGAAAAGGTTGAAGCTCTCAAGAACGGGTCTAGAGTCCACGGACACACAGGGGCCTTCCGCGATGCTCCGTCGGTCGAGCAGGGCAAGCACGAATGCCCTGTCAAGAAAAATCCACAACTAACACGACGGTTCTTGGCACGGGCGTTCTATATCTGGGTACACGAGCGGTTGTCTGTGCATGCACGCTGTACAAAGGCAGGAATGGGAGCAGCATGACGAAGGCGGTTGCTACCGAGCCACCGGCTCGAACAGGGGTACGGCTCTTACCGGGGCACGCTACAGCGGACCCGTCGTACGCGCGGGACGAGTTGTGACCGGTCGCTGCAAGAGGCAACACGATCGGGACGACCGTGTGTCCGACTCCGAACGCGGCGCGAACGGATCGCGCCGGGTGGAGGGGGATGTCAGGGCCGCGACTCCGAGTAAGGACGAGATGCTTATCAAGCTCGTCCGGGAGACTAGAGACGCCCTGCAAACCATCGTCGGCGTGGTCGATTTCCTGGTTAGAACGCCCCTCTCCACCCAACAGAGCGAGTACATCGGATATGCATCGAGCGCTGCGGAGCAGTTGGAAGCTTCGGTGGCCAAGACCGAGGCCGATCTGAGCACGTTGTCCGACTGCGCCACAGTACGTGGCGTCGATGCGGTCGAGAAGCTCCTGTCCATCGCCAGGGAGGCCCTTGGCATGGACGTCTCCTTTGTTTCCCGCTTCACGGAGGGGCAGATGGTGTTTCGAGCCCTCGACGGGGACGCAAGCTCCTTTGGATGGCGAGAAGGAGAAGGAGTGCCACTCGAAAGGACCTTCTGCGGGCACATCATGGAGGGAACTCTCCCGAACGTGATACCCGACGTGAAGGACTACGAGCGCGCCAACGATCTGGATATTGCGAACGAGGCCAACATCGGCTCGTACGTCGGCCTGCCGCTCCAGTTCTCCGACGGTCGGGTCTACGGCACGCTGTGCTGCCTGAGCCACTCCGCCGATCCGAAGTTGCTGGAACGGGACATGACCTTCATGAAGGTACTCGTCCGCCTGGTGGCCGACCAACTCGAACGCGAAGAGTTGGAAGCGGGAAACCGCCAGGCGCAGACCAAGGAGACGAGCATAGACGCGCTGCTCGCTGCTCTGGCAGCGCGCGACGGCTACACGAGGGATCACTCCGTCGCGCTGGTCGCACACGCAACGGCGGTGGCGCGGCGGATGGGCCTCTCGGAGAGCGAGGTGACCGAGATCGAGCAGGCCGCCATCCTCCACGATATAGGAAAGATAGGCGTCGCCGACGAGAGCCTCAAGAAGCCCGGGATACTCACCGAAGCCGAGTGGGAGGACGTGCGGTCTCACTCCGTAATCGGGGAGAAGATCGTTTCGGCCACGCAAGGACTCGCCCACATCACACCCGTCATCAGACACGTACACGAACGGTGGGATGGCAAGGGCTACCCCGACGGGCTCTCGGGCGAGGAGATCCCCCTCGCAAGCCGAATCATCTCCGTGTGCGATGCTTTTCACGCTATGACCTCCGAGCGGCCCTACCGTAAAGCGTTGGGCTTCCAGGTAGCGCTCGAAGAGCTGAGGAAGTACGCCGGGGTGCAGTTCTGTCCCCACACGGTGGAAGCGTTCCTCGACTTGGTCAGCGACGTTGACAAGGAAGAGTGATGTCCTGGCTCCGCAGGGCTCCCCGTGGCGAACAACGGCCAGCTTCTCGGGCTGAGGAGCGCAGGACTATCCGTACAGGAGTAGTCTCGGCGCGAATCGGAGAACCAATACGGCGGAGCAGTCGGAGAAACAGGGGTTGCACGCGCGGCTACGCCGCCACGAAAGGTTTACGTCCTGAAGGTATCTGCTCGGGCATCGTAATTCTCTCCGACGGCGAGCAGATCAACGCCAAGCATGCCAGGCGGGTCGAGCGCTGCGCATGTCCGGTACCAGGCTCGGTCTGCCCGGATGTCCGTCGAAGGACAACGCGGCAGGGGCACAAGCTGCGAAAGGCTTCTGTCGCGGGTCGACGACAAGCTACAAACCCGTCTCAAAGCGGATACCGAGCTGACAATAGACGGTTGCGGAAGGCACAAAGATGATCGTTTCGTGCACCTCGTGCGGGCACAAAGTCTGGTCGGTAGATCGTGAGGTAGACAGGCAACTCGTACGGGTCCATTTCGATGGGGAGGAGACGAGCGAAACCTACGCAGATCAAGTAGTGCTTTGTCCAGGATGCGGGAAAAGGTTGCCCGGGCCACTCTCCGCGGAGCGGTGACACCTTTGACGGATGCCGAACACGTTTATCAGGACCTGGGCATGCCGGCTACAGCTCCGGGGTCCTCGACATCGATCTCGGCTCGAACGAGAGGTCCTTGTCGGGAGATCGTGGCCTCCATCGCGGCTGTCCGGTCCCCGCCCCCCGCGGCACGCGGCCGTAGTAACACGGCGCCAACGCTACCGAAGCGTTTTTCAGGAGTCTCCGAACGGGTTACGAACCGTACTCACGAGGGAGCAGCAGCGTGGCAAACGTATGCCGGAGATCGTGGAATCGCATGCGGGTGCGAGCGCAGCAGGAGTGTTCTGAAGGACGCGACGCAAGGGCTGTGGAAGTCCATCGAGCCTCTCGCCGTGGGTGCAGAGGACGAGGGGGCACACTGCCCGTCCCCTCCCTTCCGAGAGCTTGCTGGTTCCGAAGATTTTGGCGCCGGTGTAACCATACCGGCCTATGTTCATCTAACAAGGTGTGGGCCCGCAAACCGAGCGGACGCTAACTGACGTGAAAGCTTTACCCTCGGAGGGCTCAAAGACCGTGCGCGGGCCCACACCCACATACTAGACGGGTCGTACGAAAGGACGCAAGAGATAGAAGGGACGGGGCCGAGTTCTTTCGGGGCCGGGACCCATCGCAACTGCGTACTTTCCATACCTCCCCAACCGCCGGACTTTGACGAAACCTTCTACCTGATTGCTCCCCCACGCCTCCTGACCCTCCTCGCGTCGTGGCTCCGGCCCACCCCCCTCGGTTTAGGCGTAACAGCCCCATTATCCCTTCGACGCGCCCTCGAACGGACGGGGTGGCCTACGCTACATGCCTCACTTCCGTTTCGCTCTTCTATCGAATATGTTCGTCTTGTTGAACGATCAAAGGCGAAGCCAGAAGGAGGGTGCATGTCGTCGAGCTTCATTCGGAGGGGCGGGCTGGCGGCGATGACGGGCGGCGTGCTCTGGGCGCTCACGCCGTTGCGGGAGCCTCTCCTCGGGGGCAGGTTTCCAGGCGATCCGGTCTTCCGGCCTTACAACTTCGTGCTGCTCGTCATCGCGGTGCTGCTGGCCGTGGGCTTGTTGGCTTTTCATACCCGCTACGGAGAGAGTTATGGGCGTCTGGGTATGGCGGGAGTCTTCGTGACCTTCGGCGGATATGCGCTCCTGTTCTTCGGCAGTTTGCCGGCGGTTCTGTTTTCCTCGGAAGGGCTGAGAGGCCTCGTCAGGGTGGGCCAGGACCTCGGCTTCCTGGGAGCGCTCGTAGCAGGAGTCGGCGCTCTCCTTCTCGGCGTCGCCTTGCGGAAGGCGCGGGCCGTACCGCGAGGCGCGGCGCTGCTGCTCGTCATCTCACTTCCGATCGGGCTTGTGGGCACCACGGTGATGGCATCTGTGGGCCTGGAGGACACCGCCGGACTTCCGTTGACGGTCCTGTATGGCGGCGCCTGGGCAATACTCGGATATCACCTCCGGTCAGAGGCGAGCACTACGGGACGGCAGCCCTCGCGCGTTATATGAAATGCCGATAACGAAAGCCCGCAGCCTCCCGGTAAAGCGGTGTAACTGGGGGGCAAACCCTGTTTATCGACATACTTGTTATTTTTGGCCTTCGGTCCCTGCGAGAAGGACGTCGCTGGGTTTCTATGACGATAAGATCTGACCAGACAAAGGCCAAGTAGTTCGCCGGCCGGTTCCACAACGCCTTATGCGTCGGATCCCGGTCGTCCGGCTTCAGAATACGGCGACAACCTTGAACAAAACTCGTAAGGAACTCGCGTTTAGGGCTTCGTGCAATGCTACCGCCCCCGTCCGCGCGGCAGGATCCGAAGGTGCTGTCGAGTCACCCATGATGGGCGAGTCCGACAAGCAAGGAACTACGCCGAAGGCTCGGTATCGGACCGGGCTCATGCGACTTCGGAGAGCGCCGGCCCTCGCCATCCCGAAGAACAGGTGCGAGAGGCGGGTCCATATAGCTACTTCG
This sequence comes from uncultured Rubrobacteraceae bacterium, assembly GCA_902806105.1. The sequence goes on from CADCVI010000042.1 coordinate 18,041, forward strand.
GGCCTAGCCTGGGTTCGTAAAATCAGGTAAATGTAACTTTAAGATCAACCGCTGGAATTGCCTCGGAAAGAAGATGTTGCGTTCAAGTACATCGTGGCGGAAAGGAAGAAGAGTAATGACGATTGAGAAGGCGCCCGGGATGACGCCGGAGATGGAATCGCTGAAGGCCCGACTTAAAGCTACGTGGATGTCCGGGGACTACGGGCACTTTGCCAAGTACCTGGAACCGAGCGCGCTAGAGTTTTTGGCGCGGATCCCCATCCCGGCCGGGACGCGCGTGCTCGACGTGGCGTGCGGCGCGGGCCAGATATCCATCCCCGCCGCGCGCGCCGGTGCTCGTGTGACCGGCGTCGACATCGCCACGAACTCGATCGAGCAGGCACGTGCCCGCGCCCGGGACGAGGGCTTGGATGCCCGCTTCGACGAGGGCGACGCAGAGATGCTGTCCTACGAAGACGCCTCCTTCGACCTGGTGATGAGCCTCTTCGGGGCGATGTTCGCTCCCCGCCCCGAGCGGGTGGCGGCCGAATTGATCCGTGTGTGCCGGCCTGGCGGGCGAATCGTCATGGGCAACTGGACCCCCGAGGGCTTTGTCGGCCAGATGTTCAAGACCATCGGCAAGCACGTACCGCCCCCGCCCCTTATGCCTTCGCCGCTCTTGTGGGGCGACGAAGCGACCGTCCGCGAGCGGCTGGGCGACGGGATAGCGGAATTGCGCCTTACCAGACGACTGTACCCGTTTTACTACCCCTTCCCCCCATCCGAAGTGGTAGAGCACTTTCGGACCTACTACGGGCCCACGAATCGTGCATTCACCGCGCTCGACGAAGCGGGGCGAGAGGCCTTCCGCCGCGACCTCGAGAAACTGTGGACCGAGCATAACAGCGCCGACGACGGCACGACCCGCATGGAATCCGAATACCTAGAGGTGGTTGCGGTTCGCGAATAGCAGAGCCTTCCATAGAAGAGGTTTCTTCCCGGGATCTCGTCCCGTCCCTCCACGTGGGGCAAGTGGATCTTCGAGAAGCTGAGCTCTCAGCATCTGGTTGAACGGCCGCAAAAGGAAGGGTCGGGGTGTTCTGCCCCGGCCCTTCCTCGCCCATCTTTCGTCCTTGCGCTCCCTATCGCGGTTCGAGATTTCTGCGCCCCAACCTCTGTTTGCGTTTCGAGCGGCGTGGTTGTAGTTCGAAGTTTGAGCAACTCATCCACAGGCGTGAAGCTCTCTCCGTCATGCTCCGGCATTCCTACTCGCGAGTTCGGGGAAGCCGATTACTTGTGACGGTTTCTCCCTCCGGCTACGAGCGTCAGGGGGCATCGGAGGGCAAGCAGCTCACGATACCTTTTCGGGGTATCGAGCAATGGCTCCCTCCCCAACTGTCTCCGGATCTCCTGCTCCGGCCTTTAAGGTCGGGGGTACCGTTGTTAGAATCGGCCGCGTTATGGCTGAAGAAGAGAAATCCAAACCGCTGGTTCAGATGAGCACGGTGGTCGCCTCGGGGATAACGGCGATCGTCGCGGCTCTTTTCACCTCCAGACTCGGGGTCGCGGGCACCCTTATCGGGACCGCCATGACCCCCATGCTCATGACCATAGGCGTCGCCATCTTGAACGCTCAGATCGAGAAGGCGACCAGCCGGGTCTCAGAACTCCCGAGCACCGTTCGCGGACGCCTCACCACGCAGCGGGTTCGAGTCCCCGGAACCCCGAGCCCCGAAGCCCCGCCAGGGGATCCGGACCCGCCGGTGTCGAGGAGGAGAGACAGGAGGGCCCCCGGCATATTGCAACGGCTGCTCTCCATTCCGACCTATCTCAGGGAGATGTCCCCCTCGACCAGGCGCCGCACCCTGCTCACCGGAGCCCTCGCCGGGCTCGTCGCAGCTGGGATAGGGCTCGCGGGCGTGACCGGCCTGGAAGCTGCTTCGGGAGGCACCCTCTCCTGCACGCTCTACGAGGAGTGCTCGAACACCTCTTCGGGTGACGAGACCGCACAAACGGGCACTTCCCTGTCCCGAGCGTTCGAGGGGCCCGATGATACCGGCACGCAGGGCGCGCCCGTCGACAGCGAGGGACCGGCGGACGTGCAGCGGCCGGGGGACCAACCGGCTCCGGGCGTAGACGAAGTACCTCAGAACGGCCAGTACGAGGGTGGCCCTCAGAACGGCAACGGGCAGGCTCCCTCCGGAGGGGAGCCGCAGGAATCCCCGGTGGACCCGGAGCAGCCCGCCGCCGATGGGGAACCCGACACGCCCGCTCAGGATGGCTCCCAACAGCCTGAGGAACCAGCTGACGATGGGGAACCGGCGACGCCGTCCGAGCAACAGCGGTAGGGCGGGCTCTTTAGGGCACGAAAAAGGGACCGGGTGAAGATCCCGGTCCCTTTCAGCCTCGTGAAGGGGGATGGACAGCCCCTATAAGTTCCTTCCCGGTCTCCCGGAGGCCCCTCAGGACCTTACTGTGCATCCCCCTTCATGGGCTATGCGCATCGTGGTTCTAGACCATACCGCGCAGCTCGGCCACCATGTCCAGGCCCTGCTGCTTGCACAGGTCCTTCGGACGCATGATCGCCTGCTCGTCGAGCAAGTTGCGGGTACGAGCCTCCTTCTCGAGGTGACGCTCGATCACGTCGATGGCCCGGTCCACGTCCTCACGGGTGACTTCTTTTACCTTCTCGTGGGTAATGGTTATCGTCATCTGGTCAGCACCTCCTCTCCTCGGCGGTTTGGCGAGACGAAACGCTGTGCTTGTAACGTTTGTCCACCGTGCCCGACTTCAGAGTAAAGCGGCGGCATGTACCTGTCAAGACTAATTTTGCGAGCAAATTCGCATGTTTCTCAGGTCCGCGGTTGGCCACCCGGCCAACGGCCCTGCTCCTATATCGAACCGTCCTCGACGAAGGCGCCGCCCCTGAGGAGCGGTACGACGGGTACGGTATCCTCGGCGAGGCAGAAACCGAGGTCTTCTTCGTAGCCGAGGCGCAGCAGCCGCCTGGCCGCGGTGTTCTTCGCGAGGACGTTCTTGGAGCGTCGGTGGTAGAAGCCCACCACCCGTCTTGCCCGCTCGTCGAGCTCGGCGCCCGCCTCGGAGAGGTGGTGCAGGATGGCTCCGGACGCCGCCTCGTCCTCCGAGGAGCGGTGTCCCTCCCAGCCGCACCCGACGACGGCGACGCGCGGCCCGTACGCCCCGTCCTTCAGGGCATCGGCAACGGCGCGGGCATTGACGAAGGCGCCGGAGAGGATCGCCGGGGCTCCCCCGGCAGCCTCCGTCACCCTGGTACCGTTGGTCGTCGAGAGGGCGACCGTCGAGCCCGGGTTTAACTCGGCCGCCATGATCTCCGTCGGCGAGTTGCCGAAGTCGAAGCCCTGGACCTTGGCGCTGCCCCGCTCCCCGATCCTGAAGTCCGCCCCGGCATACTCGGCGGCCTCCTCGATGGAGGCGACCGGCACCACCCGGGCACCCTTGCGGACGAGGACCGCGATCGTGGTGCTCGCCCGGAAGGCATCCACCACCACGACGACGGCCCCCTCGCGGGCCGCGGCCCGCGCCCCCTTCTCTCCCCCTGCATAGCGCGCGATCATGAGATTCCTCTGTTCATCCTGACTATTATATTGACCTCGGACGCGGCTTTTCGGGCCGCGTCGCCTGAGAGAGGTACCACGCCCCCTCCTGCGCCGAACGATAGAATGGGGGGAGCTGTTGGTCGAAAGCTCGTAACATTCCGACGAGAGGTGAGGCATGAAGTATCGTAAGCTCGGCGGCACTGACATAGAGGTCTCGGAGGTCGGCTTCGGCGTCTGGACCGTCTCGACCGGATGGTGGGGCGACGTCGTCGACGAAAACTCCGTGCGGATCATGAGGCAGGCCCACGAGAGGGGCATCAACTACTTCGACACCGCCGACACCTACGGCTCCGGCAAGGGCGAGACGCTCCTGGCCGACGCCTTCGGGCACATGCGCGACGAGATCGTCATCTCCACCAAGATCGGCTACGACTTCTACAACCACACCGCCCGCCGCGGCCAGCAGGAACGCCCCCAGGAATGGTCCGAGGACTTTCTCCGCTTCGCCCTGGAGCAGAGCTTGAAGAGGCTCGGCACCGACTACATAGACTTCCTCCAGCTCCACAACACGAAGATGGACGCCATCGAGAACGAGGAGCTCTTCGCGCTCATGGAAGAGTTCAGGGCAGAAGGCAAGATCCGAGCCCACGGCGTCGCCCTCGGTCCCAAGATCGGCTGGCTGGACGAGGGCGTCAGGGCCATGCGCGAGCGCTCGGTGAACGGCGTGCAGATGATCTACAACATGCTCGAACAGGACCCGGGCCGCGAGCTTATAGAAACAGCCCGCGAGACGGACACGAGCCTTTTCGTGCGGGTCCCCCACTCGTCGGGCATGCTGGAGGGCAAGTACGACGAGAACACGACCTTCGCCAAGAACGACCACCGCCAGCACCGCCCGAAGGCGTGGCTCACCGAGGGCATCAAGAAGGTCGAGCAGCTCTCGTTCCTCACGGAGTCCGGCGAACGCACCCTGGGCCAGGCGGCCCTGAAGTTCGTTCTCGCATCCCCGGAGATAATCTCCGTCTTGCCGAACATCTACAACGACGAGCAGCTAGAAGAGTTCGCCGCCACCTCCGAGACGCCGGACCTCACGCAAGAGGAACTCGCCCGCGTCACCGAACTCTACGAGAACAACTTCGGCCTTCAAAAGGCCGCGGGCTAAACCGCTCGCCGGCGGCAGCTGCGCCCGGTCCCGACGACCTGGCCCAGCGTTCACGTCAACGACCGTAGCCGCAACAGACGATGATGGGCTCCGGACCAGGGAGAAAACAATGACCGAGACACGGGCGAGGGAGCAAGAGGTTGCAGAGGAGAAGCTCCCGTCCCAGTACATAAACTACGCCTTCTTCAAGCTCGATCCCGGGTGGCGCAGGCTCCCCGAGGAGGAGCGGGAGCGCGGCAAGAAGGAGTTTCTGGAGGCGGCGGAGGCGCACTCCGGCGAGATGCTGCTCCGTCCCTACTCCCTCATGGGCCTGCGGGCGGACGCGGACTTCATGCTGTGGCGGATCTCCTACGACCTCGAACCCTTCGAGGGGATGATGTCCGCCCTCCTGAAGACCGGGCTGGGCCAGTACCTGACGGTCGTCTACTCGTACTTCGGGATCAGCCGCCGCTCGATCTACGTCGGGGAGCATACGCCGGGCTGGGAGAACCGCCGCTACATCGTCCCCGGTGAGGGCGATTTCCTCTTCGTGTACCCGTTCGTCAAGACGCGCGCCTGGTACCGGCTCCCGGTGGAGGAGCGCCAGCGCATGATGAACGAGCATATGCACATAGGGCGCAAGCACTACCCCGTCAAGAACAACACGGCCTACTGCTTCGGGATCGACGACTACGAGTTCATCCTCTCCTTCGAGGCCGAGTCCCCCGAGAAATTCCAGGACCTCATGATGGAACTGAGGGAGTCCGAGGCGAGCGCCTACACCGAGCTCGACACCCCGATCTTCACCTGCCGCAGACGCTCCCTCGACAAAGTCCTCGAATACCTCGGGTAGAGCCGAAAAAAGGTGTAGCGCTCCCCGGTTGGCCGGGCGTACAATAAAGTCACGCACCGACCGTAGCCAGGGGGCTCTTTTTTGGCCCTCTGGCTAGTTTCTTGGTCCGTACACTCCTTTACCCAAAGCATACGGCGTTCCCTGGACGATGGACGAGCGACCTGTATAATAATCCCGACATGATTACTAGGATTAACAAGAGGTTGGGTTCGCGGCCGGTGGATCTCGTGGGAAACACGCCGCTCTTCGAGCTCTCGAACATCTCGCGCGAGGTCCCCGGGGTGAGCATTCTCGGGAAGGCCGAGTGGCACAACCCCGGCGGTTCCGTCAAGGATCGTCCGGCGTTGTGGATGATTCGGGACGGCGAGAAGAGCGGGAAGCTGACCCCCGGGAAGACCATCCTCGACGCCACCAGCGGGAACACCGGGATCGCCTACGCGTGGATAGGAGCTTCCCTAGGCTACAAGGTGAAGCTCTGCATGCCCAAAAACGCCAGCGAGGAGCGCAAGAAGATCCTCAGGGCCTACGGGGTCGAGGTCGTCTTGACCGACCCGGGCGAGGGTTCCGACGGGGCCATCCGCAAGGTTCGAGAGCTCTACGCCGAGGACCCCGAGCGGTACTTCTACCCGGATCAGTACACGAACCCGGCCAACCCGAGGTCTCACTACGAGTCGACGGGGCCGGAGATCTGGGAGGCGACGGAGGGTGAGATCACCCACTTCGTCGCGGGCCTCGGGACGAGCGGGACCTTCGTCGGCACCTCGACGCGCCTCAAGGAGTACAACCCGGAGATAAAGGTAGTCTCCTTCGAGCCAGATTCGCCGTTTCATGGGCTGGAGGGGATGAAGCACATGGAGTCGGCCATCGTGCCGGAGATCTACGACCCTTCGGTGGCGGACGAGAACCTGGAGACGGCGACGGAGGAGGCGTACGAGATGGTCAAGCGCCTCGCTCGTGAAGAGGGCATCCTGGTCGGCATCTCGGCCGGGGCCGCCGTCGCTACCTCGTTGAGGGTGGCGCGCGGGCTTGAGTCCGGGGTGGTCGTAACCATCCTGTGCGACTCGGCGGACAAATACCTCTCCGAGAGCTTTTGGGAGGAGTAGGATTTTGGCGTTGAAGATCGGTGCGGGCGACGTGGAGCACATCCACGAGCACGCGAAGGAGGCTTACCCCGAAGAGTGCGCGGGCGTGCTCGTGGGCATGGATTCGGGCGGGACGAAGGTCATCGTCGACGTGTGGCGGGCCGAGAACACCTTTGAGGAAGAGGAGCGCTCGCATAGGTTCCTGATCGAGCCGCTGAAGATAAGGGACTTCGAGGAGAAGGCGCGCGAGCGGGACCTGGACATTCTCGGGTTCTACCACTCGCACCCGGATCACCCGGCCGAGCCCTCCGAGTACGACAGGGACCACGCATGGCCCTACTACTCGTATATTATCGCCTCCGTCAGCAGCGAGAACGTCGAGGACATGCGCAGCTGGAAGCTTCGTGATGACCGCTCCGGTTACGACGAAGAAACCATCATAGGCTAGTACGGCCAAGTCTTAGAGAGAAGGAGTTTTTATGCCGAACGTGAGGATACCTACCCCCTTGAGGCAGTACGTTGGCGGGAACGCCGAGGTAGCGGTGCAGGGCGGGACCGCCGGGGACGCCCTGGGGGATCTCGTCCAGCAGCACCCGGACCTCAAGCAGCACCTCTACACCGGGGACGGCAAGCTCCGTTCGTTCGTCAACGTCTACAAGGGCGACGAGGACATCCGCTACCTCGACGGGCAGGACACCGAGGTCGCCGAGAACGACGAGCTCTCCATTATCCCCTCCATTGCCGGCGGTTCGTGTTTGTAATCCCCTACCGGAGCCGAAACACCCGGCGATAGCACCATCTTTTAGGAAAGGTTTCATATTTTGGAGACGACGCGCAAGCCGTTGGTACAGCCCGATGCTTCCGTACAGCTTACGAATGAGGAGATCGGGCGTTACAGCCGCCACCTCATCATGCCCGAGGTCGCGGTAGAAGGGCAGAAGAAGCTCAAGGCCGCGAAGGTGTTGACGATCGGGACGGGTGGGCTTGGGAGCCCGCTCGCGCTGTACCTCGCCGCGGCGGGGGTCGGGACGATCGGTATCGTGGACTTCGACGTGGTGGACGAGTCGAACCTGCAGCGCCAGATTATCCACGGCACCTCTGATATCGGCAGGCCGAAGATCGAGAGCGCCCGGGACCGGATCAAGGAGATCAACCCGAACGTCAACGTCGTCGCCTACGAAGAGGCGCTGACGAGCGAGAACGCCCTGGACATCTTCAAGGACTACGACGTGATCGTGGACGGTACGGACAACTTCCCTACCCGTTACCTCGTGAACGACGCGTGCGTCCTGCTGGGCAAGCCGAACGTGTACGGCTCGATCTTCCGCTTCGAGGGCCAGGCCAGCGTGTTCTACGCCGAGGAGGGCCCCTGCTACCGTTGCCTCTACCCCGAGCCGCCGCCCCCGGGTCTCGTCCCGAGCTGCGCCGAGGGCGGGGTCCTTGGGATTCTCCCGGGCGCCATCGGGGTCATACAGGCCACCGAGACCGTCAAGCTGATCCTGGGCGCCGGTGAGCCGCTTATCGGCCGGCTCATGCTCTACGACGCGTTCAACATGAAGTTCCGCGAGATGAAGCTCCGCAAGGACCCGAGCTGCCCGGTCTGCGGCGAGAACCCGACCGTCACCGAGCTTATCGACTACCAGGAGTTCTGCGGCATCCCGCAGGCCATCGAGGCCGACAGGCGCGAGGAGGGCCAGGTTCCGGAGATCACCGTCACAGAGCTCAACGAGAAGCTCAACAACGGCGGCGGCCTCACGGTCCTCGACGTCCGCGAGCCGCACGAGTACGAGGTGGCGAACCTCGGGCCTCAGGGCGCGAGGCTCATCCCGCTCGGCGAGCTCCCGCAGCGCCTCGTGGAGCTCGACCAGAACGCCCACTACGCGATCCACTGCCGGAGCGGCGCCAGGAGCGCGAAGGCCGTCAAGCTGATGCAGGACGCGGGCTTCGGGGACGTAAAGAACGTGAAGGGCGGCATCCTCGCCTGGAGCGACGAGGTCGATTCGAGCATTCCGAAGTACTAGACGACCAGCGGTAAGCGAGATCCGGAGGCGGGGGCCGTTCACGCGGCCCCCGCCTCTCTTCGTTGGTTGACACGGGAACGTTTCTAGATGCACTCCGCCCCGACAGACATATCGAGAAAGTTCATAGTGTTCGTCTTGTGAGGAGCAGGAACCAGGAGCGAACTGCTTCATAGCGGCGGAGAGCCAGAAGAACACGGGAACACGATGCTATGATTGAGCCAAATGCATCGACGCAGTCAAGCAACAAGAGCATTGAGTATGAGGTTTTGAGCATCACATCCTCGAGATCCAACGGTACCCCGCCCAGGTCGATGCCCCGCCGGCGGCTCTCCAGTTCCGGTCGGAGCTGGAGCGGTATCGAGGTCGCGAGGTTCACGGGTTATGACGAGATGTTCATATCCCCCGCCCCAAAGCACCACGCGGTCGTCTACCTGAATCGCCGCCCGTTGGATCTGACGCAAAGGTTGGACGGCCGGCTCCACAAAGAACGCGTCCATCACGGCGACGTAGCCATCGTCCCCGCCGGATCGTCCTGGGAATGGTGTTTTAAGGGTGAGGCCGAGAGCGATATGCTCCCCCTATGCTTGGGGCATGAGTTCCTGCGCGAGGTAGCGCAAAGCGTGGACATCGATCCGGATGACGTGGAGATCGTACCTCTACTCGGGGTGCAGGCGACGCGGATCGAGCAGATCGGGCTCTCGCTCAAAGCGGAGGTCGAGGCCGGGAACCTTCTCGGCGGCAAACTCTACGCCGAGTCTCTGGCAACCGCTCTGGCTATCACCCTCATCAGGGATCACTCCTCGCTCGGAAGAAAAGCGGCGAGGAGAGCGACAGTAGAGCATGCCGGAGGCCTTCCTCCGCGCGCGCTCAAGGATGTGATCGACTACATTGGCGACAACCTCGGAAACGACCTGACGCTGGTGGAGATCGCGAGAACAGCGCACATGAGCCCTTATCATTTCTCGCGTCTGTTCAAGAGATCGACGGGCCTCACCCCACACCGCTACGTGATCGAGCGTCGGGTCCAGCGAGCAAGCGAGCTCCTCAGCGGCAGTACTTTGCCCATATCCGAGATCGCCCTCCTCTGCGGTTTTGCGAACCAGAGCCATTTGAACAGGCACTTCAAGCGCCTTCTCGGTCTCAGCCCCAGGGCCCTTCGTTAACGACATCCTGCCGCAAAAAGCAAGAACGTACAAAAAATAGCAGAAACGTGAAAGACGAATGCTGGTGGACTCTCCATCCTTTAGTACGACAGCAAGGACCGAAAGAGGAGGAACCACATGCATACGCGACCACAATCCGTGATTGCCGCTATCGTCTTTCTCGTGCTGCTTAGTCTGCTGAACCTCCTCTCCCCGTTCTTGCCGACGGCCTACCCGACGATCGTCTTGTTCTTGGGAGGTGTGTTGAGCATCGCTGGCCTCCTCGCCGCTGCCGGAATATGGATGCAGAGGAGGTGGAGTCTGTTGTTGACCATCATCGTTTCCGTGCTCAACATCCTGTTGGCGATTCCTGGCATATTCGTCGAGCCACACGCCACGGGCAAACTCCTCGCGGGGGTTACGACCATAGGCTTCACCCTTGTCATCGTGCTGTTGATGCGGATGAACTCGCGGCGTGCTTTCGCGGCCTCCCGAGCTCCCGAATAGGTCCTACGCTCGGCATCGCTCCCTCCTGGGAACGCGAAAGACCGGGCCCTCCGGCTATCCATCTATGACACAGCTATGTTCACGCAAAGAAAAGGAAGGAGTCACACTCATGGAAAACGCTTCCACGGCGGAAGCCTCGTTTGGCAGGACGGCAGGGTTACTGTGCCTTATCGGCGGCGTCATCGGCGTAATCAGCGCGGTTGTCATGGCCTTCATCCCACCCGCCGTTTCGCCCGACTTGTACAGCTACCCGTTCACACTGACAGGCTTTCTCGTCGCCCAGTTCGTCTTCATGTCCAATCACGTGCTGCTGCTCGTCGGCATACTCGGCCTCGCCCGATCCGGCGTCGCCGGAACCGGCCTTCTCGGGCGCGTCGGACTGTGGATCTCGGTCGCCGGAATGGCCGCTCTCACGCTATGCGAGGTAGGCGCGATGACGCTGGCCGCATCACCGTACCCCTCGCCGGGAACCGATTTCATGGACATGGCATACGGTGTCGCCTCGATCCTCATCGGGGTCGGCCTGACGCTGGCGGGCGTCGCCGTGGTGAGAGCGGGCGAGTGGGCCGGTTGGCGGCGGTTCGTGGTGTTGGCTTGCGGCGTCGCCGTCTTCGTCATAGTGATACCGGGCGTTTTCGGCCCCTTCCTCGCTGGCCGCCTGGTTCTTGCCGTCTGGATGCTGATGTTCGCGGCTCTCGGCTGGGCACTCTACACCCGGGTGCGGATAGCCGACGCCGCGCAAATACGAGCCACCGTGAAAGCATGATGAAGATGCCGTATGGAAGGCAAAGAGGTCGTTGATAGACATGCCCACAAGACGCGGCGACCGTCGGAGTACGCGGTAATGTGACGCAAGAACTATTTAACGGAGGACAGGGAGGCGAGAGTATGTATGCGGTTACAGCAGTCTTCAAACTAGATCGAGCGTGGGATAAGGAGCACCGGCGCACGGTGGAGGAAGAGCTCATCCCCATCACGCGACAGGTGCCGGGCTTCGTCTCGGGCTACTGGATGAGCGACCCGATGGAGCCGAGAAGTCACGTCCTTACGATCTGGGATACCGAGGAGCAGGCCCGCTCCTTTATCGGGTTCGTTCAGGGGCGCCGCCCGGGGGCGGAGGAAGCAGGCGTGAGTTACGAGTCGATGACAGCCGTCGAGGTCGTTGGCGAGGCGCATCGCTGACACGCGCGGCAAGAGAACAAAGTGCCACGCGGGTTCCGTATTCAGCCGCAGCGAGCGCAAACGGAGCCCTCGGTATCATCTCTGGACCTGAACGTTGAATTCCTTGTCTACCATAGACTTCCATACGGGCATCATCAACACCCCTGGAGACTATTCGAATAGCGGTCGTTCAGGGCTTCATGGGGAGGGTCAGGGTGAACCTGGCGCCGCCTTCGGGGGCGTTTGTAGCGGCGAGCTCGCCGCCCTGGGCGCGGGCGAGATCGCGGGCGATGGCGAGGCCGAGGCCCGTGCCGCCACCCTGGGGGCCCCTGGTGCGGGCCTCGTCGGCGCGGTAGAAGCGGTCGAAGATGCGCGGCAGGTGCACGTCGGGGATGCCGGGGCCCGAATCTTCGACCGTCGCCGTGCTCTGGTTGCCCGTGCGGCGGCCCGTTACGGTGACGCTGCCCTCCGGGGGGGTGAAGCGCACGGCGTTGTCGAGGAGGGCGGCCAGAATCTGGGCGGTCCTTTCGGGGTCGCCGCGGGCCGGCAGCTCGCCGGGGACGTCGCACAGGATCTGTATGCCCTCCTCCGCCGCGCGCGCCTTGAAGCGGTCGGCCGCCTCGGCGAGGATGACCGCGAGGTCGAAGGGTTTGCCGGCCACCTCCAGCTTGCCGGCGTCGAGCCGGGCGAGGACCAGGAGGTCCGAGAGGATGGCGCTCGTCCGGTCCGTCTCCTGGAGGATGTCTTCTACAAGCTCGCGGTCGTCCTCCTTGCTGAGGCCGCGGGAGAGAACCTCGGCGTCGGCGCGTATCAGGGTCAGGGGGGTCTTGAGCTCGTGGGAGGCGTCGGCGATAAAGGTGCGCTGGCGCTCGAAGGCGCGCCTGACGGGCCTCATCGCCCTCCTCGACATGAACAGGCCGCCGACCGTGGCGAGGCCGAGCGCCCCGAGCCCGATGGAGCCGAGGACGAAGATCAGGCCGTTCACCGTCTCCCTGACGACGCGGGGGGAACGGGCGACCTGCACGACGTCCGTCTCGAACCTCTTCTGACGGAGGGCGCTGACCACCCACACGTCGCCGTCCGGGGTTTCTATCATTTCGAGGTCGGTCTCGCCCTTGGCGATGGCGCGCCGGGCTAGTTCGGGGGACGGTATCTCCAGGGGAGGACCGGCGGAGATGGCAGTCATCGGGCTCCCCTCGGAGGACAGGGTCGCCAGGGCGCGGTCGGAGTCCAGAAATATGTCCTTCAGGTCCGCCTCGGAGTAGTTACCCCTCGACAGGTTCTCGGCCTGCTGCCAGAGCAGCTTGTTCTGCTGCTCCGTGACCTGTTTTTGGAACCAGACCACGGTGACGGCACCGAAGAGGAGCAGGATCAGGGCGAGTATCCCGACGTAGCCCATGGTGAGGCGCAGGCGTATGCCGTCGAACATCAGCGCGTCCCGGGGAGGGGATCGAAGGTGTAGCCGACGCCGCGGACGGTTCGGATGTGGGAGCCCTCGCCGTCGCGGTCGAGCTTCTTTCTGAGGTAGGAGACGTACAAGTCGACGACGTTGGTGTAGACCTCCGTGGACGCCCCCCACACGGTATCCAGCAGAACGGAGCGGGTGAAGACCTGTCCGGGGCGCTGCAGGAGGGTCGCGAGCAGGGCGAACTCCTTGGCGGTCAGGTCGACCGTCTCGCTCCCGTGGCGGACGACGTGGCGCACGGGATCGAGGGTCACGTCGCCGGCTTCGAGGACGGACTTGTCCGGGGTCCCGCCGGCCCACTGCCGGCGCGTCAGGGCCCTCACGCGCGCGAGGAGCTCGGGGAAGGCGAAGGGCTTCGGGAGGTAGTCGTCGGCCCCGGCGTCCAGGCCCTCGACCCGGTCCTCGATCTGGTCTCGCGCCGTGAGCATGAGCGCGGGCGTTGCGACCTCGGCCATGCGGAGCCGCTTCAAAAGCTGGACGCCGCTCAGGTCCGGGAGCATCCAGTCGACGACGAGCAGGTCGTGTCCGCCGGAGAGCGCCCGGACGAGCGCGGAGCGGCCGTTCGCCTCCGTCTCGACCGCGTAGCCCTCCTCCCTGAGGACGCGGGAGATCAGGCGGGCCAGCCTCTCCTCGTCTTCCACCACCAGAATCCGCATAGTGGCCCTTATTATCGCCCCTCTCTCACATACCTGTCCCGGAAGGCAAGGTTTCTGTGGAATTCCTCACGATTTTCAAAGTAGCGTCACAGGCCCATCAGGGAAACTGCTACCACAACACAAATATCTAGAAGGATTTCGACCCGAAAGCGAGACCACGATGAACCAGCCCAGACGCGCATCGGAAGGGGACACCCCGGAGCTCCTCGCGGGCTACCTCTCCCGCATCAGCCGCGGCAAGCTCCTGACCCACTCCGAGGAGCTGACCCTGAGCAGGGCCGCGAACGACGGTGACCCCAGGGCCCGTCAGAAGCTCATCGAGAAGAACCTTCGCCTCGTAGTCAGCGTCGCCAAGAAGTACCGGAACATGGGCCTGCCGTTCGAGGACCTGATCCAGGAGGGGAACATCGGCCTGATGAAGGCCGTCGAGAAGTTCGACCCCGACCGCGGCTATCGTTTCTCCACCTACGCCACCTGGTGGATCCGCCAGGCCGTACAGCGCTCGGTCACCGACAAGGGGCGAACGATCCGCGTCCCGGTCCACATGGCCGAGAAGATCCGCAAGATGAACCGCACGTACAACGAGCTCTCCGCCGAGCTGAACCGGGAGCCGACGGACGAGGAGGTCGCCGAGGCCCTGGGCTGGGAGGTCGAGGAGGTCGCGGGCGCCCTGCGGGCGATGCCGGACGCTACGAGCCTCAACCAGCCCCTGAGCCGCGACGAGGGCTCGACGGAGCTCGGGGAGCTCGTGGAAGACGGGAAGGCCCCTAGCGGGCCGGAGGACATGATCCGGGAGCTCGAAGCTTCGAGCTTGAAGGCTGCGGTGGAGAAGCTGCCGGAGCGGGCCCGCTACGTGCTCGTGCGCCGCTACGGCCTCGACGACCGGAAGAAGTCCACCCTCGGGGAGCTAGCCGACGAGCTCGCCGTCTCGCGCGAGCGGGTCCGCCAGATCCAGAGGGAGGCCGAGAGGCTTCTCAAGGCCGGCGAGTACGAGGAGATCCTGCGAGGCGTGGTCGCATGAGACGCTTCTCCTCTCTTCTGGTCGCGGCGATCCTCGGCGGGGTCGTTGTCCTGGGCTACGGCGCTCTCTCGGGCGGCACCACGCCGGGGACGGCCGAGCCGGGGGTCGCTTCGGCGGCGCCGGCCGGGGAGGAGATCGTCGCCGGGGTCGCTGCGACCCTGGAGCCCTCGGTGGTCCAGGTAAACGTCTCGGGCACGCAGGGTTCGGCCCCCGGTCAGGGGGGTGTCGGGAGCGGCATCATCTACCGCGAGGACGGCTACATCGTCACCAACAACCACGTGGTCGAGGGGGCCACTGAGGTGAGCGTCGCCTTCGCCGACGGCACCACGGAGGCGGGCGAGGTCGTCGGGACCGACCCCGCGACGGACGTCGCCGTCATCAAGGTCGAGCGGAGCGGCCTGCCCGCCGCGACCTTCGGGGACGGGAGAGACCTGGACGTCGGGCAGATCGCCGTCGCCGTCGGGAGCCCCTCGGGCTTCCAGTCCACCGTCACCGCGGGCGTCGTCAGCGGCGTGGGGCGCGAGGTGCCCGCCACGCTCACGGGCGGACGCCAGGAGAGCGCCCTCGTGGACCTGATCCAGACCGACGCGGCGATCTCCCCCGGCTCCTCCGGCGGGGCCCTGGCCGACCGCTCGGGTGAGGTTATCGGCATGAACGTCGCCTACCTCCCGCCCGGTCAGACGGGGGCCGAGAGCATAGGCTTCGCGATCCCCGCCGACACCGTAACCTCCGTCGCCGGGCAGATCATCGAGACCGGAGAGGCGACACAGCCCTACCTCGGCGTAACCCTCTCCGACCTCAACCCGGAGACCGCCCGTCGTTTCGACGCGGGCACCGAGTCCGGCGCGCTCGTGGCCGAGGTCGAGCCCGGGGGACCGTCCGACGATGCCGGCCTGAGGGAAGGCGACGTGGTCACGGCCCTCGGGTCGGAGGAGGTAAGAAACTCCGGCGACCTCCTCTCCGCCCTCCGCCAGTATCGTCCGGGCGACACCGTCGAGGTGACCATCGTCAGGGACGGCGGGGAGAGGAACGTCGAGCTGAGGCTCGGAGAGCGAGGGGCCTGACCCGCGGGAACGAAGTAATCCCGAAAGCAAGGTCTCATGGACCGCCCGACCGGTCAACGCTCCGGTCGGGCGGTCTTCGCATGGGCGGCTACCCCCTAAGAGCCCTTTTTCTTGCGAGGAGCTTCCAGCTTCTCGCGCCCCTTTCGAGCATACTTCGCGGAGCCGATATGGAGGGTCGGGTAGAGGACGGCGGCGAGCGGGATGGGGAGCCAGAAGTTGAAGAGCCGGTAGCCGAGGACGGGGATCGCGGCCTCGGGCCCCGCGCCGAGGAGGGCCAGGGTCCCGATCATGGTTGCCTCGACGACGCCCAGGCCGCCGGGGGTCAGGGGCAGGGAGCCGAAGGTGGTCGCGACCCCGTAGGCGACGAGGAGCTCGATGCCGCCCGTCGGGACGCCCAGGGAGACGAAGATAAGGAAAAGGCAGGCCGCGTCGAGCGCCCAGTAGAGCACGGCGATGACGAAGAGCCTCGCGGCGGCGACCGGATGGTAGAGGAGCTGTTCGCGGAGGGCGCGCACCTCGTTTCGCAGCCCCAGGACGACCCTCGCGGCGCGCATCTCCGTCTGGCGCCGCGACCACCGCCTCCTCAGGAAGATGCGGCCCAGGCCATATAGGGCGCCGGTCAGGAAGCGACGGGTGGCGTATGGCAAGCGGTAGGACAGGGTGGCGAGGGTGAGGGCGCAGAACGTAAGGAAGAGGGCGAAGACCGAGGCGACCGTCGCCGCCCGGTTCAGCTCCTGGTCCAGGATCAGGTAGAGCAGGCTCGCGAGGAAGATCGCCACCAGCGTCCCGTAGATGATCACGGAGGTCGTCGCGACGGCGAGCGCGCCGCGCGCGGGCTTGAGCCCGCGGATGCGGAGGCCCGCGTACGTGACCGCCGCGGCCGCGCTCCCGCCGCCAGGCAGCACCTTCGAGGCCCCGTGCTCGGCGACCGTGAGCCGGAACATAAACCAGCGCCCGAGGCCCCGGCGCCTGCGGCTCCTGGCCGAAATCCCGAGGCCCGTCGTAGCCCCGACCGTGTAGCCCAGGATCTCCGCGTAGCAGGCATAGCTGCCGAAGATCGCCAGGAAGGCAGCCCAGATCAGGGGTCCGGAGGAGTTCGAGATGAGGACGAACGAACGCTCGATGCCGGGGATGCGGGGCAGCACGAGGTGCACGGCGAGCCCGAGAGAGGCGAGGTAGAGCACGCTCTTCAGGATGGTCCTGTAAGGCACCCGTTAGCCTTTTCGCCCGTAGGGGGGTAGCACTCGTCTCACCCTGCTCACCATGACGCGGGGGCCGCTGGGGCACGCGTGGGTTTGGCATTCGAGCACATCGTCCCGCCTCGAAGAACGCCGATAGTTTCTTCCGTCCGCGCCCAAGCGCCAGAGCCTCCCGTCAGACAGGGCCACCGGCCCGGCCATCGAGCGGCGGGGGCACGGGTGGGTTCTACCCGCCGGATCTCATTTGCTCCGGGCGAGGTAGACGCCAGCGAGGAGTATAACCGCGCCGAGGATCTTTTCGGGCCCGAAGCCCTCGCCGAGCAGCACGATGCCGGCAGAAACCCCGATGAGCGTGACGAGGTACTGGTAGACGAGCACCCGGTTGGCGCCGACCCTGCGCACCCCCCTCTGCCACGCGGCGTACCCGAAAGCGGCGGAGAAGAGGAGCGAGTAGACCGCGGCCCCCCACACGCTCCCGTCGAGGGTCGCGAGGTTCGGCAGGTCCCCGACGGGGAGGAGCGCGGCGACCGGGAAGATAGCGAGCCCGCCCGCGAGCATCGGGTAGGCCGCGACGCTCAACGGCGGATAGCGATCCAGGAGCGGGAGCGAGAGCATGGTGTAGCAGCCCCAGCAGATCGCCGCCCCGAGGACCAGAAGGTCCCCGAGGAGCGTCCCGACGTCGAAGGACAGGCCGCCCGAGACCACGAGCCCGACACCGAGCAGGGCCAGAGCGAGCCCCGCCACGCCCCTCGGGCGGGGACGTTCGAAGCCCAGGACGAAGCCGAGGAGCATCCCCCAGATCGGGGCTGTCGAGAAGATCAGGGCTGAGTTCGCCGCGGTGGTGATACCGACGCCTGTAGCGAGCAACGGCTGCGCCGCGCCGACGCCGACGGCCCCGAGGCCGAGCATGGGCAGCACGTCCTTGCGGCCGAAACTCATAGGCTCCAGGAGCCGCGCGAGCCCGACGAGCAGGAGGCCGGCGAGGGTGAAGCGCGTAGCCGCGAAAAGGAGCGGGGGAACGTCGGCGACGACGTACTTCACGGCGACGAAGTTTGTCCCGAAAAAGAAGACCGCGAGGAGCAGGGAGAGCTCGACGAGGAGGGAGGCGCGTCCGCCCCCCTCCCCCTTCTTCGTCAAGCCCGGTTCGGCCCCAGGCGTCGCCTCAGCGGACGAAGTCCGTGCCCTTCTCGACGCCCTTGATGTAGGCCGAGATCAGGCGGGCGCAGCCGTCGAGGTCGCCGAGGTCCACTACCTCGTTCGGCGAGTGCATGTAGCGGTTCGGCGCGGAGATGAGCCCCGTGGCGATCCCGGCGCGCTGGAACTGTATCCCGTCGGCGTCGGTGCCCGTCGAACGCGAGTCGGCCTCCAGCGTGTACTCGATGCCCTCGGTCTCCGCGGCGGCGATAAGCCCCCCGGAGACGAGCGGGCTCAGGTTCGTGGCGCGCTTGATAACGGGGCCGGAGCCGAGCGCGTGGTCGCCGTGCTCGTTCTTTGAGACGCCGGGGGTGTCGGTGGCGTGGGTGACGTCGACGGCGATCGCCGCGTCCGGGTCGAGGCCGAAGGCGGCCCCGCGGGCACCGAACAGCCCGATCTCCTCCTGCACGCTCGCCACGGCGACGACCTCCGCCGCGAGCCCGTCGGCCTCGGAGAGGAGCCTGAGGGCTTCGAGCACCACGAAGGCGCCCATCCTGTTGTCCAGGGACCGCGACGCTATGCGGTCGTTCGGGAGCTCCAGGACGGGCTGGTCGATGACGCCGACGTCCCCGACCCGGACCTTCCCCTTCGCCTCGTCGGCATCCTTGGCGCCGATGTCGATCCAGAGGCTCTTTATCTCGGAGACCTTCTTGCGCTCCTCGGGCTCCATGACGTGTATGGCCTTTTTGCCTATGACGCCGGGGACCGGCCCGCCGTCGGTCTGCACGATGATGCGCTGCCCGACGAGGACCTGCGGGTCCCATCCGCCGATGCCGGTGAAGTGGAGCAGGCCGGATTCGTCGATGTTGGTGACCATCAGGCCGATCTCGTCTATGTGCCCGGAGAGCATTATCGTCGGCGAGCCACCGGGGTTGAGCGTGGCGAAGGAGTTGCCCATCCTGTCGCCACGCACCTCGGCGAACTTGCCGGCCTCCTCGCGCCAGACCGCCGCCGCGGCCCCCTCGTAGCCGCTCGGTCCCGGCGTGGAGAGCAGCTTCTTCAAAAACTCGTACGATTCGTCCCTCATGCGTTCCCTTCTACGTCCTTTTATCCACCGGGCTCCCATCCGGGAGCGGAGATGTCATCTCCTAGAGGATACCGCTCATCCCCCCATCCGTATCTCCAGACGGCCGCCGGGGCGTGGCCGCCGATCCCGGCCGACCACGCGGTAGGGCAACCCTACCCGGAAAGGCCCGTCGAACGGGTTGGGACGTACGCGGAGCGTCCGTTCGTCGACCCACGCGGGGACGTACTCTTCCCCGTCGAGCACGAACCCGTCCGGGTAGGGCGCGGGGTTCGAGGCCTCGCGTCCGGGCTCGTTGAGGCAGAGAAAGAGCGAGAGACCGTCGCAGAGCTTCAAGAGCCGCAGGTCGTGCTCCAGGGCTCCGGCCTCTTCGTCGGTGAGGCCCGCCTTCAAACTCCGCTGCCTGCGCTCCTCCGCCTCCCGGAACCTTGCCTCCGGCTCCTTCCGCGAGCCCTGCATCAGCGTGGCGTAGTGCATGCTGCAGAGGCACGCCGCGTAAGGGTCGCGCTCCTCCAGGAGGTCGAGCGCGGCCGCGAAGGCCCGGACCTTGGGCTCTGCGGGGTAATCCAGAAAGCTGTGCGGACGGCCGGTTTCGTCGTTCCACAGGACGTCCTCGTCCAGCCCCCGCCACCCCAGGTCATGCTGAGCGACGGCGTAGAGCGCCGAGGGAGACGGCCGGGGCCCGCGTGCCCAGCGGCGAGCCATCTCACCAGCGGCCAGCCCGTGGTCGTGCTGCCCGATCAACAGGAACCCCTCACCAACCTCGCGCACTATCATCACACCCTCCCCAGAGCCCTCCGGCCGATCGGCTCGCAAACCAGCCGGTATTTCAGCAGGAGAACCCGGCGCTCGCAACCGGGGAGCATGAACCGAGGCCCGTGCCGCAGAGGTAGGCCTTCCCTTTTGGCGCGATCAACGGGAGGGATAGAGCCCCGGCCAAACCGGGGTACCGACGAGCCCCTAGAGGACCGGCCGCCGATCGACCGCGAGGGGCGAGACGAGGCGCTCGTCCAACAAGAATGCATCCTGCGCATCCTCGGAGCCCTCCTCCGTTACGGTGACGAGAACGAGGGCGAAGCCGTCGGGGAACGCGCCTGCCCAGTCGTCCGCCAATTTCTCGGGGAGGCCGAGCCCGAGGAGCTGCTTTTCGAGACGTGGCCGCCGGTGGTAGGCGACGAGGCCAACGACGGAGGCGACGGTGAGGACGGCCTGCACGATGAGGCCGGTCCACAGGTGGACGACGCCCATGAGGAAGCTAACGGTCGAGGCGGAGAAGAAAGTGCTCGTGAACTCGAACCACTGCATGCGCGAGAGGCCGGTTTGTACGAGCCTCACCCGGGCCTCGGGGAGGAGGTTCCCGGCGAACTCGGCGTCCCGCCTCCGGGTGAGAACGAGGACGGACTCGGGTGCGAGATCCAGGTACGAGAGCCGTTCGCCGAGGCCGTTGAGCGCCCTGGCGTCCCTGGCGACCGCGCCTACCGTGTGGTATTTCGGGATGCTCATGACGCCTTTCTACCGCAAACGCGGGACACGGCCCGTAAGCCCCTTCACCCGCGAGCTGTCACGCCCCTACTAGAGCAAGGCGAGGAGCGGGACGGCGACCAGCGCCCCGATGAGCGCGCCGGCGAGCACGTCGAAGGGGTAGTGGACGCCGAGGTAGACGCGAGAGAGGGCGACGAGGAGCCCGGAGACGAGAAACGCCGGGGCGAGGGACGGGTAGATGACGGAGAGGGTCAGGGCGCCGGCGGCGGCGGTCGCCGAGTGGCCCGAGGGGAACGAGCTGGAGGATGGCGTCTTGATCAGGGGGGCCACCTCCGTATCCCACAGGAACGGACGAGTCCTGTTGAAAAAGTGCTTGGTCCCCTCGGCGACGAGCCAGGAACCGGCGACCGCACCCCAGGGGATGGCGATGTTCAGGGGCTCCAGACCGCTAAGAACGAAGGCGAAGAACGCGATGGCGCCCCACATGGCCCCGGCGCTACCGGCGACCGTAAAGGCCCTCATGACGCCGTTGAACGGCTCCCACTTCATACCAAAGACCCTCCGGAACAGCGCCCGGTCCAGGTCTCGAACCTTGACAACCATGCTCTTCAAAACTCGATGCTCCATCGCTTGCGAACCCAGATACGCCCGGAAGGGCCGCGACGCGGCCGATCGACGGAGTATTTTATACCCTCTTCCCGTCTTCGCCAGGGAGGGACGGCGTCCACGCTACCTTCGCCCCTCGTCAAGTAGAATGATCCCGCAAAGTACGCATCTTCGAAAGGAACGGCATGGACCGTGAGATAGTGAAGAGGATAGTGGACGAGGCCCGCGGCGACGAGTCGAACCTCGTTGTGTGGGACAAGAGGGACACGTTCACCGTGGAGCCCAAGGCCGAGGTCTCCGTCGAGGACGAGTACCTCAAGGTGACGATGGACGAGGGCAAGGCCACCGTATACGTCGAGTACGATGCCATCTACAAGCTCGTCGTCGAGAAGGACCGCTCCTCCCGGCCCGGCACCCGCGCGGGCTTCGGAGCCGTAAGAAGCTAGCTCTCCGCTACCACCTCCGGCGGATTCTGTACGCCGGCCCCCGGGAACTCGAAGCAACGCTCAGGAGATGCGGAGTGTCCGCAAGATCCATAAGGGGCACCGCGCCTTGTAGGAAGAGAGGCCGTAGATACCGACGTCTACGGCCTCTCTTCCTACGGGTTGGCAGGCTAGGAAGCCTCCACGACCTCCGTCCCGTCGGGGCGGGCCACGACGGCGGAGAAGACCAGGCCGACAAAGAGGCCGGTTTCGAGGGCGCCGGGGATTCGTCTTATCTCCGTCTCCAGGGCGCCCGGGTCCCGGATGCCATCCGGGAAGAGACAGTCTACGGTGTAGTGGTTGCCGTCTGTCCTGTACGGCTGGTCTCCGGTGCCCTGGCCTTGCAGCCTCAGGGTCGGCTCGCACCCCAGGGAGGCGAGGGCAGAGAAGGTAGCCTCGTAGCCGAACGGCTCCACCTCGACCGGGAGCGGCACCGTGCCCAGGGCGTCGACCGCCTTCGAGGCGTCGGCTATCACCACCAGGCCCCGGGAGCTCGCGTGGGCCACTATCTTCTCCCTCAACAGCGCCCCGCCGAGCCCCTTGATGAGGGAGAGGTCCGGGGAGATCTCGTCCGCCCCGTCGATGGTCAGGGCGGGCCGCGCCTGTGCGAGCGTTACCACCGGTATCCCGGCCTCGAAGGCCAGGGCCGCCGTCCGGTCCGAGGTCGGGATGCCCCGGATGCCTCGCAGGTCGCCCGATGAGATCAACTCTCCGATCCTGCGTACCGCGTGGGAAGCGGTCGAGCCCGTCCCGAGCCCGACCACGGTGCCGCTCTCTACGTACCGCTCGACCGCCAGCTCGGCGGCGGCGCGCTTCAGGTCCTCAGACAAGGGGTTGCCTCTCCGGGTATGGGCCGCCTACCGACCGATGACTTCTACCCTGGAAGCCTGCTTGCCGCGCTTCCCCTCGATGACCTCGAACTCGACCTCGGCGCCCTCTTCGAGCGTACGGAAACCCTCTCCGACCACCTCAGAGTAGTGGACGAAGAGGTCGTCGCCCCCGGCCTCCGGCGTGACGAAACCGTAACCCTTCTCATCGGAGAACCACTTGACTGTACCGCGTACCACGAGACATCTACCTCCGGCTCGGCTGCTCGAGAGGACCGAGGATAAAACGGCCCCCGAGAGGTTGTCGACTCCCGCCGCTCCTTCCCTTACCGGGGCGGCTCGGCGGGACTCTAGCACCGCCCCCGTACAGGAGCAACCCTACTTACTGGGGCGGCTGTACCCCGAGTCGCACCGTAACCTCGCGCGGCCCCTCGCCGGGCGTGACGACGGTGAGCGGCAGATCGTCCCCCGGCTTGAGGGAGTTCACTACCGCTATTACGTCGTCCGGCATCGAGACGGGCTCGCCCCTGACCTCCGTGATGACGTCCCCGATCGGAACCGGCAGCCCGGCTATGTCCTCCTCGCGGCCCTCGCCGCCCTTTAGACCTGCCTCATCGGCGGGACCGCCGCTGGTCGTCCGGCTGATGATCGCCCCGTTCTCGGGGAGACCGAACTCGTCCGAGAGCCTCGCGGCGTCCTGCCCGGAGTAGGCCGCAAGCTCCCCTATCCCGACCTGGAACATGCTCACGCCTATAAAGCCGTGCTCGACGCTTCCGTCTTCTATAAGCTGCTCGACCACGCCCTTGACCGTGTTGATGGGAACCGCGAAGCCGACGCCCTGGAAGCCCCCGGTCTCCGAGAAGATCTGGGAGTTCACCCCTATCACCGTGCCGCGAGCGTCGAGCAGAGGGCCGCCGGAGTTGCCGGGGTTGATCGCGGCGTCCGTCTGGACGGCGCCGTTGATGGTGTAGTTGTTCGGCGCCTTGATGGGACGGCCCACCCCGCTCACGATCCCGGTCGTGACGCTGATGCCCACGTTGAGCGGATTGCCGATGGCGATGACCGGGTCCCCGACCCCGAGAGCCTCGGAATCCCCGAAGGTGAGCGGCTTCAAAGTCTCCTTCGGCGCGTCGACCTGCAAGACGGCGACGTCGGTCGACGGATCGTCCCCGACCACCCGCGCCTCTTCCCTGGCCCCGCTCGCGAAGACAACCGACACGCTGTCGGCGCCGTCCACGACGTGCTGGTTCGTGACGATGTGGCCCTGCTCGTCGATCACGAACCCCGAGCCGCCGCCCGGCCCGACCTCACGGGAGGCCACCTCGACCGTGACCACGCCGGGACCGTCCTGATTGTAGACGTCGCGCACCGAAGGGCCCTCCGCGCTACCGGGATCCACGCTCCCCGTCGGGGTCGCCCCGCCCCGCGCCTCGGTGATCGTCACGTCCCCGGAACCTCCACCGTCTATGTTCGATACCCCGAGGTAGACAAGGACCGTGGCTATAAGCCCGCCGATGATCGCCGAGACGACCGCTGTAAACGCCGTTTTCAGAATGAACCCCTCCGTAGCCTGATCAAAGAGATTCTATAGTAGCTCGGTTTCCAACAAGGTAATGTCATCCAGCTTCCACTCGCCGCCCTCGTTGACGAGCGTCCAGGACGCTGAGTTGCGCTCCGTGCGGTCCGTGTGAGTCGCTATGGTGGTCCCCGTTACCGTGGCGGTGTCGCCCTCGACCTGTGCCGTTGGCCCCTCCTCGAACGTGAGGCTCTGCAGGCTCTCGAACTGGGCGCTCCACGCCGGCTGCGTCGGAGCCGTCTCCTGGCGGAAGCGCTGCGAGAGCAAGGCGTAGGACGCGTCGTAATCGGCAGAGACCGCGGTATCGTACACCCGCTGCACCGTCTGCCCGGCGGCCTCCTGCGTGAGGCCGTTCTCCTCGCCCGCGTTGCCGCCCTGCGCATCGTCCGGGGGGGGATTTTGTTGCTGCTGTTCTCGCGCCGAATCCTGCGGCGGCTCTTGTTGCTCCTGAGCTTCGGGCTCGGCCGCGGCTTCCGGGTTCTCGGCGGGGGGTTCCTGCTCCTCGTCTACCGCAGCGGGTTGAGCCTGCTCGTCGTTCGGCTGCGGGTTTGAAGCCGTACTCGGGTCTTCGCCGATCCCGAGAGCCGAATAAAGGGCGATGCCCAGCAGGACCAGGAGCACCGCCGCAAGGCCGAGTAGGAGCGGCCCGCGCCCCTGGCGCTGCCTCCGGGGGGCCGGGGCCGCCGTGGGGGCCGGGCGAGGAGCCTGGCGGGTGGGGCGGGGCTCCTCCTCCTGAACCGGGGGAGGCGGGGCTATCGCCTGTTCGTAGACCCGGCTTGCTTCCTCCCGGAGCCTGTCGTGGACCTCCCTGGCGGTCGGACGGAGCTCGGGGTCCTTGGAGAGGCAGTCGAGGATGAGGGCTTCGAGCTCCCCGCCCACCCCGACGCCGTCCTTTTGGGGCGGGACCGGGGGCTGATGGATGTGCTGGCCGGCGACCTCCATCGGGGTGCCGAGGAACGGGACGTTCCCCGCCGCCGCCTGGTAGAGCGTCACGCCAAGGGAGTAGACGTCGCTCTTCGGGGTGACCTTCTGGCCCTGGAGCTGCTCCGGGGCGGAGTAGAGGGCGGTGCCGAGGTAGGAGCCGGTCTTGGTGGCCTGCGAGGTGGTGGCGTCCAGGGCTCTGGCGATCCCGAAGTCCGTGAGCTTGGGCTCGCCGTAGGCGTCGATGAGGACGTTGTGGGGCTTCACGTCGCGGTGGATGACGCCGCGCTCGTGGGCGTGGGCGAGTCCCGCCGCGGCCCCCGCCCCGAGGCGCGCGAGGTCTTCGTCCCGGAGGCTCCCCTGTTTATCGATCAGGTCCTTCAGGTCGCCGCCGGGGACGTACTCCATGACGATGTACGAGACCTTTTTGCCGTCTAGCTCTGCCTCGCCCGCGTCGAAGACCTGGACGATGTTGGGGTGGGAGAGCCTGGCGGCGGTGCGCCCCTCGCGCCGGAAGCGCGAGCCGATGTCCGTCTCGTCGTGGCCGGGGTTGAGGACCTTGATCGCGACGGGGCGGTCGAGGACGCTGTCGCGGCCCAGAAAGACGCGCGCCATGCCGCCGGAGCCGATCTCGCGCTCCAGGACGAACCTGTCCCCGAGGAGCATCCCGTTCATGCCGGACCGACGCGCCCCGTCCGTGGCTAGACTACCTCGCGGCCCATCGCGCTGGCGAAGGGTCGGAGGCTCTCCTGAAGGCCCATGAGCTCATCGACGTGGAGCGCCTGCTCCGCGTCGCACAGGGCGGTCTGGGGCTCGTGGTGGGACTCGACGATCAGGCCGTCCGCCTCGGCCGCGACGCTCGCCTTGCTTAGCGGCACCACGAGGTCGCGCCGCCCCGCCGCGTGGGACGGATCCACGATCACCGGCAGGTCGGTGAGCCTCTTCGCCACGATCACGGCCGAGAGGTCGAGCGTGAAGCGCGTGCTCGTCTCGAAGGTCCGGATGCCCCGCTCGCACAGGACAACGTTCTCCCCGCCCGCCGCGGTGATGTACTCGGCGGCGAGGATCCACTCCTCGACGGTCGCCGCGAAGCCGCGCTTGAGGACGACGCCGTGATCCGTCCCGGCGATCGCCGAGCCCACGGCCTTCAAGAGCGCAAAGTTCGCCATGTTGCGCGCCCCGATCTGCAAGACCTGCGCGTGCTCCATGACGAGCCCTATATCGGCGGGGTCGAGGACCTCGGTGACGGCCTTGAGGCCGAGGTCGCCGGAGACCTCGGAGAGGATCCTGAGCCCCTCTTCCCCGAGGCCCTGGAACGAGTAGGGGGAGGTTCGCGGCTTGAAGGCGCCGCCCCGGACGTAAGAGAACCCGGCCTGCTTCACGGCTTTTGCCGAGGCCACAAACTGGTCGTAGCTCTCGACCGTGCACGGGCCCGCGACCACGCGGAAGGTGCCCGCCTGGATCATCCCGTTTCTCGTCTTCGACCCGGTCTTTACGCCGCTCTCGGTGATATCCACTCCTACCCCGAAGACCCTTCGCGCTGCATCTCTATGTCGCGGATGCGGTGCAGGATCAGCTCGAAGATCTCGCGCATGGAAGAGTCGTAGATCGGACCCTCGTTCTGCTCGGCGACGCGCCTGAGGATCTCCTCCTCGCGCTTCGGGTCGAAGAGCTGCTTCCCCGATGCCGCCTTCGCGGCGACGACCTCCTGCACGAGACGCGCCCGCTCGTTCAGGATGCGGACGAGCTGGAGGTCCACGGCGTCTATCTTCTCCCTGAGCTCCCGGACGCCGCCCTCTGTCTCAGCACCTTCCATAGGCCCCCGATTCTATAAGTGCCCGGAACATAAGGCAAACAGTTGCGAGCACGCACGACGCGAGAAGACCGTTGAAAGCCCCCCGAAAGAGGACTAGGCTATTCCACGCGGACGAACGAAGACCGGGCCGGCCGATACACTGCCGGCCGTAAGGAGAGCGCTTGAGATTCCGAGCAGAGCTGGACCCCCTCAGGGCATACGTCCCCCCGAAGTCCTGGAGGATGGCGGCCGAGGGGACGGACGAGAACCGCTACGCGAAGCTGACCTCCAACGAGCTCGCCTTCGGGCCGCTCCCCGAGGCCTCCGCGGCCCTCGCCGAGGTGCTGCCCCGCGCCAACCGCTACCCGGACAGCCACGTCTCGCGGCTCCGCCAGGCGATAGCCGACGCCAACCCAGGGGCCGAGCCGGGGAACATCCTCGTGGGCAACGGGTCGAGCGAGGTCCTGTTCAACGCGCTCCAGTTACTTCCCCCCGGCGGCGAGGTCGTCTTCCCCTGGCCGTCGTTCAGCCTCTACCCGACGGTCTGCGCCGTCCTTGGCATGACCGCCCGCCCGGTGCCCCTGGACGAGCGGAGCGAGATGGACGCCGGGGCGCTGCTCTCCGCCGTCGGGCCGCAGACGCGCGCCATGATCCTGTGCAACCCCAACAACCCGAGCGGCACGTACCTCCCCCTCGACGAGGTGCGCCGCCTGGCCGACGGGCTGCCCGACGACGTGCTCCTGATCCTGGACGAAGCCTACGTGGAGTTCGTGGACGACCCGACCTACGCAGGGTCGCACACGCTGGGCCTGGAGCGTGAGAACGTCCTCGTCGCGCGCACGTTCTCCAAGGCCCACGGCCTGGCGGGCCTGAGGGTCGGCTACGGCATCGCCTCCGCCGGGATCGCCGACTACGCCGAACGCGTCAGGTTCCCGGTCTCCGTCAACCTGGCCGGGCAGGTCGCGGCCACGGCCTCGATGCTCGCCCTCGAAAAGGTCCGCGAGCGGGCGGAGTTCGTGATCCGGGAGCGTAAGCGGCTGCAGGACGCCTTCGAGGAGGCGCGTCTCCCGTTCATCCCGTCCCAGGGCAACTTCATAATGGTCGGTTTCGAGGCCGCGGACTTCGAGCGCGCGGGCGTCCTCGTGCGCGAGGGCGAGGCGCTTGGCTACCCCGGCTGGAGCCGCGTGACGGTCGGGGATACCTGGGAGAACGACCGCGTAGTGGGAGCCCTCTCCTGAGCCGGACCCTCGGGGTCGTCGGCGTCGGCCTCATCGGCGGCTCGGTCGGGCTCGCGGCGCGGTCGAAGGGCTGGGAGGTGATCGGGGTGGACCGGCCGCAGGTCCTGGAGAAGGCTGCGGCGCTCGGCTCCATCGACCGCGCCTCCACCCTCAAGGAGGTCCGGGACGCCGACCTGATCCTGCTGGCAGCCCCCATCTCGATGGTGGCGGACATCGTCGGCGACCTCGCCCCGACCGACGCCCTCGTGACGGACGCCGCCTCGGCGAAGACGAGGGTCGTCGGCGCCGCCGAGAAGGCCGGCCTCGGCCGCTTCGTCGGCGGACACCCCATGGCCGGGAGCCAGCTCTCCGGGGTCGAGCACGCGGGCGCGGGGCTCTTCCGCGGCGCCCGCTACTTTCTGACGCCGACGGAACGGACGGACCCGGAGGCTTACCGCGAGGTCGCCCGCTTCGTGCGCGAGGACCTCGGCGCCGTCCCCACGGCGGTCGAACCCGAGAAGCACGACCTGCTCATGGCCGCCCTCTCGCACCTGCCGCACCTCATGGCCGTCGCCCTCCTCAAGGTCGCCTCGGACATCTCCCCGGAGGCCCTCTCCTTCGCCGGCCCGTCCTTCCGCGACCTGACGCGCGTCGGCGCCTCGAGCCCCGCCCTGTGGTCCGACATCCTGGCCGAGAACGCCCCCGCGATAGACGAGGCCCTCGCCGCCTTCGCCGCCACCATGTCCGAGCTCGGCGACGAACTCCCCGACCGGCGCCGCATAGAAGACCGCTTCCACGCCGCCCGGGAGGCCTACGACGCCCTCGGAGGCATCCTCGTCGAGGGGAGCGGCCCGAACGCCGAGCTCGCCATCCCGGTGGAGAACCACCCCGGCGTCCTGGCCGAGGTCACGACCCTCATGGGCTCGAACAGCATAAACATCCTCGACCTCTACGTCCGCCACTCCAACACCGAGCGCGCCGCCCTCGTCCTCACGATGGATGCCCGGGCGGCGGTAGAAGCGATGCAGCTTCTCCGCGGCGCGGGTTTCAGCGCGGACCTCGAGGGCTAGGCCAGCCCGCAAGCCCTCCGGCTATACGCCGACCCTGCGGGCCATCTCCTCGAAGAGCCGGTCGCATTCCCCCTCCAGAACACCCCCGGTCGCCTCGAAGCCGCCGAAGGAGGAGCGCCGGGAGACCTCCTCGCACGGAAGGTCGATCTGGGGCAGCCCGAGCCGCTTGAGCGTCGCTACGGAGGTGCCGTAGACGACGCGCGGAATGCCGCTCCACACGATGGCGCCGGAGCACATCGGGCAGGGCTCGGCCGTGGTGTACAGGACCGTACGTCCCCAGGAGACGCCGGGCCGTTCGCGGGCGAGGCGGATGATGGCGTCGGTCTCCCCGTGCAGCACCGGGCTCCCCTCCGCGTCGTTCAAGCCCTCGCCGAGGGTCTCGCCTGTTTCGGCATCCGCGATGACGCACCCGAAGGGGGCGGCGGGGTTGCCGCGCGCGATCTCCAGCGCCCGGCGCATGTACCGCTCGTGGTCCATGCCTAGCGCTTCAGGAGCCCGCGGAAGGCGCCTTCGAGGTCCGGGTGGCGGTAGGCGTATCCCGTCTCCTTGAGGCGCTCGGGCTCCACCCGGGCGCTCGGGAGCAGCAGCTCGTCGGCGACCTCGCCGAGCGCGAGCTTCGCGGCGGGGGCCGGGAGCGGGAAGAACGTCGGCCGGTTCAGGACGCGGCCGAGAACCTTCGTGAACTCGGCGTTCGTGGGCGCGTCGGGGGCGACGACGTTTACGGGGCCGCTCAGGGAATCCGTTTCTACGGCGTGAACCAAGGCCCCGACCACGTCGTCCAGGGTGACCCACGACCAGTACTGCCGACCGCTGCCGATCTTCCCGCCGAGCCCGAGCTTGAAGATGGGCAGCGTCTGCTTTAGAGCCCCGCCCTTCGTGGACAGCACGATCCCGATGCGCGGATGAACGACGCGTATCCCTGCCGCCCGCGCGGGCTCCGCCGCCGCCTCCCACTCCACGCACACCTTCGAGAGGAAAAGCTCCCCCGGCGGGCTGCTCTCCCTCAAAAGCTCGTTCCCCCGGTCGCCGTAGTACCCGATCGCCGAGGTCGAGACCATCACCCCCGGGGGCGTGCTCATGCCAGCGATCGTCCGGGCCAGCAGCCCCGTCCCCTGCACCCGGCTATCCAGGATGCGAGCCTTCTTCTCGGCGGTCCAGCGCCCCTCGGCTATCCCTTCCCCGGCGAGGTGCACCACGGCTCCTATGCCTTCTAGCCCCTCGGCCTCGATCGTCCCGGCCGCGGGGTCCCAACGCACCTCGTCCCGCCCACCACCGCCCGAACGGACGAGCCGCACCACGCGATGCCCCTTCCCCCGAAGGGCCGACACCAGCTCCGTCCCGATGAGCCCAGTAGAACCGCTGACGAGTACGTCCACCCAGAACCTCCCAAAAAGAAAACCGGCGCCGTCTCCACACATGTTAACGCGTGGGACGTACGCCGGAAAAATAATAAGCCGGAGTCCCGCACTATCAATGGGGAAAGGGAAAGGAGGAGTTAGCACGAATCCCCGGCTGGACTATGTTCTACACGCACACATGTGCTTTGTCAAGTTTGGTCTTGATTTTCCCGACAGAAGCCGTGCTCCAGCGCACCGTACAAGGGACGAAGCCCTTGGAGAACCCCGCAAGGGTACACCGATCCATTCACTATCGCTCGGGAACGTCACTCGTATCTCCAGAGGCGAGACAAGCCCTCTGCCAGTGTAGTAAGACCGGTCGGTTCTCGCTGAACACTTCTTGGCTCGGGCCTCGTGCTGTTCCTGCTAGCGAGCCTGCTCCTCGATGCGACGAAGGGGGTGGTACCTTCTCACGTCGTCAGGGTGGGTTCGGAATTGCACGAGAGGGAGAACCCGGACTTCGACGACCCCGGGCTCGCGCGCGACTGGAGCAGCAGGAGGCCTACGGCAAGTTCAAGCTGGCGAGCGTCATGTTTATCTACGAGCTCGCCAGGCGGCTGGACGGTCGGGGTGGTCGTGGACCCGGACGCCGGAACGGTGTTCCGGGGGCTGAACGAGGCTTTGCTCCGGCTCCCGCGGCCCGCTGATCCAGATTTACGCTCGGGTCGTACAGGGGATGTGTCGGTTCCGCGGCGTGTAAAATCGCGCCGGTCGGCCCTCCCCATCCCGTACGGAAGGAACATCATTGCGCTCGAAGTTCGGAGTCCCCTCTCTCACCGTGCTGCTCCTGGCCCTGCTCGTCTCCTGTGGCGGTGGCGGGAGCCCCGAGGCGGGCGAAGCTCGGACGTTCCCCGAGCTCGAAGAGGCGGCGAGGGGGACCACCGTCAACTTCTTCATGTACGGCGGCGACGCCGCGACGAACGCCTACGTGGACGACTGGATCTCCCCGCGCCTCAAGGAGGAGTACGACATTACCCTCAAGCGTACCCCGGTCGGGGACACGGCCGAGGTCGTCAACAAGCTCCTCAACGAGAAACAAGCCGGCGACGACGAGGGGACCGTCGATCTGGTCTGGATCAACGGCGAGAACTTCTACACCGGCTCTCAGGCGAAGCTCTGGTTCGGCCCTTGGGCGGAGGACCTGCCGAACGCGAGGTACATCGACTGGGAGAGCCGGGAGATCAACACGGACTTCGGCATCCCGGTGGATGGCTTCGAGGCCCCGTGGAGCCAGGCCCAGTTCGTAATGGTCTACGACTCGGCGAAG
>CADCVI010000043.1 GCA_902806105.1 uncultured Rubrobacteraceae bacterium
TTAGAGGGTTGTCCCTGTGCGTCTCCTGCGCCGGATGAGGGCGGCGACGAGCACGCCGGCGAGGATGACGGTGGAGGAGAGCAGGAAGAGGCGGACGTTCTCGGGGGCCCGGTGGCCCAGGTAGGAGTAGACCAAGGTCTGGGGGAAGACCCCCAGAGCCGTGGCGCCCAGAAAGCGGCGGAAGCTCATGTGGGTGATCCCGGCGGCGTACGAGACGACGTCGAAGGAGATGCCGGGGACGAGCCGGGCGATCACGACGGCGTACAGCCCCCACCGCGCGAACCACCGATCCGCCGACTCCAGGCCCCCCTTCCCGACGACTACCTCGACGGGCACCCTCCCGAGAGACCGGGAGATCCAGAAGCACACCGCCGCCGCGAGGGTGTGCCCGAAGAGGCTCAGGGCCCACCCCCAGAAGGTCCCGAACGCGAGCCCGTTGGCGAACGTCAAGACGAAGGAGGGCAACGGCGCGGCGAGCGCTTGCAACACCATCAGGAAGGTCGATGCGACGGGAGCCCACGCCCCGTACGAGAGGATGTACTCCCCCAGCCCGCCCACGTCCCCGCTCGCCAGGATGCCCGTCGCCTCCCTGACCTCCGCACGGAACCCGGCCGAGATCCCGTAGAGCAGCCCGAATACGCCCCCGAACGCGACCACTATGCCAAGGCGCAGGAGCCGGATCGTCCCCACGGAGAGCCCGGCGTGCCCCTCTGGGCCGCTCGCGGGCGGGGACCCGGAGGGATCGGCACGTTCTTCCGTGGGATGCAATGGGGCCTAGCGGTAGACGCCGTTGTGTCCCAGGCTGTAGCGTCCGGGGTTCGGGAAGTAGGCGATGCCGTGGGGCTGGGTGCCGGTGTAGATCGTGCTCAAAGTCTCTCCGGTCCCGGTGTCGATTACGTAGACGGCGCCGTCGTAGCGCCCGGAGACCCAGAGTTGGCGGCCGTCCGGCGAGAGCTGGAACATGTCCGGGCTGCCCCCCGTCGTCCAGGTGTCGGTGACCTCGCGTGTCGCGAAGTCTACGACGGAGATCGTACCCTCGAGCCGGTTGCTCACGTAGAGCGACTTCGTATCTCGCGAGACCTGCAACCCGTGCGCCCCCTCGCCGGTGGGGATAAAGTCGACCTCCTCCATCGTCTCCCCGTCTATCACGGAGAGGCCCATGGTGCCCTGGTTCGCGACGTAGAAGACCGAGCCGTCCGGCGAGAGCTTTATGTCGATGGGCAGCCCCCCGACCTCGGCGTGGTCCACGAGCTCCATCTTCTCGACGTCGACCTTGGAGACGACCCCGCTCCACTCGCTGCTCGCGAGGAGGTACCTCCCGTCCGCCGAGAAATCCATGTGGTCCACGCCCGGCCAGGGGATATAGACGCTCCCCAGAAGCTCCCAGGTCTCCGGGTCGCGAAACTCCAGCGTCTGGACGCGCTCGGCGACTACGACGGCCTTCTCGCCGTCGGGGGTGTAATAGAAGTTGTACGGGAACGGGGCCTCGATCGTCTCCTTCGGCCGTCCCGTCCTCGCGTCTATCACCGTGAAGGTGCCGGAGGCCTCGTTGTTGACGTAGAGCTCGGTCATGTCCCAGGACGGGGTGACGTGATACGGAAGCTCCCCGACGGCGAAGCTATCCACGACCTCGAAGGTCTCGGGGTCCACGACGCTCACGGTGCCGTCTATGATGTTCGGCACGTAAACCCTCTCGGGGATGCCCTTCAGATCCTCCCTGACCTCGGTGGACATCGCCCCCGAGTAGACGTTCCCCACGGGGTCCTTCTGGCTCGCCTCTTCGACCCTGGCCGTGGCTTCGGACGGATCGGCCCCGGCCTCCTCTTCCACGGTAGTCGACGGCTTCTCCTCGACCGGGGGTGCTGCGGGGTTCTCCCCGGCGGCGGTCTCGCCGCTCTCGGCAGTCCCGATGACATCGGAGGGGGCGCATCCGGTCAGGGGCCAGGCTACAAGAAGTAGAACGAGCAGGTACTTGTGAGCGGAACCCCCCATCTCGCACAAAATATCACATGGTCTGCGATTCGTGTCCTCTTATTCGTCGTCTTCTCGCTGGTTATCTAGCCGTTGGGTCGTGTCTCCGACGCACGCACGAGATCCAGGGTGTTACGGGCCATCCTGATGGAAGCGGCGTCGACCATCTTTCCGTCCATGTTTATGGAACCGGAGCCTGCGGCCTCGGCCTCTTCGTAGGCACCGACCACCTTCTTCGCCCACTCGACCTCTTCTTCCGTCGGTGAGAACAGCTCGTTGACGGCCTCGATCTGCCCCGGATGGATGCACCATTTCCCATCGAAGCCTATCGAGCGGGAGAGCAGACAGCTCCTGCGCAGCCCCTCCTCGTCTCGAAAGTCCGCGACCGGGCCGTCCACCGCGCGCAGCCCGGCGGCGCGGGCGGCGACGACGATACGGTGCATGACGTAGTGGAAGCGGTGTCCGGGGTAGAGGTCGTCCCACTCGTCCGCCGTCCCGATGCTCGTCTGGGGCATCCGCACGCTCGCGGCATAATCCCCCGGACCGAAGTGGAGCGCCTCCAGGCGATCGGTCGCGCGCGCAATAGCGTCGATGTTCACGAGGCCGAGGGCGGTCTCGATCTGGGCCTCCAGCTTGACCTTGCCCGGCTCCAGTCCCGATGCCGCTTCGACGCCGCGCAGGAGCGTATCCAGCGTGACGAGATCCTCGGGAAGTTCGACCTTCGGGACTAGGATGAGGTCCAGGCTCTCCCCCGCCTCTTCGGCCACCTCGATCACGTCCCGGTAAAAGTACGGGGTGTCGAGCGCGTTCATGCGGTACATCGTCGGCCTGCCCCGCCAGTCGCGCTCGTTGACGGCCTGGATCACGTTCTTGCGCGCCTCGGCCTTCGAACCCGGAGCCACAGCGTCTTCGAGGTCGAGAAAGAGAAGGTCCGCCCCGGAGGACAGACCTTTCTCGACCATCTTCGTGCTCGACGCCGGGACCGCGAGGACCGAGCGGGAGACCCTCACCGGACTTGCCCCTACCTGTTCAGCAGCAGGGTCTCGACCGACTTCCCGCGAATGCTCGCGTCGAGGACCTCCATCGGGTGGGCCATCGGCATGGAGTGACCCATGCGCCTGAGGCTCGCCTGGATCTGGAGTATGCACCCCGGGTTCGACGTAACGACCATGCGCGCTCCGGTGTTCAGGACGTTCGTCGCCTTGCGGTCGCCAAGCTCCGTGGCGGGCTCGGGCTCGACCATGTTGTAGATGCCCGCCGAACCGCAGCAGATCTCGGCCTCCTTTATCTCCCGCACCTCCATCCCCGGAATCTGCTTGAGCGTCTGGCGCGGCTGCTTCCTTATCCCCTGCGAATGCGCGAGGTGGCAGGCGTCGTGGTACGCCGCCGCGACCGGCAACGGGTTCCTCTCGGCGACCGGCCCGAGCTCCTGCAAAAACTCCGAGACGTCGCGAACCTTGGCGGAGAAGTTGCGCGCCTTCTCGGCGTAGGCCCGATCGTCTCGCAGGAGGTAGCCGTACTCCTTGAGGGTAGAGCCGCAACCGGCGGCGTTGATGATGATCCGGTCTACCCCTGCGTCCTCGAACTCGTCTATAAGCTTGCGCGCGAAGCCGAGGAACTCCTCCTCGCGCCCGGCGTGGACGCTCAGGGCGCCGCAGCAGCCCTGCGCCTTCGGCGTGACGACGTCGCAGCCCTCGGCGGTCAAGACCCGCACGGTGGCGGCGTTGACCTCGGAGAAGAAGACGCGCTGGACGCAGCCCTTGATAAACCCGACGGTCATGCGCTTCTCGCCCTCGGCCGGGGTGAACTCGGGGACCTCCTGCTGCTTCGTGAGCATCGGCATGAGGGCCTCCATGGCGCGCATGCGCTTGGGGAGCATCTTCATCACGCCGGCCTTGCGCAGCATGTCGCCCACGCCGAAACGCTGGTAGAGCTTCAGGGGGGCGGCGGCCACGCGGAGGCGGTTCGGGTAGGGGAAGAGCTGGAAGATCATCTCGCGGAACGCCTTGTCCTGCGCCGATCGCTCGTAGCGCCGCTCGACCTGCCCGCGCGTCGCCTCGATAAGCTTGTCGTACTGCACCCCCGACGGGCACGCCGTGACGCACGCCATGCAGCCGAGGCAGAGGTCGAAGTGGCGGACCATCTGATCGTTGAGGGGCTCCTCTTCGAGGCCCTTGTTCATGAGGTAGATGCGCCCGCGCGGGCTATCCATCTCCTCGCCGAAGAGGACGTACGTCGGGCACGTCGGCAGGCAGAAGCCGCAGTGGACGCAGTCGTCGATGAGGTCCTTCTCCGGCGGGTGGTGGGAGTCGAAGGCAGGGAAGATCACGCTGCCCGACTCGGTCTTGCGCCCGATACCCACGGTCTGCATGACGGACCCTCTTGAGGCGAAGGTGTCTGCGGGCACGTCCTCGGGGCTGCCGGCGCCTATCGCGCCCGCCATCCCCTCGTCCGCCAGGGTAGAGGAGTCGCGCTTGCGCTCGGTGGCATCGGTCGCGTCGTACGGGTTTCCGTCCTGGCGAGGGTCCAACGAGCCGTTGTCCTTGTCCACTAAATGCCTCCCACGAACCTACCCGGGTTCATTATGCCCCGGGGATCGAACTTCTCTTTCAAGCGCCGGGTGAGCTCCAGCCGGGTGCCCATCGGCCCCCACACCTCGACCCGCTTCTTGAACGACACGGGGGCCTCGCGCACGACGACGCTCCCGCCCCTCCTCACCCAGATCTCCCTGAGCTCCTCCGTCACCGCGACCCGCCCGTCCTCGTCGCCTCCCGAGAGCCCGACGTACGCGACCCCGGTCGCCGCCTGTCCGGTAACGCGCGGGGCATCGAGGCCCTTGCGCGAGCACGCGCCGACCGTCGAGTCGAGGACCCCGGTGAGCTCGGCGGGCGGGAAGGATACCTTCAAGGTGACGTTGTCCGATGCGTCGGGGCCTCCGGGCGGAGAGAGCGGCCCGAGGTTGCCGGCCTCCTCGTCCGAGAGCGTCCGGGTCTCGCCGAAGCCCTTGAGTAGAAACTGGGCGGTCTCGGCCTGCGCCTCGACGGCGGGCGGTATCCCCTCGACGAGGACCGTCAGCAGCTTCGCCCCCTCGCCCCAGTGGAGCTCCACGGCGCTCGGGACGAGCTGGGAGTGCATGATGGCCTGCGTCGCCTGGCCCGCCGCCGCCGCGTCAGGAAGCTCGACGGCCACGGTGCGCGCCGACTCCGGGAGGGGATGGAGCCGGAAGTTGGCGCTGGCGATCACGCCGAGGGTCCCCAGGGAGCCGGTAAACAGCTTCCCGAGATCGTAGCCCGCGACGTTCTTGACTACCTTGCCGCCGGCCTTGGCGATCGTCCCGTCCGGCAGGACTACCGTGACCCCGATGATCAGGTCCCTGAGCGTCCCGTAGCGGTAGCGCCGGGGCCCCGAGGAGTTCGCCGCGACGATGCCGCCGACGGTCGCCCCCGCCTCTCGCTCCGGCGGATCTACGGCGAGCATCTGGTTCGAGCCCGCGAGCTTCTCCTGGAGGTCGTGGAGCTTCAGCCCGGCCCCGGCCCTCACTACCTGGTCGCCGGGGACGTGCTCTATGACCTCGTTCATCCTCACCGTGCTCACGACGAGGTCGGCCTCGCGCGGCGGGTTCCCAAGGGACATGCTGGTGCCGCCGCCCCGGGGGGAGACGGCGAGCCCGCCGTCGTTCGCGAGCTTCAGGAGGGCGCTCAGCTCCTCGACCGTGCCGGGCTCGGTGACGAAGGAGGGACGGACGCCCTCGATCGCGTCCGTATCCTGAGCCTCGCGGGCGTTCGCCTCGCCGACTATGCCTTGCAGGTCTCCGAGGGAGACGTTGTTCGTGCGCGTATCCATGTTCGCGGCCTCCCTAGAAGTTCTCTGCGAGGCCGGCCTTCTGGACCGGATGCATGTGGAAGGGACCGGGCTTCTCGCCGCACAGGCGCGGGGTCGGGAAGACCTTGCCGGGGTTGCAGATGTGGTGCGGGTCGAAGGCGCACCGGAGGAGCTGCATGGTGTCCATGTCCTCGTCGGTGAACATCTTCGGCATGTACTTCTTCTTGTCCAG
Organism: uncultured Rubrobacteraceae bacterium; assembly: GCA_902806105.1. The sequence goes on from CADCVI010000043.1 coordinate 6,026, forward strand.
CCCGATGCCGTGCTCGCCGGTGAGGGAGCCGCCGTGCTCCAGGCAGGTCATCACGATCCTGCCGGCCAGGTCCTCGGCCTGCTCGGCCTCGCCGGGGACATCGTTGTCGTAGAGCACCAGGGGGTGCAGGTTGCCGTCTCCGGCGTGGAATACGTTCGCCACACGCATCCCGTACTCCTCGCCGAGCTGGTTTATGCGCTTGAGGACCGCCCCGAGCTCCGTGCGCGGGACTACCGCGTCCTGCACGTAATAGTCGTTCGCGATGCGCCCCATCGCGGCGAAGGCGGCCTTGCGGCCCTTCCAGAAGAGCGCCCGCTCCTCGTCGTCCTCGGCGATCCTTATCTCCGAGGCGTTCGCCTCCTCGCAGATCTTGATGGTCTGGTCGAACTGGCTCGAAACCTCCGCCTCCGGTCCGTCGAGCTCGACGATGAGGATGGCCCCGGCCTGCGGAAAGCCCGGATGGACCGCGGTCTCGACCGCCTCGATGCACAGGGCGTCCATCATCTCTATGGCGGCGGGGACGATGCCGCTCCCGATGATCCCGGAGACCGCGTCCCCCGCCTCCTCCGTGTCCTTGAAGGCGGCGAGCACCGTCCTCACGGACTCGGGCTTCCTCACGATGCGCAGCGTGATCTTCGTGGCGATGCCGAGCGTCCCCTCGGAGCCTACAAAGGCCCCGAGAAGCTCGTAGCCGGGGGAGTCGGGGGCCTTGCCGCCGCCGACGTTGACGAGAGAGCCGTCGGGCAGCACGATCTCGGCCCCCATCACGTGGTTCGTGGTGAAGCCGTACTTCAGGCAGTGGACGCCGCCCGAGTTCTCGGCGAGGTTGCCGCCGATGGAGGAGATAATCTGGCTCGCCGGGTCCGGCGCGTAGTAGTAACCCTCGTCCGCGACCGCCTGCGAGACCCAGATGTTTATGACCCCCGGCTCGACGACGACGCGCTGGTTCGCGATGTCGACCTCGATGATGCGCCGCATCCTGCTCAGGACGATCAGGACGCCCGACTCGACAGGGAGCGCCCCGCCGGAGAGTCCGGTGCCGGAGCCGCGGGCTACGAACGGTATGCCCTCGTCGTGGCAGTACTGGACGATTCTCTGGACGTGCTCCGTGGATTCCGGGAGGACGACTATCTCGGGGATAACCCGGTAGTTCATGAGGCCGTCGCACTCGTAAGCCCGGAGCTGTTCGCGTTCGGAGATCACCCCCTCGGGCCCTAGGATCTCCGTCATGCGGTCCACAAGTCGACTGCTAGCCATACTCCCGTCCCTTCCCTGCCGCCCCGGGCCCGAAGGCCCTCGACTACCCTATCTCGTGTTGCGCGAGGTCCTCGATGAAGGTCAGGATCGCCGAGTGGTCCCGGTCGCCCCGCCCCCTCACCTTCAATGCCTCCAACATCTGATCCACTATAGCGGTAACCGGCAGCGACACCCCGTACTCCCTGCCTGCCGCGAGCGCTATCCCGAGATCTTTGTGGTGCAATTCTACCCGAAAGCCCGGATCGAAGGAATGATCCAAGAACTTGTCCCTCTTTACCTCCATGACCTTGTTCCCCGCGAGCCCGCCCGAGAGGACGTCAAGGATCTTCGACGGCTCCACCCCGGCCTTCGACCCGAGCACCAGCGCCTCCGAGACGGCCTCGATGGTCAGCCCGACCACGATCTGGTTGCAGGCCTTCACGACCTGCCCCGCCCCGGCATCTCCAACGTGCGTGACGGTCTTGCCCATGACCTCGAACAGCGGACGAGCGCGCTCGAAGTCCTCCTCGCTCCCGCCGACCATGATCGAGAGCGTCCCGTCCTTCGCGCCCACGTCCCCGCCCGAGACCGGCGCGTCGATCATCGAGGCACCCTTCTCGCGGGCCTTCCCGGCGAGCGCCCGCGCCACCACCGGGGAGATCGTGCTCATGTCGACTATAAGCGAGCCTTCCCCGATCCCTTCGAGCAACCCGCCCTCCCCCGCGACGACCGCCTCGACGTCAGGGGAGTCCGGGAGCATGGTGACGATGATCCCGGAGCTCTCGGCTACCGCCCTGGGGGTATCTGCCACCGTGGCGCCGTCGCCCGCCAGCTCTTCGGCCTTCTCCTTCGTGCGGTTGTACAGGACGAGCTCGTGGCCCGCCTCGATGAGGTTCTTCGCCATCGGGCGTCCCATGATCCCGAGCCCCACGAAACCGATCTTCTGCGCCACGTTATGCCTCCTTACAGCTTCAGATCCGACACGGCGATCTCCCCGTCCCGGCCCTCTTCGGGGATCCAGGCGAAGCTCTCCCCGGTCGAACCGACGGGGTTGTACTCCAGGCCGACGTAGCCTGAGTAGCCGAGGTCTTCTAGTTGAGCGAGGACGTAGGGGTAGTTGATCTCGCCGGTACCGGGCTGCCCCCGCCCCGGGGAATCGGCGATCTGGACGTGCCCGATCTCGCCTATGTACTCGCGCAGGTTGGCGACGAGGTTCCCCTCCATCCGCTGCATGTGGTACAGGTCGTGCTGGATCGTCAGGTTCCCCCGCCCCACGCTCCTGACGAACTCGACGGCCTGCGCCGTCGTGTGCAGGAGGTAAGGCCCGTTCTCGAAGGTGTTGACTGCCTCCACGACCACCTCGATCCCGGCCTCACGAGCCCTGTCGGCCGCGAACCCGACGCTCTCGCGTGCGAGCGCTAGCTGCGCCTCTCTCTCCATCCCCGGCGCCTCGTGCCCGAGGAGTATGTTCATCCTGCGGCACCCGATGGAACGGGCGAGCCCGATCGCCACGGGCACGTTCTCGCGGAACTCGTCCGCGCGCTCCGGGTCGCCCGCGAGCCCCCTGTCCCCCGCCGCCATGTTTCCCGCCGAGAAGTTCATGAGCGCGACGGAGACGCCCGCCGCCTTCACGGCCCCGGCTACCTCGTCGAGATCCCCCACCTCCCCACCCGGCCACCAGAACTCCACGGCCCCGAACCCGGCCTCGGAGACCCGCGCGAAACGCTCCAGGAACGGAACCTCCTTGAACAGGATGGAGACGTTGATGCTGAACCTCATCCGGAAACTCCCCTCTCCCCCGACAAAACCTCGTAACCCTGGGCACCATCACAGCATACTCACGCCCCACGGTAAAGCATTCTTTTCGTATGACGGAAAAAGGTGCATTTGCCTACTGTGGATCGAAGGTCTCGGATAGGGCATGGGCTATGCGTTTGAGCTGGGGGACGAGCTCGTCCACGCGCTTGCCGTGCAGCCGGCTGGCGGGGCCCGAGAGGCTCATGGCTGCGAAGATGGCGCCGTCGGGGCCGAAGACGGGGGCGGCGAGACAGCGGACGCCCTCCTCCTGTTCCCCGTGGTCGACGGCGTAGCCCTGGCGCCGTATCGTCTGCAGCTCCGCGCGCAACTGCGCGTGGTCGGTAATGGTGCTCGCGGTCCGGCGGGGCAGATCCTCTTTCCCCAGGACGAAATCGACGAGCCGGGGCGGCTGGTAGGCGAGTAGGACCTTCCCGGTGCCGGACGAGTGCAGGGGTACCCGGTTGCCGGGCTCGGTGAAGATACGGAGCATCCTCTCCGGGGCCACCTGCTCGACGTACACGGTCGAATTGCCCTCCAGCACGGCCAGGTTGGCAGTCTCCTGGCTCGCCCTCATCAGCTCCTCCAGGAACGGCAGGGCCAGCGGGCCTATGCGTTCCCGCGTGGCGACGGCCATCGTCAGGGCCTTCAGGCCGAGGCCGTACCTGCGGCTCTCCCCGTTCCTGCGGACGTAACCCCGGGAGACAAGCGTCCCGAGCAACCTGTGCACCGTCCCGACCGCGAGCCCGGTCGCCCCCCCGATCTCGCTGACCCCGAGCTCCCCCTCAGACCGGCTCAGAAACTCCAGTATGTCCAGGGTCCGCTCCACGGATTGAACCCCGCTCTCCCGCTGCCCGGACGCACTCCCCGACGCTGCTCCCGCCATAACCCCTCCGACTCCGCTCTGCTCCTCACGGGAGCCTCTCACGGCCTCCCCATGCCGTCAACAGAGAGCGCGGCCAGTAGCGTGTTTTTCGTTGTGCGGAAAACGGGGCTTGTGGCGAGAAAGTATCCGGTAGCACAATCCGGCATCCGACGAGAAGGGGAAGGAGCCACGATGACCAGGATGGACGTCATGGACGCGGTGGTTGGGGTGATGGAGGACGAGGGGGTGGAGCTCGCCTTCGGGGTGCCGGGGGCGGCGATCCTGCCTTTGTACAAGGCGTTGAGCCGGTCCGAGAAGATAAGGCATCTCTCGGTGCGGCACGAGGAGGGCGGGACGCACGCGGCGGACGGGTATACGCGGGTGACGGGGAAGGTCGGGATCAACATAGGGACCTCGGGGCCTGCGGGGACGAACATGATCACGGGCCTGTACACGTGCATGGCGGACTCCATCCCCCAGATCTGCATCACCGGGCAGGCCCCCACGAACGTCCTGCACAAGGAGGCGTTCCAGGCGGTGGACATCGTGGAGATCGCCAGGCCCGTGACCAAGTGGGCGGTGCAGGTGAGGGAGCCCGGCCAGCTTGTGTGGACCTTTCGGGAGGCTTTTCGCATAGCCCAGGAGGGTCGTCCCGGCCCGGTCCTGATAGACCTGCCGCTCGACGTGCAGACCGCAGGGCTCGAGGTGGACTTCGACCCGGGGCGGGGAGGTCGGCTGGGCATCACGAAGCCCGAGCCGAGCCCGAACGCCATCCGCCAGGCCGTCCAGATGCTCCTGGAGGCCGAGAGGCCCATTCTGATGCCCGGCGGCGGGGTAGTCGGCGCCGACGCCTCGGAGGAACTCATGGCGCTCGCGGAGTACTTGCAGGTCCCGGTGAGCCCGACGTACATGGGCAAGGGGGTCATCAACGAGGACCACGAGCTGTACGCTGGCATCGTCGGGTTGCAGACCAGCCAGCGCTACGCGAACGCGATCTTTCTGGAGAGCGACCTCGTGGTCGGGATCGGCAACCGCTGGGCGGAGCGGCACACCGGGGATCTGGACGTATACAGGGGGGATCGCCGGTTCGTCCACGTGGACATAGAGCCGCGCCAGATAGGCCGGGTCTTCCCCCCCGACCTCGCCGTGGTCTCCGACGCGAGGCTGGCGCTGGAGGCGATGCTCGACGCCGCGAGGGACGCGGCCTCGGCGCGAGAGCCAGGCCCGTGGGTCGAACGGGTCGACGAGCTGCGCTCCACGCTCTTGAGGAAGATGGACTTCGACAACGTTCCGGTCAAGCCCCAGCGGGCCTTCAAGGAGATGAACGAGTTCTTCGACGAGGACGCGATCGTGGTGACCGCCATCGGGCTTTACCAGATCTTCAGCGGCCAGTTCCAGAAAACCTACAAGCCGCGCCACTACATCTGCTGCGGGCAGGCGGGGCCTTTGGGCTGGGAGGTGCCGGCGTGCATCGGGGCGAAGCTCGGCAAGCCGGAGAGCACCGTCGTGGGCGTCGTCGGCGACTACTCCTTCCAGTTCCTCATGGAGGAGGTGGCGGTGGCCGTGCAGTACGGGGTACCCTACGTGCTCGTCATGCTCAACAACGGCTACATGGGCCTCATCCGCCAGGGAGAGCTCAAGTACGACATGAACTACGCGGTAGACCTCAGCTACAAGGGGCCGAGCAGCGACTACGGCATAGACAACGTCATGGTCATGGAGGCGATGGGCGCCCTGGGGAGGCGCGTGACGAGCCCCGAGGACATACAGGATGCGCTGGAGTGGGCTGTCCGGGAGAGCGAGGAGCAGCGGGTCCCCGCCCTCGTCGAGATCATGTGCGAGCGGGAGGTCAACGCCGCGATGGGCGTGTCCATAGACAAGATCAACGAGTACGAGCCCATCCTCGACGGGACCAGGGAGCGCTCGGGACAGGTCGTCGGGGGCGTCCCCGACAGGGATTAGGGGTGATGGGGTGGAGCAGGATCTCAGAGGAGTGATGGAGGCCGGACTGGCCGCCGCCGACCCGGGGGACGCCGTCCGGCGTTTCCTGAAGGCCGAGGGCGGGCGCGTGGAGGTCGGCGGGGAAGCACTGGAGCCGGGGAGGGTCTTCGTCCTCGCCGTCGGCAAGGCCGCGGTCGCGATGGCCGGGGCGGCCGTAGAGCTCCTGGGCGACGGGCTCTCGGGCGGGCTCGTGGTCACGAAGGAAGGGAGCGAGGGTCCGGTGGAGGGGCTGGAGGTCATCGTAGCCTCCCACCCGGAGCCCGACGAACGGGGAGAGGAGGCGGCGCGGCGGGTCGAGGAACTGCTCGACTCCCTGGAGGACGGCGACGTGTTGCTCGCGCTCGTCTCGGGCGGCGCTTCGGCGCTGCTCGCGGACGTGGCCCCGGAGGTCGGGATAGAGAACCTGAAGAACCTGACGCAGTCCCTCCTCAGGAGCGGGGCGGCGATCGGGGAGATCAACACCGTCCGCAAGCACGTCTCGACGCTGAAGGGCGGAAAGCTCGTGCGCCGCGCCGCGCCGGCCCGCGTCGTGGGCCTCCTCCTCTCCGACGTGGTCGGCGACGAGCCGACCTCCATCGCCAGCGGCCTCACCGCCCCGGACCCGACGACCCTGGAGGACGCGAAGAAGGTAATCCACGAGTACGGCATCGAGCCGCCCGAGAGCGTCAGCGCGCACCTCGACGAGGCCGAGGAGACCCCGAAGCCGGGCGACGGGATCTTCGAGGGGATCATAAACCTCATAGTCGGGGGCGGCCGGCTCTCGGCGGCCGCCGCGACGGAGAAGGCGCGGGAGCTCGGTTACGAGCCGCTGCTGCTCTCGACCTACCTCACCGGCGACGCCCGCGACGTCGCCCTCACCTACGCCGCCATAATCCGGGAGGCCCTGGAGAGCGGCAACCCCGTCCCGCCGCCGTGCGCCATCATCTCGGGGGGAGAAGCGACGGTGGTGGTGCGCGGCGAAGGTACGGGCGGCCCGAACCAGGAGTTCGCCCTCGCGCTCGCCACGTACCTCGAAGGGGTAGGGGGCTGGGGGGCTTTCGCCGTGGATACCGACGGCACCGACGGCCCGACGGACGCGGCGGGCGGCCTGGTCTCCGGGGAGACGGCGGGGGCCATACGCGAGGGCGGGGTCGAGCCCGGCGAGGCGCTCGGCGAGAACGACGCCTACAACGCCTTGAAGGCCGGGGGGGCGCTCGTCGTAACGGGGCCGACCGGGACCAACGTCAACGACCTCAGGGTGGCCCTGATCCAGGGCAGGTAGGCGACTAGGGTTGCGCGGAGGGCACCTTAAAGATTACTCTTCCCGGGATCCGCGGCAGCGGTCAGGGAAATGTTCGCAGAGGGGAGCAAGCAAAACGTATGTTTGACCAGTTCACGCAAAATTACACGCCCATAGGGAACGTGTATGTATCCGCGCTCATAGCGGCCATACCCATAGCGGTCATCCTGATAATGCTCGGCGTGCTCAGGACGAAGGCCCACTGGGCCGCGCTCGCGGGGCTCGTCTCGGCGTTCCTGCTGGCCGTGGTCTTCTACGGCATGCCGGTCGGCATCGCGGGCTCGGCGGCGCTCAACGGGGCGGCGTTCGGCTTCTGGCCGATCACATGGATCGTGATCAACGCCCTGTTCCTCCACAACCTGACCGTCGAGTCCGGCAAGTTCGACATCGTCAGAAACTCGCTCGCGAGCCTGACTACGGACCGCAGGATCCAGGCGCTCATCGTCGCCTTCGCGTTCGGCGCGCTCCTGGAGGGCATCGCGGGCTTCGGGGCCCCCGTTGCGATCACGGCGGCGATCCTCGCCTCCCTCGGGTTCAACCCGATCTACGCGGCGGCGATCGCCCTGCTCGCGAACACCGCCCCCGTGGCGTTCGGCTCCCTCGGGGTGCCGGTCACGACGCTCGGCGGGCTCGTGGCGCCGATCGTCGGCGGCGACGAGACGACGGTCACGAACCAGCTCTCGGCCATGATCGGCCGCCAGCTCCCGATCTTCTCCCTGATCGTCCCCGGCTTCATGGTCTACGTGATGGCCGGCTGGCGCGGCATGATCCAGGTCCTCCCCGCCATCCTGACGGCCGGTGTCACCTTCGCCGTCGGCCAGTTTTTCGCCTCGAACTTCCTCGGGCCCGAGCTTGTGGACGTGATCGCCGCCCTCCTCGCCCTGGCCGGCCTCTACCTGCTCCTGAAGGTCTGGCAGCCTGCCACCGCCTGGCGCTTCGAGGACGAGCCGGATGAGGATACGGCCGATACCCAGAGCACCCCGGGCGGACGCCGGGGCAGCGAGCCAGGCCCCGCCCTCGGCTTCGCGGCGGGCGCGGCCCCCCGCGGCTCTCGCGGCGGTTCCTCGACGTTCTCGGCCTTCTTGCCCTACATCATCCTGATCGTGCTCGTGGTTCTCTCGCGCATCCAGACGCTCGTACCGAGCATCGAGGGTACGGCTCTCGACGTAACGGGCTGGCTCAAGACGGCGGATATCGAGTTCGGCTGGCCCGGGCTCAACGGGCTCGTCACGCGCGTCCCCCCGATCGTCTCCGAGCCTTCCCCCTACGAAGCCGTGTACTCGTTTACCCTCCTGTCGGCCGCCGGCACGGTGGTGCTCTTCTCGGCGATCGTGGCGGGCCTCGTGATGGGCCTGGGCTTCGGCACGCTCCTCAGGGTCTACGGCCGGACGCTCAACCAGCTCAAGCTCGCCATCCTGACCATCGCGCTGATCCTGGCGATCGCCTACCTCATGAACTACTCGGGAGCGACCTCGACCCTCGGCCTCGCGTTCGCCGGCACGGGCTTCTTCTTCCCGTTCTTCTCGGCGTTTATCGGCTGGCTCGGCGTCGTCCTGACGGGTTCGGACACCTCGGCCAACGCCCTCTTCGGCCCGATGCAGACCATCACGGCCCAGAGCCTCGGCGTGGAACCGGCCCTCGCAGGGGCCACGAACTCCTCCGGCGGGGTCATGGGTAAGATGGTCTCCCCGCAGAACCTCTCCGTCGGCGCCTCGGCGATAGGACAGGTCGGCCGCGAGCCCGAGATCTTCAGGCTGACGATCAAGTGGTCCCTGATCCTGACGGTCGCCATGGGCATCCTCGCCATGATCCAGGCCTACCTGATACCCCAGATCATCCCCGTGCTGGGCGGATAAAGCAGAGCACCGAACGAGAAGGAGGGGGGCGGCTTTCGGGCCGCCCCCCTCCTTTGTTTCGTATGACGGGCCGGTCCGGGACGTATTCCGCGCCGGCCTTCGTGCGCCACGAGTCTCCCGTCCACGCCGGGGAACCCGGGCCATGACGACCCCACCTCGTACCTCGACCCGGAGCCCCCTGCCTTTCGGACGAACTCTCTCCTCTACCTGGCACGAGCCCTTCCGGTGCGAAGGGGTCGACCGTGATCCGCGCCACCCTCGTCGCCCGGGGATCGGGCGAGGGGGGACACCAGGGGTTTTGGAGATGCCCTTACGGGGAATCAGGCGGCAGGGTCTCGTCCGGGTCCGGTCCGCACGACCTCGCGAGTACCTTTGTGACGGGG
>CADCVI010000044.1 GCA_902806105.1 uncultured Rubrobacteraceae bacterium
TCGGCCGGAGAAAGCGTCTCCTTCTGCTCACTCAAGGTCTTGTAAGTGCCCCTGGGCTTCGTCGACTCGCTCATGCTTCTATCCTCCCCCTGACGCTGGAAACCGCGCCAAGCCACCGTGTACCCACGGACAAGTATAGCTATCATCGAATTCTGGTGCGCTGGCCTCCGCGAGGTGCAAGTTGTGAGTACGGGCAGTCTACGAACCTTACGAACACGCGGTGATGCGGCTGCGCCCCCGGCCAAATAGGAGTAGCCGATACTATACGGCTGCTGTACAGAATACCCGGGCACGCTCAGGACTTTTCTTACTCACCAGGTTTTCCCGGAAGTCTGCTTCTCTGGAGTGGGCGATGCTGGTTTCGAACCAGCGACCTCTGCCGTGTGAAGGCAGCGCTCTCCCGCTGAGCTAATCGCCCCGACGTGCCCAATATACCATTGAGCCATGCGCTTTTTAAGTCGCCGCAAGGATCTCCGATTGTCGACAATCACGGTCCGGGTTTGCCCCTTCGACACGGTGCTGCCGCGTGGACGTGCCCTGGAACGCCCCATCTTCTCGCTTGCCCCGCTGCCGGAGCAAGAGCGTATCGTCGGGCGGCTGCTCTCCGTCAGGATTCGTGCCGATTCGGAGGTTCCGGTTGTGTAGTGTGTCTTTGCGCCGCCGCGAACTTGGTGTGGGAGGGGGTTGGTATAATGCCCGCCCTGGAAGCAAAAGGGAGCGGAGGATCAGTATGGCCGAGCGAGGCGCGACCGGCGTGGGGGAGTTGGAGGGTGTGCTCGAGAGCTTGAGATCCCTCTCGGGCGAGATCGGGACGGCGGCGGTGCTCTCCGGGAATGGGGACCTCGTGGCCTCGACGGTGTCGGAGGCGGTGGATCGGGAGCGTTACGGCTCGATGCTCGCGGCGCTCGCGGGTCTCGCGCGCCGCACGGCGAGTGAGGGCGGCGGGAGCGGTTTTCAGCAGGCCAGGATCGGGGCCGAGGAGGGGCACGTCCTGCTCGTCGGCCTCACGGGCGGAGGCACCCTCGCCGCGACTACCGGGCCGGATGCCCGGGTCGGCCTCGTCCTCTACGACATGCGCAACGCCCGCGGAGAGGTCGAGCGGGCCATGGGTTCCGGCGGAGCGAATGCCGGGGAAGGGGGACAGGCATGAGGAGGATTCTCGGAAGTCTGGTGCTCCTGGGGGCCGCGGCCGGGGCCGGGGTCGCGCTGCGGAACTACCTGCGGGACCCCGCGAGCAGCGTCCAGAGCGACGTTCGGATCACGCTTGAGGGCGGCACGGAGTTGACGCCCGAGCCTGCGGAGGCGCGGGAGTTCGTGGACATCGCCCGGAAGGTGATCCAGCTCTCCGCCTAAGGGCCGGGGACCGGCGCGGGTTCTAGACCTGCGCCAGCTCCGCCGAGTGGTTGCGGGCCTCCAGGATGCGCCCGAGGGCGAGCCCTATCTGGGAGTTGGGGGTGGAGGCACCGGCGGTGATGCCGATCCGGACCGGACCCTCCGGCAGCCAGTCCGTCTCCTCGACCTCCTCGCGAACGTCGAGGGGGGTACCGGGGGGCTTGTGGCGGATGGTGTCGCCGTTTATGCAGTCGCCGCTCGCTATGTGGTAGCTCCGGGGAACCTTCTCGGCCGCGATGATCGCGAGGTTGTTCGTGTTCGAGGAGTTGTAGCCGCCGACGGTGACGATCACGTCGAGCGGGTGCTCCAGGAGGGCGAGCAGCGCGTCCTGGCGATCCTGGGTCGCAGAGCAGATGGTGTCGAAGAGCTCGAAGTGCTCGGGGAGGCTCTCCTCGCCGTAGCGTTCGATCATGGCCTTGCGCAGCTCCTCGCCGACCGCCATCGTCTCCGTCATCAGCATCGTGGTCTGATTGGCGACGCCGACCCTCTGCAAGTCCTCGTCGGGGTCGAAGCCGGGGCTCATGCCGTGCGAAAGCTTCTCCGTTAGCTCGGCGGCGTCCATCCTGCCGAGGATGAAGTCCGTGACGTAGCCCGTCTCCTTGAGGTTGCGGACGATAAGGAACTTCGCGTTGCCGCCGTCCTTCTCCGTCTGGGAGGCGGTCGCCTTCGTCTCCTCGTGGTAGTACTTGCCGTGGATGATGCTCGTGAAGCCCTTCTTCGCGTAGCGCGCGACGCGCTTCCACACGGAGAGGACCGAGCCGCAGGTCGTGTCGACGACGATGCAGCCGCGCTCGCGGAGCTTCTTGACCCAGGCTACCGGGGCGCCGAAGGCGGGGAGCAGGACGACGTCCTCGGGGGTGAGGGTGTCGAAGAGCTCGTCCGGACGGCCGTTGAAGCCCTCGGAGAGAAACTCGATGCCCATCTCGCGCAGTCGGTTGTTCATCGAGGGGTTGTGGATCATGTCCCCGGTGATGTAGATGCGGCGGTCGGGGAACTTCTCCCTGGTCTGGAAGGCGTAATCCACCGCCCTGTCGACCCCGTAGCAGAAGCCGAACTCGTCGGCGAGGCGGATCGTCAGGCCGTCGGCCTCCAGCAGGTTGCCGTTCTCACGGACCTTGTCCACGATCTCCGAGCGGTAGTCCCGGTTGAGGAGATGCTGTATGTTCTCCCGCATCTTGAAACCCTTGCGGTAATACGTCTCTCGCTCCACGAACGCCACCCCTCGATGTTCAAAGATTCAAACTACTGTATTCACGACCAATGTTATCCCATATGACGCCATGCGTCGGCGCCCGGCGTGTGTGGTTTCGCATACGCTATATGGTGTAAAATCTCTTCCCATGGCTCCCACGGTGATGCTCGCCGACGACGACCCGATCCTCCTGGCCTCGGCCGCCCACGCCCTGCGTGACGCTGGCTTCAAGGTCGTGGAGGCGGCGAGCGGACAAGCTGCGTTGCAGGCCGCCCTCGGTCGTAGGGTGGACCTCATAGTTATGGACGTTTCGATGCCCGAGGTCGGCGGCGTCGAGGTGTGCCACTGTCTCAAGGCGATGCCCAAGACCCAGAAGATCCCGGTCGTCCTCACGGTCTACAAGAAGGACCCGGCGGCGAAGACCCTGGGCGAGCGCACCCACGGCTCCGTGCGCGTCCTGCGCAAGCCCTTCGCCTCGGAGGAGCTCGTCGAGCTCGCCCGGCAGCTTGTCAAGCAGAAGTCCCTGATCTAGTCGCAGAGCGTTCGATGCATGGTGCCAGGATCTCCGGCGTGAAGTCGCCGAGCCCGCGTCTCGGCGCGCTCGTCGCGCCCGCGACCTGCGAACGCCCCGGGCGGCGTGCCCCGGGCCTCGTGGACCGCGAGGAGGACCCTGTTGCCTGATCCGCAGCACGAGCTGTCCCTGGGAGAGATACCCGTCCCACCCCTCTACAAGCTCGTGGACGAGGGCGGGGCTGACGTCTTCGCGGCGGCCGAGGTCGGCGGCGAGCCGGCGACCGTCGGCGTCCTCTTCGAGAGCGAGGAACTGGCCCGCGAGCTCTCGGAGGATGCCGAGGAGCACGGCATGGACGCCCTCGCCGGCCTCGATCCCAGTCCCCTGGCGGGCTGGGGGGCGGTCGAGGCTTTCGCGCTGGCGGGTGGGGACTACGTTCTCGTGGTCTCGGAGGGGGGGACCGGCCTCTTCTACGCCGAAGATGTTGCTTACCACGCCGCCGAGGCCGGCGGGGAGACCAGGTTCCCCGTATACATCCTCGCCGACGAGCGTGGCGCGGCCCCCCTCATCACCGTGGAGACCGATGCCGGGGAGGTGCTCGTGGCCCCGCTCTTTACGAGCTTCGAGAAGGCCCGCGCTTTCCGCGAGACCGCCCGTCACCTGGATCTGCCCGACGGCCTCGGCGTGATAGACGACGCGGGGGGCCTGGTGCGCCACGCTCGAATCGCGGAGGAAGCGGGGGCGGAGTATGCGGTGTTCGACCCGGAGACCGGCCTCACGGAGGCCATCCCTATAGAGGAGATGATGCGTGACCCACACGAACGGTAGCCGCGAGATCCTCGGCGTCGACGTAGACAGCACCGTCTGGAACCTGAGCGCCTGGGTGTGCGAGGCCGTCGCCGACGAGACCGGCGAGGTCCTCGACCCGGAGGAGCTGACCACCTGGACGCACATCCTCGACGCCTACGGCGAGGCGGCGGCGATGAGGATCTACACGCGAGCCCTCTCCCCGAAGCGAGTCCGCGAGCGCGACCCGTACCCCGGCTCGCCCGAGGTCCTGCGGGGCTTGCAGGAGGAGCGGGGCATCCGCATCCACTTCGTGACGCACAACTGGGACCCGGCGGGCATGACCCCCTACCTGGAGCCGTGGCTCAGGGAGCACTTCGGGGAAGACGTGGGGCTGACCGTCACCACGAAGGACAAGCTCGGCATCCTGCGCGAGCTCGGTGCCTTCGGCATCGTGGACGACCGGCCCGAGACCATCCATCGTGTCGCCGACGCCGGGCTCTGGACCGCTACCATGATCCAGCCGTGGAACCGCAAGGTCGTCTCCGACAGGGAGGACGTCCACGGCTTCGAGTCCTGGCACGAGTTTCCCGACCTCCCGCCGACCCTGACCCCTGACGGCGCCGGCCGGCCGTAGGGGAAGACCCTCGTGCGCCGCAGGGCCAGGGAGCTTTCGGGCGGACCGCCGAGGCTGGAGACCGGGCGCCTCGTCCTGCGCGCGCTGGTCCCCGGCGACGCGGCCGCGGTCTTCGCCCACGCCTCGGACCCCGAGGTGGCCCGCCACGTGACGTGGGAGGTCCACCGCTCCATGGAGGACGCCGAGGCTTTCCTGGAGCTGACGATCGGGCGCTACGAGAGCGGGGACGCGCCTGACTGGGGGCTCGTCTACAAGGGCGACGGCAGGCTCATCGGCACGTCGGGCTTTGTGGGCTGGGAACGCGAGCATGCCCGCGCCGAGGTCGGATATGTCCTGAACCGCGGCTACTGGGGCCGGGGCCTGGCAGCGGAGGCGCTCGGAGCCATGATCTCCTTCGGCTTCCGGCACATGGGCCTGAACCGCATAGAAGCCAGGTGCATTGCCGAGAACAGCGCCTCGGCGCGCGTGATGGAGAAGGCCGGGATGACCTACGAGGGCACGCTGCGCCAGCGCGAGTTCGTGAAGGGGGCGTACCGGGATATGAAGCTCTACGCGATCCTGAAGGAAGAGCACCGGCGCTGAAACGCCGCCGGAAGCTTGTTTCCGACGGCGCGTACAGCTTGTTCATCGGGAGGGCGTATCCCAGCCCCCTCGATGAACCTTCAGATTCCCAGCTTCTCCTTCAGGGCCGCGCGGTCGAAGCCGACGATAACCTCGCCGTCTATCACCGTGGTCGGCGTCCCCTGGGAGCCGAGCCCTATCAGCTCCTGCACGAACTGGTCGTTCTCGGCGATGTTCTTCTCCGTGAACTTCACGCCGCTGCGAGACAGAAACTCCGTCTCCTGGTGGCAGGCCCCTCACCCGGGCTGCGTATAAACCACCACGTCGATCTCGGACATGATCATCTCCTCTCGTGCTTCGCTTCCCTACGCTCGGCGCGATTCTCGACCACGCGAACAAGGTCATACCTACCCGATCGGTGAGCCGGTAAAGCCAACCCTCAAGGGCACGGAGGCTGGCTTTAGCGATCGGGGGATCCACCGCACGCCCTCGCCTCTCCGCGTTCGACGACACGGGTCTGGACGCCGGGGACTGGCCCTTACCGGCGCTCCTGCGGCCCCAGCGTCCGGAGGAGCCGGGAGGTGGAGATCATGGCCCCCCCGAGCACCGCGGGGATACCGCCGCCCGGATGGACCGACGCCCCGACCCGCCACAGCCACGGACGCCCGCGGTCGTTGTAGCGAGGGCTGTGGAACGGGCCGCTCCTCCAGAACGGCCTGACCTCCCCGTAGAGCGCCCCGCCCGGCGCCCCCCATCCCTCGAAGTAGCGGGGGTGCAGGATCTCGTGCTCGCCCAGGTACTCCGTGATCGGCCTTGGAAGGGAGATCTCGCGTCCCAGGCGTTCGAGCTCCCTCTTCACGAACGGGCTCTCCAGCCCGTACTCCCGGCCGTTTGGCGGCGCGGTGAGCAGCAGCGCCAGCGTCCCGCCGTCGTTCGGGTACACCTCGCCCGGCCGGTAGTAGTTCACGAACGCCATCGTCTCTTCCGGCTCCTCCGCGGCCTCCAGGCTCCGGTACAGGGCCTTCGGGTCCCGGGGCAGCACTACCCCGTGCGTCGCGACGCCCTCCGGCAGATTTTCCCCCAGCGCCGCGTAGATCGCCACGCCCGAGCACGAGAGCTTCTTCGGACGCCCCTTCTTCCCGCGCGGCGCCAGCTTCTCCCTCAGCACCCCCGCGTCCAGCCCGCTCACGACGACGTCCGCCTCGTACTCGTCGCCGTTCGTGGTTGCGACGCGGCCCCTGGAGATGGCTGCGACGGGCTCTCCCGTCCGCAGCTCCACGCCCGCCGCCCGGGCGAGGTTCTCGAGGGCGCGGGGTATCTCGTAGACGCCGCCCTCCGGCACCCAGACCCCGTCGCGAGCCATGACCGCCGGCATGCTCGCGTAGAGCGCGGGCGTCCGGTTGGGCCCGACGCCCGCGTTGAGCGTGTGTATGGCGATCACCTCGCGCAGGCCATCCGGGAGCCACTTCAAGCCGTCGAGGTAGCTCCGCGTCGTGAGCTTCGCGCCGTAGACGCGCAGGAGCTTGAGGAGGGCGGGGAGCGTGCCACGATCCAGCGGATCCGCGGTGAGGAGGCTCGTCACCTCCGGCCCGAGGCCCCCGTGGAGCGCCTCGAACCTCTCCCACGCAGCCCGCCACGGATGCCCCTTCTCGACCGGCAGCGAGCATACCTCGCCCCGGTAGTAGTAACGTCCGACCTCCGGGAGACGCCGCAGCCGGAGCCCCGCGACCTCCTCCGCCGCGCCCCCGCTCCCGTCCCCGAGGGCGTCCCAGCGCCGGAGCAGTTCCTCCCAGACGCCCGGGAAGGTGACCAGGGAGGGGCCGGTATCCATCCGCTGCCCCCCGACCTCGATCCGCCGGCTCTTCCCCCCCAGGTGTTCCCCCGCTTCGAGGAGCGTGACGCGGTGGCCGGCGCGCCCGAGCAGCGCCGCCGCTGCGAGCCCGCCCAGGCCGCCGCCGACCACCACTATCCCCTTCCCGCGAACCGGGCTCATGCGTAACTCCCCAGCGTGATGGCCGCGACGAGCTGCACCCCGGCTACCGTCCCCGCGACGTACGGGAACGCGATGGAGAAGGGGTACAGCTTGTGGCCCGTCTCGGGGGTCGGCTGCCTGTTCAGGGACCACAGGAGTGCCCCGGCGTAGGCCGCGTTCACGAGCGCTACTATGGGGCTGACGAGCGCGAAGCAGGCCGTCGCGATCACCCACCAGGTCCCGCTCCACAGGACGACGCCGCGCGCCCCGAGCCGGACCGCCGTCGTCTTTATGCCCGCCGCCGCGTCCTCGTTTATGTCCTGGACGGCGTCGAAGGTGTGTTTCGCGGCGCTCCACGCCATGAGGCCGAGGGCCGCGGGCCACAGGACGTCCTCGCCGAGGGCGAGAGGGACGAAGACCAGGGGGAAGGCGTAGGCCGCGTTGCTCAGGGAGTCGAGGTAGGGGCGGGCCTTGAAGCGCGGGGGCGGGGCCGAGTAGCCGACGAAGACGGCGGCGTAAAGCAGGATCCAGAGGTTCGCGTCCCACGGGAAGAAGAGCAAGAAGTAGAAGAGAAACGGGGCGTTCGTCAGCCCGACGCCGAGGGCGATGGTGCGGACCTCGTCCGGCGAGATCCTCGCTCCCTCCAGCGTCCCCTTGCGGGGGTTCTTCGCGTCCGTCTCCTGGTCGAAGACGTCGTTGACCCCGTAGATCAGGAGGTTGAACGGCAGCGTGAGCCACAAGAGGAGCGGCAGGGCCTCCCACCGCCACAGGTCCCCCGCGAGCCACACCCCGACGACGCCGGACCCTATGGTGTTGATCCAGAGCACCGGCCGCGAGATGTGGAAGAGGCGGAGAAGCATGCGCCAAATATACCAGCCGCCCAGCGGACGCCTGTGGGCTACCATACCCCCGTGATCCCGAAACCCCTCAAGGCCGCCCCGCGCCTCCTGCTCCTCACGAGCGCCCTCTTCTTCGGCGCCTCGTACTTCACCACCCGCTTCCCGGACGTCCCCGGCGCCGGGGTCGGCTCGTACGTCTCGACCTTTCTTATAGCCCTCCCCGCCTTCGTCGCCCTCCTGGCCTACCTCGGCCCCGGAAGGGCAGCACTCTCGATCCTCGCCCTCTCCGCCTTCGGGTACGCCATAGAAACCACTGGCGTCGTCACCGGCCTCCCCTACGGCACCTTCTACTACGGCGATGCCCTGGGCCCGAGGCTCTTCGGCGTCGTCCCGTACCTGCTCCCGATCTCCTGGGCGCCGCTGGTCCTCGGCGCAGTCGCCGCCACAGCCCCGAGGGCCGGATACCAGCGCGGAGCCGTCAGGGCGCTCGCATGGGTCGTCCGCTCCGCCGTGCTCCTGACCCTGATCGACGGCGTCCTCGACCCGGGCGCTGCCTCCCTCGGCTTCTGGGTCTGGCCGGAGGGCGGCCCTTACTACGGCGTCCCGGTGAGCAACTACCTCGGCTGGCTCCTCTCGGGCGCCGCCGCCACGGCCCTCATCCTCGCCCTCGGCCGGGGGAGGTGGGGGAGGGTAGAGCCCCCGGCAGGCATGCTCGACAGCACCCTGATCGCCCTCGGCTTCTGGGTCGGGGTCGCCGTCTTCTCCGGCCTGCTCGTCCCGGTGGTCCTCGGCGCCCTGCTCTTCGCGTACCTGCTCCATCGCAGGGCGCGGCTCGCCGCTCCCGGCAAGCGTTTGCGCGGCGCGGTATAAAGGCCGCAGGCTAAAGCGGAGGTAGGAAGCATGAAGTGGGCAACGGCGATATCGCGCAAGACCTCCTTCGAGGAGGCCGTCTTGGATTGCGCCGGAAACATCCGGGCGGAGCTCGGCCCCGGCCCCGTCACGGTGGCTTTCGCGTTCGTCACGCCCCACTTCGCCGAGTACTACGACGGGCTGTACGAGACGCTGGAAGGTGCCCTCGCGCCCCAGACCCTGCTCGGCTGCTCGGCGGGCGGCGTGATCGGCGGTGGCGAGGAGATAGAGCAGTCCCCCGCCGTCACCCTCGTCGCCGCCCGCCTCCCCGATGTGGTCGTCAAGCCCTTCCACCTCGAAGACTCCCTCCCCGACCCCGACGGCCCGCCCGACGCCTGGGAGACCCTCGTCGGCGTGAGTCCCGCCGAGGAGCCCCAGTTCGTCCTCCTCGCCGACCCCTTCAGCACGAGGTCCGAGGCCCTCCTCGCCGGCCTCGACTTCGCCTTCCCGGGCGCGGCCAAGATCGGGGGGCTCGCAAGCGGCGCCACCTCACCCGGCCTGAACGCCCTCTTTCTCGACGACGGGGTCTACACGCAGGGCGTGATCGGGGCCTCCTTCACCGGCGACCTGGTCGTGGACACGGTCGTGGCGCAGGGCTGCCGCCCGGTCGGCGAGCTGATGCAGGTGACCGCCTGCGACGGCAACATTCTGCGCGAGCTCGAAGGACGCCCGGCGCTCGAGGTGCTCAGGGAGCTTTTCTCCGGCATGGACGAGGAGGAACGCCGTCTCGCCGGGACCTCGCTCTTTATTGGCGTCCTGATGGACGAGTTCGCGGAGGACGGCAAGGTCGGCGATTTCCTCGTCCGCAACGTTATAGGGATAGACCCCAACAGCGGGGCCATAGGCGTCGGGGAGCGCCTTCAGGAGGGGATGCGCGTCCGCTTCCACCTCCGCGACGCGAAGACCTCGGCCGAGGACCTGCACGCGATGCTCACCGGCTACGAGGATACCCTGCCCCGGAAGCAGGACCTCTCGGGCGCCCTCCTCTTCTCCTGCCTCGGGCGCGGCGAGCACCTCTACGGCGAGCCAAACTTCGACACGAACGTCTTCAAACAGCACCTCGGCGACCTGCCCGTCGGCGGCTTCTTCTGCAACGGCGAGATCGGCCCGGTCGGCGGCGAGACGTTCCTGCACGGCTACACCTCGTCCTTCGGCCTCTTCCGCCCCCGCGTCCCAGACCTCCTCCTCGACGACGAGGCCCCGGACGAGGGCGAGCTCGGCGACCCCGAGCCGATCACGCCCGGGCGCGACCCGGAGCTCTCCCGCCCCGACGAGCCCCGCGAGCCCGAACCCCTCGCCTGACAGCGTCCCTCCCATAGCTCCGACCTTCCGGGGGCCTTTCGCTGCTGAGGATCGATAACCCGTGCCTCGGCCTACGGACCCCCGTGCCACGGCAACTTTCTAGCGCACCCCGGGATCGTTCGACCCGTATGCAGTCGTCTCGGCGCTATGCGCGGGCAAGCGACCGAAAGCGGTCTTCACGGGCGGCCGAAGGCGGAGCTACATTAGGATTCGTTAACGTAAGCTGAATTACGTGAAACTCGCGTGTAATATACGGCCCCGAAGACGAGTCTAGGCAGGAGGACCGCCATGCTCCAGGAAAAAGTTGCTAGGAATTTCGGCTCTTCCGTTGGGGGACGCCCTACTTCCGGGGTCCTCAGCGAGACGCCGGCCTATCAGGGCGGTTGGTGGGACGGGCGCTTCCAGCCCGTCGAGACCTTTGCGGAGAATGATCACTTGAACGACTGGGAGGGCCCGGACCGGCTCGCCTACTACCGCGGCTACCGGGACGGTCTGCGCGTCCGGCGGATGCTCGGCAAGGTCTGAGTTCACCGCGGCAGGGGGGCGGACACTCCATCCCCCCGATTAGAGGCCCCGCCGCTACTCCGCCGGTTCGAGGCTTATCCTGAGCCCCTCGGCCTCCAGAAGCTCCTTGTAAAGCTCCGCGAGCTCCTTGTGGCACCGCTTGACCACCGCGCGGCCCGACGAGTGGGCCTCGTACATGATCCCGATGGCCCTGATGACGGTCATCCCCGGGAAGACCTTTCTCAGGACCACGACCACCTTGGTCATGGAGTTTTCCCAGTCGTTGTGCAGCAGGACGTTCCAGGGCGGCTCGGTCGAGTTCTTGCGGCGGGTCTGCTGCTTCTTCTTCCTACCTGTCTTTGTCGCGCTCATGGTTGCTCATGGTGCCACGCGGCGGCGTCCGGCGCATCATCCTTTCGGCCTATTTTCTTAGCGGTGGGTTGCCCCGGTGCGACGGTCACTAGCCGCCGTAGTCCATCGGGGTATCGAGGTCCGTGAGGATGTCCGCGGGGCGCTTGAGCGTGGCGGATACGACCTCGCCCAGATAGACCGTGTGGTCGCCGGCCTCCATCTTGTTCACGACGCGGCACTCGAGGTAGGCGAAGGCCTCGTCGAAGAGGGGGGCGCCGGTGGCCTCGCCCGTCGTGTAGGGGGAGCCGCCGACCGTACCCGCGTCGTTGTCGAGGGGCTGCGTGAACTTCCGGGCGAGCTCCTCCTGGTCCTTGTCGAGAAAGTTCAGGGAGAAGACGCCGCCAGAGTCGATCAGGTCGTGCGTGTGCTGGTCCTTTCTGACGGCCACGACCACCTGCCGGGGCTCGAACGAGACCTGCGAGACCCAGCAGGTCGTGAACCCGTTCGCCTCGCCCTCCGACCCTATCACCCCGGTTATGTAGAACCCGTAGGGGATGGTCTTCAAAACCTCCGTGCGGATCTGCCCCTCCATGCTTCTCCTTCCTCTCCCTCGACTCGGACTCCGGAGTTTATCCGAGAACGATTCTGGTCGTAAATTACATTCTGACGTTTGTTGCCCTCTATAGGAGAGGCTCCGCCGCGGGGGTGGACCCCGGGGAGATCTCGACTGCGGCGTCCCGCTTGCCGAAAGACTTGCGAGCCCGGTACGGGTTCGTCGCTGTGGCGGCCGGGCGGCATCGCTTGCGTGCAACTCGCGACGGCGCCGGTGCTCCAGGAGCAGCGCGCGAACTTCGGGCTGTCGCCTCTCGTTCTGTTGTCCTCCGACGGGGAGCTAAACGAAGCGGCCTCGTCCGAGGGCATGATCGTCGAGAACCCCGCCTTTTCCTAGACCCCTACAAACGTCCCGAGCGGATGATGCCCAGGAGGAGGGCGAGGCCGAGTACGGCGGCGAGGACGAAGCCGACGAGGCCGAAGACGCCGATCCCGAGTAGACGGATGCCGCTCTCGCCGAAGATGCCGAGGAGGGAGGAGCCGAGTATCAGGGCGGAGATAAGCAGGGCGAAGACGAGGCGGTTGGCGAAGACGTCGACGCGGGAGATCAGGTCGTCCAGCCCCTTGTGCTTGAAGACCACCTCGATCTCGCCGTCCTTCAGCTCTTCGAGCAGAGAGTGGACCTGTCGGGGGTACTGGGCGTAGGCGTCGGCCTGCACGAGCCTCCCCGCCGTCCTCTCCGCGATGTAAACAGGGTCGCGGAACCTCCCTATAAGCTCCTCGGCCGCCTCCGCCGCCGCGACCGTCGCCGGAGCCGCCTCACCGGGTTTCTCCTGCCCCGGCATCCCCAGCCCCTCGGCCCGGACGAGGGAGTCGAGCAGCCCCGCCACCTCGGTCGGCAGCACGACCCCGCCCCTCCTCATCGCTTCGAGGCTTCGAGCCCGGATCTCCCGGAGCGTGTGCTCCCGCCACAGCGGCCCGCCCAGGGCGCCCAGGACGTCGCGAAGCTCGCGCCGGAGCACCCGGGCGTCTCGCGGCACCCGGCAGCCGAGGAGGGGCAGGGCGCGCGCGACGCCGTCCGCGTCCCCCCGCCTCACGGCCGCCAGCACCTCCGCAAGCCCCCGCAGCCGCTCCTCGTCCAGGGCGAAAGCCTCCGTCGGGTCCGCGAACCACAGCTCCCCGCCCGCGAGCGTGAAATGATCCGGGGAGACGTCGGCGAAGTGTATGCCCTCCGTCAGCGAGAGCCGCACGAGCTCGCGGGAAGCCGTCAGGAGGGTGCCGCCCGGCGGGATCCCCCCCTCCGGAGCCCCGAAGGTCGCGCAGCGCCCCGTCGAGTAGCGCCGGTAGTCCTCAGGGACCCCGAGCGAGAAGCCATCCAGCTCGCGCAGCCTGCGCGCCGTCTGAGCCGCGGAGAACATGTCCCTGCGCTGCCCCACGTACCTGGCGAACTCGGCGACGGCCTGCACCGGGTCCAGCGGCGGCACCCTGCCGTCCCTGCCCGTGAGCGAGCGACGGACGACGTCCGCCACCGGCCGCATCGCCAGCAGGTCCCGGCGCACCCCCGGGCGGCTGACCACCACCCGCGCCGGACGCCCCCCGGGCAGTACAACCCGGTGCGCCTGCGTCAACACCCCGACCCTGACCGGTGCCTCGTCGAACTCCACAAAGAGCTTCTCCATAGAGAGGCCGAGCTCCCTCTCGACGAGCGCGCGCACCTCGGGGAAGGTGACCCGCGGTACGGGCGCGGAGGCCCGCGCGAGCTCCAGGGCGACGTCCGGCGGCAGGACGTCGCCGCGCGAGGCTAGAAAGTGGCCGAGCTCGACGAACGTCGGGCCAAGCTCCTCCATCGCGAGCCGCAGCCTCGTCCCGACGCGGCCCACGTCCCGCGCGCGCCGCCCCACGAGGAACCTCCGCCCGAAGACGTACCCGAACCCGTAGCGCGCCCCGACCTGGGCGATCCTGGCCGCCCGCCGGGCCGCCCCCTCCGGCAACCCCCGCGTGACGTTCCTCGTTTCCACGCGGTTAGCTTATCAGCCGGTCAGCCCATCAGCCCATATGCAAGTCCGGACGGACGAATCCCTGAGGGCGCAACGACAGACCGGGGGCGAAAGCTGCACTAAAATAAAAACAGCTTCGGGTACCGGTCAGACGTGCCGAAGCGCCGACAAGCCACCAGGCCACGAACAAAGGAGTCCCGTGCAATACATCCACACCTGTTACCGCGTCCTGGACCTCGACAGGAGCCTCGATTTCTACACGAACAAGCTCGGCCTCGAGCTCGTGCGCAAGAGCCCCATCGGCAACGACGCCACCAACGCCTTCCTCACCGTCCCCGGCGACTCCGAGGCCCGCCTGGAGCTCACCCTGAACCACGACCGCGAGGAGCCGTACCCGCTCGGCGAGGGCTACAGCCACGTCGCGTTCGCCGTCGAGGACCTCGACGCGCTCGCCGAGAAGCTCGAAGCAGCCGGCGGCGTGGACTTCGAGAGCAAGCCCCACGCGATGGGCAGCGGCACCACCCGCCTCTTCTTCGTCAAGGACCCGGACGGCTACCGCATAGAGTTCATCGAGCGCAAGAAGTCGTAGACGCCCTGCCTGGGGGAGATCCGGGAACCACGCAAGCGTGACGCTACACCAACGAGAAGCCGGGGAATTTCCCTCGTAATACGGCCAGCGAGGATTGCGGAACAAGCAAGAAACGCATCGTGTTCCCTATCCTCATAGCGGGCGCACTCATCCGTTTAATGGGGGAGGGGCTTACTACCACAGTAGTTGTCTTTGTAGGGGGGCCGGGTGCACGAGTGGGTGCGCGGCACGGGCTAAACAGAGGCTCAGAGTGAGGTTGACAAGCTACGCAGCTCGTACCTGACCTGAGCTCTGTCCCGGCTTAATAGCCGTCGTCACCATCCACTCCCTATGATCTACGGTACTCATCAGCGCTCTGGGCTTATGCAACCGCGCCCAGAGCGCTGACGCGTGCAAGCTTCCGCCGCTCGTGTCCGTTCACACGGGACCGAACATTATCCAGAGGTCGCGTTCAGTGCACGAGTCCTGACTCCTCACTTAATCCTCCGCGATCCGCCTCGTCCTGCCCGCGCCGGACGGCATCATGCCGGAGTAGTTCATACTCCTGGAACGATTCCTCGCCGTTCCAGGCCTGAGATCGTCTCTCTGTAATTACCGGAGCCCACGGGCGATCGAGGTATGCGGAAAGCAGGTGTACGGAACGTGCCAGGACCAGTTGGTTCTTCGACAAGAACGATGCTTCGACGGGACGAGCGAGGTTTCACTCTCCCTGAACTACTGGTCGTGATCGCCATTCTCGGTATCCTGCTCGCTATCGGGATCGTCGTGTGGCTCGGCCTCCTTGAGCAGCGGCGGGTAGACGCCGCTACTAACCAGCTCGCCGCCGATCTTCGCCTCGCCCACACCAGCGCCACCAACCAGCTAACCGACTGGCGTGTCGTGCTCGTCCCCGATAGGGCCGGAGAGGATGAAGGTCCGGATTACTACCTGGTAAAGCTGCTCGCGCCCTACCCCGCGACCTCACCGTCAGCCGTGGACCCCGCCACCCCACCAAAGCCGCGAACGTTCCCCGACGACGTCAAGGTGATGAACATAGCCGGTACGCTCGACACCGGCGCCGGAGGCTGGGCTATCCCACCCACGGTCGTCGGACAGACCCGAACGGTCGAGCTCAACACAGACGGAACCATGAGGTTCTACGGAGGCGTCAGCGGCTCGACATGTATCACCGTAGACCGGAACCCGGAGAATAGGCTTACCGTTCTCGCCGCAACTTCGCGT